>NZ_JBNWUK010000001.1:0-242056 GCF_050563205.1 Zafaria sp. Z1313
GGGGTGTTGTCCACGGTTGCCGGAAACTCTTGCTCATTCGAAGAAAGTTTCGATGATGATGGATTCATGACCATCAACGAGCTGCCGGCGGATCCGTTCCGGGAGGGCGCGTGGGCCGTCCCCGGAGCGGATCCCGCGCCCTTCCCGGAGGGCGGTGTTGCCGCGGCCGCTGCGGCCGCCGGGCCCGCTCCAGGCGGCAGCCCGGGAACCGGCGACGGCATGCCCGCTGACAGCGGGGCCATTGTCCCTGACGACGGATGGGCCGTCCCCGGAACGGGTCCCGCGCCCTTGCCGGACGGGTCCGGGGATGGAGCCGGCGATGGGGCCGGCAGCGGGGCCGTGGCGTTGGCCGGGCTGCGGGAGGCCTTGCGCGGCTGGTCGGACACCATCCAGGCCCAACCACCGGGCCGGCACGCGCTCGCGGGCCTGCTGCGCGGACTCGAGAAGCTCTCCGTGGAGGTCCAACGCGCCCAGGTCATCGCCGCCCGCGCGGCCGAGGACGAGCAGATCACCCTCCTCGGTGCCGCCCCGGGACCCGGCGGGCGGGCCGAGTACCGGGACACCTCCGACTACCTGGCCAAGGAACTGCACATCCCACGCTCCGAGGCCCGGGCCCGGCTCGAAGCGGCCCGGAAACTGCTTCCGCGCACCTCCCTGACCGGCGAACCGCTCCCGGCCCGCTACGAGGCCGCCGCGGCCGCCGTGCACGCGGGCCGGCTCTCGGTCCCGGCCGCCCTGCAACTGACCCGCCGCGTCGAGAAGGCGGCGCCCACGGCCAGGACCCGCCCCGGAGGCGGGACCGCGGAACTGGCCGCGATGGAAGACAGCCTCGTTCAGACCGTGCTGCAGGACGGGCCCGCGACGATGCACCAGGTCGCCGACACCTGGACCCTGTTCCTGGACCCCGACGGCCGCGAACCCAGCGAGGAAACCAAGCGCGCGCTCCAGGGCCTGTTCTACCAGGGCCGGTCCCAGAACCTGCACGTGTTCAAACTCGTCACCGACGACGCCCAGGCCGAACAGCTCTTCAGCGTCTGCGCCCCGGCCGCCAACCCCCGCACCGGCCCCCGCACCGCGCCCCACGACGCCGACGGGGCCGGAGACACCAAGGCCCACAGCACCGAGACCAGTGACACCGCAGACGCCGCCAGCGATCCCGCCCCCACCGCGGCGGCCGACGTGGAGGGGGAGCCGGCCGAGGCGCCCGCGGATGGCAGGACGCGGGCCCAGCACCAACTCGAGGGACTCGTCAACGCGGTCGGGATCGCCCTGTCCACGAACAAGCTGCCCCGCAACGGCGGGAACCGGCCCCAGGTCATGGTCACCATCGACTACCAGACCCTGCTGGGCGAGCTCGCCACGATGGGCACCCAACGCTCCGAAGCCGTGCACGCCGGACTCGTCAGCCCCGCCCAGATCCGCCGCCTCGCCTGCGAAGCCGAGCTGATCCCCGTCGTGCTCGGATCCGCCGGACAGGTCCTGGACGCCGGACGCTCCGAACGGCTCTTCACCGAGGAACAACGCAAGATCCTCTACGCCCGCGACCGCGGCTGCACCGCCCCCGGCTGCACCACCCCCGCCAGCGGCACCGAAGCCCACCACATCACCTGGTGGTCACGCGGCGGCACCACCGACATCGACAACGGCGCCCTCTGCTGCCCCTTCCACCACCACCTCGTCCACGACGGCGGCTGGCAGATCACCATGATCAACAACGCCCCCTACTGGATCCCACCACCCCACATCGACCCCGCCCGAAGACCACAACGCAACACCTACTTCCACCCCCAAGCCACCCCCACCTAAACCACAACCCGACGATCCCCACGGTTCCGAGTCCCCAAGGTCCCGCGACTCCGAGGCGGCGGGCCCAAGGCCGCGGGTCCGAGGGACCCACGGTCCCGCGACCCCAAGGCGGCGTCCCACATAGGCTGGATCCATGACCTCACTCGTGATCGCCGCCCTCCTCGGCGTGGTCTATTACCTGCTGCGGCGCCGCGAGAAGCGGATGCTCCGCAACGGCGTCGTCCTCGTCGCGGCCTGCTGGTTCGGGCTCCTCGGGGCGGCCGAGGTCGTCCAGGGGCTCGTTCCCGCCACGAGCTGGCTGGTCCTCGCCGTGCTGTTCCTGCTGCCCTTCGCCGTCCTCTTCCTGGCCGGCTTCCTCATCGCCAACGGCATCACCATGCTGCGCAGCGAGGGCCGCCGCCTCGGCAACCTGCTCTCGTTGGCCCTGGGCATCGCGATCCCCGTGCTGCCCGTCCTGGCCCTCGGTCTCGTGATGACGCAGCAGACGGTGGCGATCGGCGCCGCCGTCCTGCTGTTCTTCCTCTGCAGCTACGCCGGCGTGGTGTTCGTCGTCTACCTCGGCTACGCCTTCGCGTACGGAAGGATGCGGCACGAGGGTTACCCGTCCGCCGTCGTCATCCTCGGATCCCGGCTGATCGACGGCGAGGTGCCGCCGCTTCTGCGCAGCCGGCTGGACAAGGCGCTCGAGGTCTACCGGGCCGCCCGGCCGCGCCCCGCGCTCATCCCCTCCGGAGGGCAGGGACCCGACGAGTCGCGGGCCGAGGGCGACGCCATGGCCGAGTACCTCCTCGCGGCCGGCGCCGACCCGGGCGACGTCTTCCCTGAGAACCTGGCCACCACCACGGAGGAGAACCTGAGGTTCTCGGCCCGGATCCAGGGCGACGCCGGACGGCCGGGTCCCGTTCTCGCCGTCACCAACAACTACCACGCCCTGCGCGCCGCGCTCCTGGCCCGCCGGATCGGGGTCGACGCCCAGGTCGTCGGTTCACCGACCGCCCGGTACTACCTCCCGAGCGCGTTCCTGCGCGAGTTCGCCGCCGTCGTCGTCGCCCACAAGTGGCTGCACCTGGTCCTGTTCATGCCGTTCCTGGGGCTCACGGCCCTCCTCGTCGCGGTGTCCCTCTCGACGTAGGAGCAGCGGCAGCGCGGCGGCCATCGGCGGCGGATGGTCGGCGCAGGGGCGCGTGAAACGCGACCGGAGGCGCCACGGCGGTGTCTGGGCGCCCGGTTCACGCGGCAGTCGGCAGCTACGCCGGATCAGGAGCGGTCTCCGTGTGGCGTCGGGTCAGGGGGCGGTCTCGCCGCGGCGCCGGGAGAGGTAGGCGCGCTCGGCGGGGTTGCCGGCGAGCCGGATCGCCGCGTCATAGGCGGACACCGCGTCCCCGTTGCGCCCGAGGCGGCGCAGCAACTCCGCCCGCGTCGCGTGGAAGGCGTGATAGCCGTCGAGGCTCCCGGCCAGGCGGTCGATCTCGGCGAGGGCCGCCGCGGGGCCGTCGAGCTCGGCGACCGCGACCGCCCGGTTCAGCCGGACGATCGGCGACGAGTCGATCGCCGCGAGGCGGTCGTAGAGCGCCAGGATCTGCGACCAGTCGGTCTCGCCCGCGTTCAGGGCGTGCGTGTGCACCGCGTTCACCGCGGCCAGGAGCTGGTAGCGTCCCGGTGCTTCGCCGCCGTCGGCCACCGCGGCCAGACGCTCCCGGATGAGCGCGTGGCCCTCGCTGACCAGGCCCCGGTCCCACAGGTCGCGGTCCTGCTCGTCGAGGGTCACGAGCTCCCCGGCCGGGGACACGCGGGCGGCCCGCCGCGCGTCCGTCAGGAGCATCAGGGCCAGGAGCCCGGTCGCCTCGCCGTGGTCGGGCAGGAGGGTGCGCAGGAGCCGGCCGAGCCGGATGGCCTCGTCGCTCAGCTCCGTGCGCAGCGGCTCCTCGTCCACGCTGGCCAGGTAGCCCTCGTTGAAGACCAGGTAGACGACCGCGAGCACGCCGGCGAGCCGCTCGCGGACGTCCGCCGGCGACGGCACCCGGTACGGGATGTGGGCTGCCTTGATCTTCGCCTTCGCGCGCGTGATCCGCTGCGCCATCGCGGATTCGCCGACCAGGAACGCGTGGGCGATCTCGGCCACGGTCAGGCCGCCGATCAGCCGCAGGGTCAGGGCCACCCGCGCCTCCATCGAGAGCGCCGGGTGGCAGCACGTGAAGACGAGCCGGAGCCGGTCGTCCTCGATCGGTCCCCGGGGCGGGGGAGCGGCGTCGTCGCGCGTCATCAGCGCCTCCCGGTCTTTGGCGCCACGGAGGGATTCGCGGCGCAGCCGGTCGATGGCCTTGCGTGCCGCCGTCGTCGCGAGCCAGCCGCCGGGGTTGGGCGGCACGCCGTCCCGTGGCCACCGTTCGACGGCGGTCGCGAAGGCCTCGGCCGCCGCCTCCTCGGCGATGTCCAGATCGCCGAAGCGGCGGGCGAGCCCGGCGACGACCCGCGCCCACTCCTCGCGGTGGGCGCGGGTGATCGCCTCGTCGACCGGCGAGGGCGTGGTCGGCGTGGGTGTAGCCGGGGACGACTCGTCTGGCGAGGGAGTGGCCGGTGGGACCGCGTCCGACGAGGGAGTGGCCGGCGGGACCGTGTCCGGCGAGGGTGTCACGGTTCGAGCAGCGCCCGGACCGATTCCTCCGTCTGGAAGGGACGTACCTCGACTGTGCCGCGGCATGCCTTCGAGCCCTCCGCGGCCAGCGCCAGCGCCTCGTCGAGGTCGGCCGCCTCGATGACCCAGAAGCCGCCGAGCTGTTCCTTGGTCTCCAGATAGGGTCCGTCGGTGAAGACCGGCTCGCCGCCCTGGCCGTCGACGGTGGTCGCGGCCGTGGCCGCCTCGAGGCCGTCTGCGAAGACGAAGTGCCCGTCCCGTTCGAGCTTGTCGTTGAACGCGCCCGTGTCGGCGAAGGACTCCAGCATCGCCTCGCGGGAGGGGTAGCCGCCGAACTCGGGGCGTTCCGTCGGGCCGAAGACCGAGAGCATGTACCGGGGCATGTCAGTTCCCTTCTTCCAGGTGGAGGATGTCTTCCCTGCGCGGAAAGCGGTGGACCTCTTGCGGCCATTCGAGCGCGACGGCGAGCCGTCCCGCCCAGTGGCGCGCCGCGTCGTCGTCGGCCACGTCGATCACCGTGAAGCCGCCGAGGTGCTCCTTGGTCTCGGCGAAGGGGCCGTCGGTGAAGACGGGCTCTCCGTCGCGGGCCTCGACATTGCACAGCACCGTCGAGGCGTCGAGCCCGCCGTTGCCGAAGACGAACACGCCGGCGGCCTCCATCTCCTCGATGACCTTCAGGGAGGCGGTGCCCTTGGCACGCAGCTCGTCCAAGGTGTGCTCCTGCACCCATTCGTCGTTGAACGCGATCAGGTATTGCGCCATCGCGGTCTCCTTTCAGGCAAGGCGGGGGCCTCGCGGCTCCCTGCGGTGCGGCGACCGGGATGGCCGCCGCTACACACTCTACGAACGGCGGACCGCCGATCCGACACCTGCGGCCGGGGAATTTTCCGGGACGCCGCGAACTGCGCTTTCCCTAGTTTGTCTTGACATGCTGACAAAGCAGGGGAAGTCTTGATGCGGGACCAAGACATCGAGACACAGGAGGTCGGCACATGGCGGCGGCAATCAGGCTCGGACTCGTGGGATACGGCACGGGCGGGCGGTACTTCCATGCCCCCTTCATCGAGGCCGCCGACGGGGTCGAGCTGGCGGGCATCGTCACCCGGTCCGCCGCGCGCCGCGAGGCCGCCGCCGCGGACTACCCGGGCGTCCCGCTCTTCGACTCGCTCGCCGAGCTGCTCGCCTCCGGCGTCCACGCCGTCGCGATCACGACGCCCCCCGAGACCCGCCGCGAGCTCGTGTTGGAGGCCCTGACCGCCGGCGTGCACGTCGTGGCCGACAAGCCCTTCGCCCCGACGGCGGAGACCGGCCGCGAACTGCTCCGCGCCGCCGAGTCGGCCGGCGTGGTGCTGAACGCCTTCCACAACCGCCGCTGGGACACCGACCTCGTCACCTTGCGCTCCGTGCTGGACTCCGGCGCGATCGGGGACGTGGCCCGTTTCGAATCCCGCCTCGACCAGGACCAGCCGGGCTCGCTCGACGCCGGACCCGGCGGCGGACTGCTGCGGGACCTCGGCAGTCACCTCGTGGACCAGGCCCTGTGGCTCTTCGGGCCGGCCGTCGGCGTGCATGCGGCGCTGGAGTGGACCGAGCTGCCCGCGGGGCGCACCGATTCAGGGTTCGCGCTGACCATCACCCACGCCGGAGGCGTGCGCTCGCGACTGGCCGGCAGCAAGACCCACCGGCTCGAGAGCCGGGAACTGCGCCTCCTCGGCTCGCGCGGCAACTACGTCTCCACCTACTCGGACGTCCAGGCGGACGCCGCGATCGCCGGCCGCCGCCCCGCCGTCGACCCGCAGGGGTGGGGCTACGAGGAGGAGTCCCGCTGGGGGACGCTGACGACGGCGGACGGCCGGGTCCGGGTACCCTCCCTCCAAGGCGCGTACCAGGAGTACTACCGCCGCTTCGCGCTCGCCGTCTTCGCGGGAGGGGAGGGGCCCGTCCCCGCCCGGGAGGCGGTCCACGTCCTCGAGGTCCTCGACGCGGCGCGCCTCAGCGATGCCGAAGACCGCGTGGTGCACCTGCCGGCAGAAGGTCAGCGGAGCGCGGGTCGTGCCTTCCGCGGAACACCTCGGGTCGTGGCTCCCGTGGAGCTCGGGTAGCGGCTCCCGTGCGGCACCGCGGTCGTGGCTCTTGCGGAGCGACCCGGGTCGTCGGCCCTACGGCGCCTCGCTCCAGACCACGTCGAAGCGTTCGAAGACGATCTCCGTCGCGTCGGTGAACTCGAGGCCGCGCGCCGCGGCGACGCGGGACCAGTAACGGCGGTGCCCGTCGAGCCAGACCGGAAGCGAGCCGTCGTCCTCGGCCTCGTCGCGGGCGAAGGCGGCGTCGGCGCTCGTGATCGGCCCCAGCCGCAGCTCCGTGGTGCGCAGGACGACGCGGGGCGCGCCCCCGCCGTCGCACGCGATCCAATGCCCGCCGATCCGCGGCAGCGGTTCGCCATCGGCCCCGAACTCCGCGGCCAGCGTCGCCGTCGCCCGCTTCCGGCCGGACAGCACGAGTCCCAGCAGCTCGTCCGCCAGGGCGGGGGAATCGCCGAAGTACTCCACGCTGGGCATGTCCCGCTCCCCGTGCATCTCGGCGCCCGAGGCGAGGTAGGAGGCCCACATGCGGGCGGCGTCGGCCCGGTCCGGTTCAGGAAGTTCCACCCTCAGATCCTAGGTACTCATCCGATGGCGATGTAGCGCAGGACGCTTGGTACGGGCGCCGATGCCGCGCCCTCGGCCGGCCCGCCGATGAGCTGCTCCTCGATGGCCAGCAAGGAGCCGTCGCCGCCGAAGACCGCCAGCGCGCGGTAGGTGCCTTCGGGAGCCGTGGTCTCGACCGCCAGGGCAGTCCCGGCGGTCGATGACGGATCCGGCCACCTCGACGCCGGGCTGCCCGGCCAGGGCCTCTGCCAACGCGAGCTCCTGTGCGGCGTCGAGCTTCCATTCGCCCGCGAGGAATCCGACGGAGGCGAACATCCCGCCCGCTCCGTCGCCCACCATGGCGCCCGCGCGGCGCTGGAAGGAAGCGAGATAGTCACCGAAGGCCGCAGCCTCCCGCGGCGGCGCCCCGGGAAACAGCGTGGGCGTCAGGGTACCGGCGCCGTGGCTGCCCTGCTCCACCGTGCCGGGCGCAACCGTCGGGAACGGTCCCTCCTCGACGACGAGGGGGGCGTCGGGGTCGGCTTCAGTTCCGGGGGCCGGAGGCGTGTCGAGCCCGACGGCGGTGAAGTCGGCTCCCGGTCCCGGCTCGCCGAAGGGCTCCCCGACCGTCGCGGTCCGCGTGCCCGAGCCGTCTCCCGCGCGCGCCGTCTCGACGCGGACCGGCAGCGTCACGGTGTCGCTGTAGGCGCCGGCAGCGGCGTCCCACATGGTGCCGAGCTCCCAGTGCTCGACGTCCGTGTGGCCCGGGTCGACCGGGCCGGGCCGGGCCGCTGCGCCCGCACGGATCCGGTCGAGGAACGCGGAAGTCGACTCGCCGTCGGGAACGGGGCCCAGCACGGCCGGCACCGCGGCGGCCGCCCGGCTGCCGAGGCCCGTGCCCCACAAGGACCCCGCGAGGACGACGGCGACAGCGGCCGCTGCGGCAAGCCCCCACCGCAATGCGTGGTGCCGGGGGACCGCTGGCACGGTTCCACCGCGCACAGCGGGGACGGCGGCCCCGGAGTCGTCGGGCGCATCCGAGGTCGCGGGTCCTCCGTCTGGGGGCGCATCGGTGCCCGGGAGGCCTGCGGCGATCCGTTCGGCGCGCGGGACGGCGGTGATCCGTTCGAGGTCCTCCTCGGCGCGCCGGTCCAGGGGACGGTCGGCGTCGACGGGGGAGGGGTTGGCAAGGCGCAGAGCGGTGCCGAGTGAGTCGTCGGACTTAGCCATGGTGGAGGCCTTTCGAGCGGAGGGTCGAGGTGAGGGCGCGGCGGGCGCGGCTGATGCGCGCCCAGACCGCGGATTCCGAGCAGCCGAGGACGGCAGCGATGCGGGCCGCGCTCGGTTCCTCCCAATAGCTCAGGTAGAGCACTTCGCGGTCGGGGCCACGGAGTTCGAGCAAGGCCTCGCGGAGGAAATGGGCGTCGAGGGCCTCCTCGGGGCCGGGCTCCACCGCTTCCGGTTCGGCCGCAAGGCGGCGGGCGAGGGCCTTGCTGCGCAGCCTGCGCCGGTACTCGTTGCCGATGAGGTTCCGGCACGTGGCGTAGAGGAAGCCCAGCCCGGGAGGTTCGGGGTCCTGCCAGCGGTCCCCTGCGATCCTGAACGCCTCGGCCGCCGCGTCACGCGCCGCGTCCGGATCGTCCAGGCGCCGTTCGGCGAAGGCCACGACGAGCCAATAGTTGGCCCGGTAGGACGCGTTGAACCCCTCGACGACCGTTGCAACCGTCGCAAACGTGGCGACCGTCGCGTCCGGACTGTCTGGCGCGACCGGATCATCTGGCCCTTGCGGCCCGTACCTCCCGTCCAATCCGTGCTGCCCGCCGGGCCCGCCGGTCCCGCCGGTCCCGCCGGGCGGTGCCGTCGCGCGCGGCGGGTGGTCCTGCTCGGTGGTCTCGGTGGTGTCCACGCGGTGGGGCCCTTCGCTCGGGTGCTCCTACTTCCCTGTGTTTCCGGCACCGGGTGGATCCTGACACACATCACCCCTTGCGTGGGAGTGTGGCGTGCGCCATACTCGATAATGAACGTCATTCATTTAGTGCCTCGCACCCCGTTCCGAGGCGGCAACCCCCGGGAGAGCCCCATGCAGGAGATCGTCACCCTCGCCCCGCCCGCCTCCGAGTGCCGGACGGAGGCGCCCGAGCGCGGCAGCGTCGTGGTCGGACTCGTCCAGCACCGCTGGAACCCGGACCCGGCCGCCCTGCGCGCCGAACTCGCCGAGGGCATCGCCCGGGCCGCCGGCCACGGGGCGCGGGCCGTGTTCCTGCCCGAGCTCACGCTCTCCCGCTATCCGGCTGACACACTGCCTGCCGGCCGCGCGGCGGACGCCGCCGAGGACCTCCTGGGCGGGCCGACGTTCGCCTTCGCCGCCGAACAGGCCTCCCGCCACGGCGTCCACGTCCACGCCTCGCTCTACCAGCAGGCGACCGCGGAGGACGGCTCCGACGACGGCCTGGGCCTGAACACCGCCATCATCGCGGCCCCCGACGGCACGCTCGCCGCCGCCACGCACAAGCTCCACATCCCCCGCACGGCGGGCTACCACGAGGACCGCTACTTCCGCCCCGGCCCCGCGGCCGATCCCTACCCGGTGCACGCCCCGGCCGGCCTGGACACGGACGCGGGGTCCCCGCTGCGCCTGGGCCTGCCGACGTGTTGGGACGAGTGGTTCCCCGAGCCCGCCCGCGCCTATGCGCTCGCCGGCGCCGACGCACTCGCCTACCCCACGGCGATCGGCTCCGAGCCGGACCACCCCGGCTTCGACACCGAGCCGCTGTGGCGCCAGAGCATCATCGGCCACGGGATCGCCAACGGCCTGTTCATGATCGTCCCCAACCGCTGGGGCGCCGAGGGATCCCTGACGTTCTACGGATCCTCCTTCATCGCCGATCCCTTCGGCCGTGTCCTGGCCCGCGCCCCGCGAGACGCCTCCGCCGTGCTCGTCGCTTCCCTGGACCTTGACCAGCGCCGCGACTGGCTCACCCTCTTCCCCTTCCTGCGCACCCGCCGCCCCGACACCTACGGGGTCCTCGCCGAACCCGTCGCGGACACACCGCTGGGCATTCGGGACGACGCCGGGGCCCCCTCCCGCCGGGACGCGCGCCGCGGGGGCGCGGACGACGCCGGGGCCTCCCTCCGCGCGGACCGCACGGCAACCGCCGGGCTGGGTGCCTGAGATGCGCGCCGAGAACACTATGGTGGCGGCGACGCCGACCGCGACCGCCGTCGCGCCGGGCTACCGCATGCCGGCCGAGACCGGCCCGCAGGAGCGGGTGTGGATGGCCTTCCCGTCCGGCGGCTACACACTCGGGGACTCGCCTCAGGAGGCCGAAGCCGTCCGCCGCGCGTGGGCCGCGACGGCCCGGGCCGTCTCCCGCTTCGCCCCTGTGACCATGGTCGTGGACCCCTCGGCCGAGGCCGACGCCCGCCGCCACCTCGGCGACGCGGTGGAGTACGTGTGCCGCCCGCTCGACGACGCGTGGATGCGGGACATCGGCCCGACGTTCGTCCGAGCCGCCGACGGCTCCCTGGCCGCCATTGACTGGGGCTTCAACGGCTGGGGCACCCAGGACTGGGCGAGCTGGGACCAGGACTCGGCCATCGCCGCCGAGGTCGCCGGCCTCGCCGGCGTCCCCGTGCTGAGCGCGCGGATCGTCAACGAGGGCGGCGGCATCCACGTCGACGGCGAGGGCACCGTCCTGGCCACCGAGACCGTCCAGCTGGACCCGGGCCGCAACCCCGGCGCCACGCGCGCGGACGTCGAGGCCGAGTTCGCCCGCCTCCTCGGCGCCACGAAGACCATCTGGCTTCCCTGCGGCCTGACCCGGGACAACGGGCTCTTCGGCACGCGCGGCCACGTGGACCTCACGGCGGCGATCCCGTCCCCGGGCACCGTCCTGCTCCACGAACAGCGCAACCCGGCGCACCCCGACTTCGAGGTCTCCCGCCGCATCCGCGCCGTCTTCGAGTCCACGCCCGACGCCGCTGGACGCCCCTGGCGGATCCTGCCGGTCCCCGCACCCGCGGTCCTGCACGACGCCGAGGGCTGGGTCGACTACTCCTACATCAACCACCTCGTCGTCAACGGCGGCGTGATCGCCTGCACGTTCGGCGACGCGAACGACGCCGAGGCGCTCGCCGTCCTCGCCGAGGCCTACCCGGGCCGTGAGGTCGTCGGCGTCGACGCCCGCGAGCTCTTCGCCCGTGGCGGCGGCATCCACTGCATCACGCAGCAGCAGCCCGCGCGCCTCCCCGCCCCGGCCCCCGCGCCCGGCCCGACCGCCGCCTCGGCACGCGACACCGCGCCGGCCCTAGCGGGAGTACCTTCCCGGCCCCGGACGGAGGCGCGGCCATGAACCCGAAGCCGGGCACCGGCGTCGTGCCCGTCCCCGCGGCTCCCCACCCGGGAGGCCCTTCCGCGCCGCGCACCGGCTCCAAGGGCCTGCGCGGCGGGCAGATCGGGCTGCTCGCGGCGATCGTGATCGGTGTGTCCACGATCGCCCCCGCCTACGTCCTCACGTCATCGATCGGCCCCACGGCGGAAGCGGTCGGCGAGCACCTGCCCGCGATCTTCCTGGCCGGATTCATCCCGATGTTCCTCGTGGCCCTGGCCTACCGCGAGCTCAACGCGGCGATGCCGGACAACGGCACCACGTTCACCTGGACATGGAAGGCGTTCGGCCCGCGCGCCGGCTGGATGGGCGGCTGGGGGCTGCTCGCGGCCAACATCATCGTCCTGTCCAACCTGGCCGGTGTCGCCGTCGACTTCCTCTACCTCTTCCTGGCCCAGCTCACGGGCCGTCCCGGGCTCGCGGACCTCGCGGCGGACCCGCTCGTCAACATCGCCACGTGCCTGGTGCTCGTCGGCGCCGCGGTCTGGATCTCCTGCCGCGGCCTGCACACCACGCGCGGCGTCCAGGCCGTGCTCGTCGGTTTCCAAGTGGTGGTCCTGGCATGGTTCATCACCTCGGCGATCGGACATGCCGGAACGCAGCCGGGGGCTCCGCAGTTCAGCTGGGACTGGTTCAACCCCCTGCACATCGGCTCGTTCTCCGCGTTCGCCGTGGGCCTGAGCCTGTCCATCTTCGCCTTCTGGGGCTGGGACGTGTGCCTGACCATGAACGAGGAGACCACCGACGGCGGGCGGACCTCCGGCATCGCGGCGGGCGTCACCGCCGTCGTCGTCCTGGCGCTGTATCTGGCGGGATCCGTCGCGGCGACCCTCTTCGCCGGCACGGGGACCGAGGGCCTGGGCCTGGCCAACCCGGAGAACGCCGGGAACATATTCGCCGCCCTCGCGCACCCGGTGATGGGCCCCTTCGCGATCCTGCTCTCCCTCTCCGTGCTCTCCAGTTGCGCCGCCTCGCTGCAGTCCACGATGATCTCCCCGGCACGCTCCCTGCTGGCCATGGGCCACCACGGCGCACTGCCGCACCGCTTCGCGCGGCTCCACCCGCGCTGGGGCACCCCCGCGTTCGCGACCGTCTTCGCCGGCGTCGTCTCGGCCGGCTTCTACGCCCTGATGCGCGTACTGTCCACGAACGTCCTGAACGACACGATCCTGGCGCTCGGCATGATGATCTGCTTCTACTACGGGATCACCGCGCTCGCCTGCGCCTGGTACTTCCGCCGCAGCGCGCTGACATCCTGGCGGAACTTCCTGCTGCGCTGCGCGGCCCCGCTGGCCGGCGGACTGGCGCTGACGGCGGCCTTCGCGCAGACCGCCGTGGACAGCTGGGACCCGGGCTACGGCTCGGGATCCCACATCGGGGGAGTGGGGCTCGTGTTCGTCGTCGGCGTCGGGATCCTCGCCGTCGGCGCGCTGTTCCTGATCCGCGCCGGCCGCCGCCGTCCCGGTTTCTTCAGGACGACGGCGGAGCCCCCGCCCCGCTGATCCGTCGCCCGGGGCGACCGGTTCCGGCGCCGACCGGGCGTCGTGGCCGGGCCTGCGGTGCCGTGCGGCTCAGGTCTCTTGGGGGACCTGCGGGCAGAGCCCATCGAGGAGGGCGTCGAGGCCCGCGAAGAACGCGTCGTCGGCGGGGTCCACGCCTTCGGCGCGCTGGGCCCGCAGGGCCGCTGCGAACTCGCCCCCGCGCCGTCCCCCGGCCGCGTCGAAGATGTCCCGCGGCGCCGTCGCGTCGAGCGCGGAGCCGAAGATGAAGGACTCCAGCGCCACGATCGCGGGGATGATCCGGGCCCGCTCCCAGCCGCCGGCGGCCATGCCGGCCGCGACGGCCTCGTACATCGTGACCGTCGCGGGCGCGCCGCCCACGGGCAGCACCGCGATGACGGGGATCAGCGGGCCGTGGTGGGCGAAGACGTCGCGGTAGCTCACGGCCCAGCGGCGCAGCGCCTCGCGCAGCGGCAGCATGCCGAAGCCCGAATGGTCCACCTCCGCCATGACCGAGTTCTCCACCCACGCCAGGAGCTCGTGCTTGTTGGCCACGTGGTTGTAGAGCGCCGACGGGGCGACGCCGAGCCGCGACGCGAGTGCCGACATCGTCAGCGCCTCGTAGCCGCGCTCGCCGATGATCTCCAGGGCCGCCGCCGTGATGTGCGCCTGCGAGAGCACCGCGGTGCGCGGCCGTCCCGCCCGGCGCTTCGGCCCGGGTGCCGGGGCGGAGCCCCGCGGGGGGGCCGGGGCGGGTGACTGCACGGAGGCCGGGCCGGGTGACGGCGCCGACGCCGGGTCCGGGGACCGGCCCGGCACATGGTTCGTCCCGCGCCCGGGGGTCCCGGTGGCGCCGTTCCGCGCCCGGGGCGCGGCCCCGGCGTCGTTCTCCTCGACCATCCGAGCCCTCCCGAAATCCTGGTCCTTCCCAAGCCGGGGAGGATGCCGTACGATCATCCTATAAATGAATGCGATTCATTTACTTGTCCGACACAGAACACGACCCGGAACCCCCGGGCGCCCCGAGCCAGGAAGCACGTGATACCCATGGCAACGCTGCACCGCGATGTCGTCGTCATCGGCGCCGGACCCACCGGCCTCACCACCGCCCGCGCCCTGAGCCGCGCCGGCCGCAGCGTCGCGGTCCTCGAGGCCCGCGACCGCGTCGGCGGCCGGACCTGGACCCGCGAGATCGGGGGAGCGACCCTCGAGATCGGCGGCCAGTGGGTCTCCCCGGACCAGACCGCGCTCCTGGAGCTGCTCGACGAGCTCCGGCTCGAGACCTACCCGCGCTACCGCGAGGGCGCGAGCGTGTTCATCGCCCCCGGCGGCACGCGCCACGAGTACGCGGGCGAGGACTTCCCCGTGGCGCGGGCGACGCTCGAGGCGATGGAACGGCTCACGGCGCTCCTGGACCGGCTTGCTGCCGAGACCGATCCCGAGCACCCGTGGGAGCACCCGCAGGCCCGCGAGCTCGACTCCGTCTCCTTCCACGCCTGGCTCCGCGCCCACTCGGACGACGAGGAGGCGTGCCGGAACATCGGCCTGTTCATCGCGGGCGGCATGCTCACCAAGCCGGCGCACACCTTCTCCGCCCTGCAGGCCGTGCTCATGGCGGCCTCCGCGGGATCGTTCTCGAACCTCGTCGACGACGGGTTCATCCTGGACCGGCGCGTGAAGGGCACGATGCAGGCCGTCTCCCAGCGCATGGCCGAGGAGCTCGGGGACGACGTGTTCCTGTCCAACCCCGTGCTGCGGCTGGAATGGGACGAGGACGGCGTGACCGCCCACGGCGCGGACGTGGTGGTGCGCGCCCGGCAGGCCGTCGTCGCCGTGCCGCCGAACCTGTACTCGCGGATCAGCTACGACCCGCCCCTGCCGCGCTGGCAGCACCTGGCCCACCAGCACCAGTCCATGGGCCTCGTGATCAAGGTCCACGCGGTGTATCCGACCCCCTTCTGGCGCGCCAAGAGCCTCTCCGGAACCGGGTTCAGCCCCGACGGGCTCGTGCAGGAGGTCTACGACAACACGCTGCACGGCGATACGCGCGGGACCCTCGTGGGCTTCGTCTCCGACGAGAAGGCCGACGCCGTGTTCGCGCTCGACGAGCACGAGCGCCGGGCCGCGGTCCTGTCCTCGCTCGCCGGCTTCCTCGGCCCGGAGGCCCTCGACCCCGAGGTCTACTTCGAGTCCGACTTCGGCTCGGAGGAGTGGACCCGCGGGGCCTACGCCACGAGCTACGACCTCGGCGGGCTCCTGCGCTACGGGCCGCGGCAGCACGAGGCCGTGGGGCCGCTCCTCTTCGCCTCCTCCGACCTGGCCGGGGCCGGATACCAGCACGTCGACGGCGCCGTGCGCATGGGGCGCCGGACCGCCGAGCGCATCCTCGCCGCCCTGCCGCAGCCGGCGGACGTGCGATCCTAGAGGCAAAGCCGAGCAAGCCCGGAAGGAAACCGCCATGACCGACACCACGACCGCAGCCGACGCCCCCGAGGAGGGCCCCGGCGTCGTACCCGGCGCCACGGATCCCGCGGCGGGCGGATCCACGGACGGGCCCGGGCCGGACGGAGGCATCACGGCCGAGCAGATCGAGGCCGGGCGCCGCGCCTACGAGCTCGATCGCGCCCACGTGTTCCACTCCTGGTCCGCCCAGGGGTCCCTGACGCCGATGACGATCCTCAAGGCGGAGGGTTCCCACGTCTGGGACGGCGAGGGGCGAAGGCTCCTGGACTTCTCGAGCCAGCTCGTCAACACCAACATCGGCCACCAGCATTCCCGGGTCGTCGCGGCGATCCAGGAGCAGGCGGCCAAGCTCTGCACCGTCGCGCCGCAGCACGCCAACGACGCCCGCTCCGAGGCCGCGCGGCTCATCGCGGAGCTCACCCCCGGCGATCTGGACCACGTGTTCTTCACCAATGCCGGCGCGGAAGCGGTCGAGCACGCGATCCGCATGGCCCGCCTGCACACCGGGCGGCGCAAGGTCCTCGCCGCCTACCGCAGCTACCACGGCGGCACGCACCTCGCCGTCAACGTCACGGGGGATCCCCGCCGCTTCGCCAACGACGACGGCGACGCGGGCGTCGTGCACTTCATGCCCGCCTACCCGTACCGCTCCTACTTCGGCTCCACGAGCGAGGCCGAGGAGACCGAACGGGCGCTGCGGCACCTCGAGGACATGATCCTGTTGGAGGGCCCGCAGAACATCGCCGCGCTGATCCTGGAGACGGTTCCGGGGACCGCCGGCATCTACGTCCCGCCGGCCGGCTACCTCGAGGGCGTGCGGGAGCTGACCCGCCGGCACGGGATCGTCTACATCGCCGACGAGGTCATGGCCGGCTTCGGGCGGACGGGGAAGTGGTTCGCCGTCGACCACTTCGGCGTGGTCCCGGACCTGATCACCTTCGCCAAGGGCGTGAACTCCGGGTACGTGCCGCTCGGCGGCGTGGCGATCTCCGAGGCGGTCTACCAGACGTTCGTCGAACGCCCCTACCCGGGAGGGCTCACCTACTCCGGGCACCCGCTCGCCTGCGCGGCGGCCGTCGCGACCATCAACGCGATGCGCGAGGAGTCCATGGTGGAGCACGCCGCGTGGCTGGGAGAGCACGTGATAGGCCCCGGGCTGCGGGAGATCGCCTCGCGGCACCGCAGCGTCGGAGAGGTCCGCGGCCTCGGCGTCTTCTGGGCGATCGAGCTGGTCAAGGACCGTGCCACGCGCGAGCCGATGGCGGCCTACGGGGGCTCCTCGCCCGAGATGAACGAGCTCGTGGCCGCGCTCAAGGCTGCCGGGATGCTGCCGTTCGCGAACTTCAACCGCATCCACGTGGTGCCGCCGCTGAATACGTCCGAGGCCGACGTCCGCCGCGGCCTGGAGATCATCGACCGGGCGCTCGAGGTCACGGACCGCCACGCGGCGTAGAGCTAGGAACCCCGCGCCGCCGCGAGGCGCCCCGCCGTCGCGATCAGCCCGTCGCGCAGGCCCGTGCGGCGGGTGCGGTTGCTCACGCGCGACATCGCCGCCGAGGCCCGCACGATCCGCTGGGACCGGCGCCGGCGGGCCGCGTCGTACCGGGCCAGTCCGTCGGCGACCGTCGGCGAGGCCAGCAGGCACTCGGCCAGGACCAGCCCGTCCGTCAGCGCCTCGCAGCCGCCCCGGCCCAGGTGCGGCGCCATGGCGTGCGCCGCGTCGCCGAGCAGGACCGTGTTCGCCGAGACGAAGGAGCGCAGCGGCACCGACTCCTCGATCCGGCGCCGGTCCACGCCGTCCCCGGGCACGGCGTCGAGCACGCGCTGCACGTCCGCATGCCATCCCGAGTAGAGCGCGCGCAGCAGCCCCGGCCAGTCGCCGTCGCGCTCTCCCGCGAGCCCCGCGGCGACGCCCGCGTACCAATTCGTGCCGCCGCCCGGGAACGGGCTGATGCCGAAGATCAGCCCGCTGCCCCACGTCTCCGAGGTCTGCCCGGCCGGGATCGGCGCGACCCCGCGGAAGGCGACGACCTGCGTGTCCCGGACGCGGGCGAGAGGGAACGCCGCCGCGCGCACGGCGCTGTGGATTGCGTCCGCCGCCACGACGACGTCCGCCGGGGGAGCCGGCCGCTCGGGCCCGACGGTGCGGGACCACTGGACCGTGTCGGGAGGCAGCCCCGCCAAGAGGGCCTCGAGCAGTTCCGTCCGCGGGACCGTGCGGAGGTTGCCCCGCGTCTCGAAGGCCGCCAGGACCTGTCCGTCCGGCCGCCGGATCTCGCCGCGCTGGAGCCCCGCCCCGCCCGCCGTGAGGTGATCGGCGACGCCGAGGCGCTCGAGCGCCCGCCACGCGGACGGCCAGATGCCGAGCTGGGTCCCCGCCGAGGACAGGAACGGTCCGCGCTCCAGCACGGTCACGTCCCACCCCGCGGCCGTGAGCGCGCGCGCTGCCGCCAGCCCGCCGATTCCGGCCCCGACGATCGTCGCCGTTCCCTGCATCGGAGTCCTCCCTTCCGCGGCGCGGGGCCGTCCTGGGAACCATGATGCACCACTCGCCGCGCCGCGGACAGGGGCCGGGTGCCGCGCAAGTGCTGATTTTTGGGCGATCTCGGCGCATAGTTGGCCCTACCAGTCGCTGTGCCTTAGGGATCGGGGGTGTCGGGATGGGCGAGGTGTGGCCGGGGGCCGGGCGGGGGCGGTACCGGGTGGAACTGCTGGGCCGTTTCCACGTCAGCGCCGACGGCCAGCCGCTCGAGGTGCCCGTGGGGACCCAGCGGCTCATTTCCAAGCTGGCCCTGCGGGGCGCCTGCGGGCGGAGCCGCCTGGCCGGGCTGCTGTGGCCCGAGACGACCGAGGCCAAGGCCCTCGCGAGCCTGCGTACCGCCATCTGGAGGGCGGGGCGGATCGCTCCCGGGCTGCTCCTGACCGGGCACGACGACGTCTCCCTCGCCTCCGATGTCGAGGTCGACGTCTCCCGCCTCGTCGAGATGGCCCACGAGATCATGGAGGGCCGCCGCTTCGTCGAGCTCGACGAGCCGCGGCTGCACCAGGTGGAGGAGGACCTGCTGCCGGACTGGACCGACGACTGGCTGATCGTCGACCGCGAACGCCTCCGCCAACTGCGACTGCACGTGCTCGAATCGCTCTCCGAGCAGCTCCTGGCACGCGGCGCGTTCGGGATGGCCCTCGAGGCCGCCATGATCGCGCTCAACGCCGACACCCTGCGGGAGAGCGCCCACCGTGCCGTGATGCGCGTCCACGTCGCGGAGGGCAACGTGCTCGACGCCAGGCGCGCGTACGCCTACTGCCAGGCCCTGCTGCGCCGCGAGCTCGGGGTCGCGCCGTCCGCGGAGACCCTGGATCTGGCCCGGAGGTGGAGCCTGGAGCGCTCGGCCCCCGCGGTACCGTGCCGGCTGCGCTGAGGCGTCCCCCGGGCCGGGTGCCGCTCCCACGCCCCTCCGGAGGGGGACGCCGATGCGCCGCCCCGCGCGGGCCGGGTTCCGGCGTCGTGCCCGCTTCCGGGCTACTCGGCCGGCGCCGCCGAGGCGGGATACTGCACGACGACGGAGAAGCCCACCGCGCCGCGGCCGGCGGGGGAGTAGGAGTGCTCGACATCGCCCGGGTGGGCCGCGGAATCGCCGGCGGCGAGCACGACCTCCTCGCCCGCGACGCCGAGGCGCAGGCGGCCCGCGTGGACCACGACGAGTTCGCGGGTCCCGGGCGGGTGGGGGCTGGAGAGGTGCTCCTCGCCGGGCTCCATGCGCCACTGCCACTGCTCGGCCACGTTCGCGCCCGGGAGGCTCCCGGCGAGGTGGGCGGCCCCGCCGTCGTCCCCCTCCCAGAGGACGGCGCCCTCGCCCGCCCGCCGGACCAGCAGCGTGTCCGGCGAGCCCGCGCCGACGAGGGCGACGAAGGCCACACCGAGGGCGTCGCTGATCCCGGAGAGGACGGCGATCGAGGGGTTGGCCTGCCCCTGCTCGATCATCACGAGCGTGCGGCGGCTGACCCCGGCCCGGTTCGCGAGCTCGTCCAGGGTCCACTGGCGGGCGGTGCGGCGGGCGCGGATGCGCTGGCCGATCAGCGCGGCGATGTCCTGGTTGCCGGTCAAGGGGGTCCTTCCAGACGGTGTCGGTGCCCCAGTCTACCCGCGGGTCCCCGTGGTCCAGCTCACTATGATGCGCAGCATAGTGCATTATGTTGCACGCGCGGCTACCATGGATCCATGGCCTCCTACCGCGAACTCTTCCGTGCCCCCGGCGTGCTCCGCGTCGTGTTCTCGCAACTGCTCGCGCGCTTCCCGGCCGGCATGCTCTCCCTCGCCGCGCTCATCCACGTCGAGCACGTCCACGGCTCCTACGCGGCCGCCGGGCTCGTCATCGCCGCCCTCGCGGTCGGCCAGGCCGTCGCCGGCCCGCTGACCAGCCGGATCTTCGGGCGGTTCGGCATGCGCCGCGTCATCGGGACCACGCTCACGGTCTCCGGGTTCGCGACCGCCGCGCTCGCGATCCCGGACCTGTCCGTGCCCCTGTATGCCGTTACGGCCTTCATCGCCGGGATCTCCACGCCGCCCATCCAGCCCGCGGCGCGCTCCATCTACCCCTCGCTCGTCCCGGCCTCCGGGCGCACCGCGCTTTTCGCCTTCGACGCCTCCATCCAGGAGGTCATCTGGATCATGGGGCCCGTCCTGACGACGTTCGTCGCGCTCGGCGTAAACACCTCCCTCGGCATCCTGCTCTCCGCCGTGTTCCTGGCCGGAGGCGGCCTCTGGTTCCTCTCGGCCCCGCAGATCCGCACGGCCGTGCCCGCCGCGCCGACGGGGCGGTTCGGTTCCGTGCTGCGCAGCCCGGCGCTGCGCCTGGCCTCCGGAATCGGCTTCCTGATTTGCGCCTGCACCGCGATGCTGGAGGCGGCGATCGTCGCCGTGTTCGGCCATGGAGGGGCGCTGGCCGGGGTGGTCCTGGCCGTGTTCTGCGTCGGCTCCCTCGCGGCGGGCCTGGCGCTCGGACACCACGCGATCGGCCGCTTCTCCCTGGCCCGCCGCATGGGCGTCGTGGCCGTCGGGCTTGCGCTGGCCGCCGTGTCCCTGGACTTCTGGTGGATCCTGGCGACGGTGTTCGTGGCCGGGCTGGGCGTCGCCCCGGTCATCGCGGCGATGACCACCATGACGTCCGCCGGGGTGCCCGCCGCGGACGTCGCCGAGGCGTTCGGGTGGAGTACGACGGCGCAGCTCGTCGGCGTCGCGATCGGTTCCGCCGTCGCGGGGATCGTGATCGACGGCCCGGGGCCGCAGGCTGCGCTCGCCTGGGCCGCCGGACTCGCCGCCGCCGGGGTGCTGCTGGCGCTGCTCGTCCGCCGCGGCCAGCCGGGGGCGCCGGCCGCGGGGTCCTCCGTGGGGCCGCAGACCGGGATGCTCGCGCGCATCGGCTGAACGCCCGCGCGCTGGAGGCCTCGGCCGGACGCTGGAGGGCTCGGCGGGCTCGGGGCGCCAGCTGAGCGCCAGCGGACTTGGGGTGTCGGCCAAGAGCGGCCGACCCAAAGTGTCGGTGCCGGTTCGTAGCTTCGGAAGTGCCGGCCCACCGCCGGTACGGGCGGGGCCGTTGGGAACCCCGCAGCGAGACCCCTGGGGGAAGCATGAAGAAGCAGCTGTTGTGGGCGCCGGTGGCGCTCCTGGTCCTGTCCGCGTGCGGCGGCACTCCGTCGTCGTCGCCTTCGACGCCGGATGTCACGCCGATCCAGGCCGCGCCGGCCTCTGCTTCGGACGCGGCGCCGGCCGGGCCGGACGCCGAGCCCGCGGTCGACGCGGCCTCCTCCGGCCCCGCGGAGGGCGCCGGGGAGGGCGCCGAGGAACCGGCTGCCGCGAGCGCTTCCTCGGCGGCTCCGGCCGGGGCCACGAGCGACCGCGGATTCCGCATCAAGAAGCTCGGCGAGGCGGCCGGGATGGCGAACGCCGAGGGCGAGTCCATCGTGGACTTCGTGGTCAAGGACGTCGATCTGGCCCTGAAGTGCACCGAGCAGTTCGCCGAGAAGGCCGAGAACGGACGCCTGATCGGCCTGCACCTGGACGTCGAGACGCACAAGGCGCTCGGCGGCGAGGACCAGTGGATCAAGACCTTCGACGCCTCGGCGCACACGTGGACGTTCGTCTCCGCCGCCGGGACGACCTTCAATGGCAGCCTGGCCACCATGCCCTCGTTCTTCTGCCTCGCCGACGCCGAGACTCTGCCGTTTGACATCGGGCCGGCCCAGAAGGCCAGCGGCGTCGTCGTCCTGGACGTTCCCGAGGCCGAGGGCACCTTGATCTTCGAGCCCTACGGGGACGGACTCGGCTGGGAGTGGGAGATCGGAGCAGGCGCGGACGCCTAGCACGGAGCGCGGCCCCCACCGCGGGAGTAGGCTCGGTGCACCGGGGGGCCCGGATCAGCGGCGCCGCCGGCTGACGGGCATCGAGCAAGGGAGGCGCCGTGGGCCGCGGATATCGCGAGGGGCGGGCGACCGGCGCGCGCCCACGCGCCGGCGTCCGTCCCGGGGTCCGCCCGGAGGTCCGTCCCGAACGGGCGGACTGGAAGGCGCGCGGCGCCGGACGCCTCGCCGCGGCCGGTGTGGCGGCGTTCGTGGCCTGCGCGGCGGCCCTGCTGTCCGGATGCACCGGGGCACCCGGGCCGGCTCCGGCGTCGTCCTCTTCCTCTACTGCATGGCCCACCCTCGAAACGAGCCCGTCCGCGTCGCCCGGCGACGCGCCCGGCGCCGGGGTGGGCGGCGGCGAGGCCGGAGGCGACGCGGAAGCCGGCGGAACCGAGGTGTCGCCGCTAGCAGTGCCCGCGCTGGGTGGAGACCTCCTCGTGCGCGCCGACGGGCAGATCGGGCCCGGTTCGATCGAAGGCGTCCGCCCCAGGGGAGGGGCGATCGCGGTCGCCGTCGCCTGCCGCGGGGAGGGGAAGATCTCGGTGCGGATCGGCGGTGCCGGCGGGTTCGGACTCGAGTGCGCGGCGGCCTCGAACGACATCAGCGGGGTGTTCGAGATCGGCGAGCGGCGGCGCCTCATCGACATCCATGTCGACGCGGGCCGGGAGACCGAATGGTCGTTGGCCGTCTCGGAGACCGAACGGAAACCCGGCGCAGGAGGCGGCTGACCTCGCGCCGGTGTCCGGTGCTCCATCGCATCGGGCCCCCGCGGGTCAACCCGTTCGAGACAAATCCCACATTAGTTGAAGTAACAACTAAATTCTTGCTTGAGTGGAGGGAAGGAGGGCCCGGTCCATGGGACCTCCACACGATGAGCGTCGCCTGCTGGGCGGCCACCGAACCGATGACCCCAGGAACCAGCGAGGAACCATGACCACTCAGAACGTGACGGCCCAGGACACGACAGGCCCGAAGACGACTCCGAACACGATCCTGCGCCCCGGCCCGGGGGCGCTGACCACCGCCCAGACGCTGCTCCGCGTCGTCACCGGCTTCCTCTTCGCCGCCCACGGATGGCAGAAGTACAACGAATTCACGCTGGCCGGCACGGAGGCCGCCTTCGGGCAGATGGGCGTCCCCGCCGCGAACCTGGCCGCGCCCTTCGTCGCCACGCTCGAGCTGGCCGGCGGCATCGCGCTGATCCTGGGCCTCCTCGCCCGTCCGGTCGGCGCCGTCCTGGCCGCCGTCATGCTGGGCGCCATCGCCCTCGTCCATGCCCCGGCCGGGGTGTTCGTCGAGGCCGGCGGCTTCGAGCTGGTCCTCGCCCTGGGCGCCGGCGCAGCGACGGTCGCGCTGCTCGGCGCGGGCCGCTGGTCGCTCGACACCGTGCTCTTCGGCCGCCGCGGCGCGCTGTCCAAGCTGGCCTGATCCAAACCGTCACCGGCATCCCCTAGGGTGCTGACACGGGGCCCGGCTGGTGCCGGGCCCCGTTGTCATTCGCATCGAGTACAAGGGGGAGCCATGGGGTGGTTGTCGGCAACAGGGGGAATGACCGCGTTCGGGAAGGTGGCGGCCGCGGCCGTCGGGGCGTCGGTCGTCGGGTTGATCGCCGTGGGCGGGGCGCAGTTCGTCAAGCTGCCGCTCGGCGAGGGGGACCGGGCCACGGTCCAGCGCGTCATCGACGGGGACACGTTTGTCGCGCGCGTGGGCGGATCGGAGCAGACCATCCGCCTGCTCAACGTCGACACCCCGGAGACCAAGGCGCCAGGACAGCCGGTCGAGTGCCTCGGGCCGGAGGCCACCGAGTTCCTCGAGGGCCGTCTGGTCCCGGGGCAGGAAGTGCGGTTGGTGTACGACGTCGAACGGACCGACCGCTACGGGCGCACCCTGGCTGGGGTGTACGAGGGCGGTTCGCTCGTCAACGCTGACATCGCGGAGGCCGGGCTCGGCGTCGCGGTGCTCTTCGAGCCGAACCGGCGCTTCTACCAGGAGGTGCTCGACGCGCAGGCGAAGGCGCCCGCGCAGCTGGCGGGCTTCCATGATCCGGCGATCGAGTGCACGCTGCCCGGGCAGGTCGACGAGGCGATCGCGGACCTCGCGGCGTTGGAGGCGCTGTCGCCCGTCTCGGCGACCGGGGCCGCGGCGGCCGTCGCCGCAGGCGCCGCCGCACTGGCCGCGGCCGATGCACTCGCCGCGGCGGTGCGCGAGGGTGGCCATGCGCTGGGGTCCGTGGCGTCCGCGGCCTACAAGGCGGCGGGGACGGGAGCGCTCGTCGCCGGCCTGGTCGCGGCCCGGACGTCCGGCGCGCAGCAGCACGAGCGACTGAAGGGCATCGATGCCCGCATCCAGCGCGAAGCCGCGGAGGCCGCGGCCGCGAAGAAGGCGGCCGAGGAGAAGGCCGCGGCCGAGAAGCGCGCCGCTGAAGCGGCCGCCGCGAAGAAGAAGGCGGCCGAGGAGAAGGCGGCTGCGGAGAAGAAGGCCGCCGAGAAGCGCGAGGCCGAGAAGAATGCCGCGGCGAAGCGGGCCGCCGAGAAGGCCGCGGCAGAACGGCGTGCGGCCGCCGAGCGGGCGGCTTCCCAGAAGGCGCAGCAGCAGCAACAGCGGAAGTCCCAGCCGGCCCAGAAGGCACCGACCAAGAAGGCTCCGACGCAGAAGGCCAAGACCACGCCGTCCAACCCGTACCCGGGCTACACGGGTCCGCGCTGCTACGCCCCGGGAGGCAAGAGCTGGAAGCCCTGCGGGCGCAGGTAGCCGGGGCGTGAGCTTCCCCGGGGATCGATCAGATCAGGTCGGACTCGGGGAAGGCGCTTGGCCGACGACGCCGGAAGCTACGGCCGGGGGAGCCGCCAGTGTTCGCCGGCCGACTGGTACTGCTGAGCCTGTTCCGCTGCGGTCATCTCCCGGCCTGGCGAGTCCGCCGGCACCCGGAGGGAAGCGCGCCCGGCACGCTGTCTGTAGGCGGCCACTTGAAACTCGGCGACGATCTCACGGGGTAGGAATCGCCTGAAGCCCTCGAAGTCCGCCTCGTCCGCCCGGAACGCGACGGCGCGGCTCACTTCGTCGGACTGATCGTCCCGGTGGGCCGAGACCAGAAAGTAGACGAACTCGCTCAATTTCCGAAGTGGGTGTCCGGCGGGCAGGCTTGCAAACTGGGCCTTGACGTTTTGCGTTGTGCCGCGGAAGTCGGAGAGGCGGGTGCCTCCGGATTCGCCCGCTTGCAGACGCAGGAAGACGCCCGCCAGCAGAGTGGCCATGCGGAAGCACTCTTCAGCTCCTGGCAGTTGTCCTTCGACGGCTTCCCAGATGAGAAGGGTGACGTCTTCGACGTCGTCCGCGTCGTTGCGGAAGGTGAGGTCGTTCATGACTGCTCCTTTCGGGTTGTGCCAGATTGAGTGGGGAATCGATTCGAGGGTTCCGGTGGGTGAGGACGCCGACACGAGGGCGCGCAGATGCGCAAAGGGGCCCGCTGACGGCGGGCCCCTTTGGGGTGGTGTATGCAGAAACGCCCGAAAGCAGGGCTTTCGGGCGTGAACTATGTGGACTGGATGAGGGCAGGGATGTGCCTAGGCCGCATGACGTCTGAGTGTGGAGTTATGGATAGAAGGTGCCAGATTCACAAACGGCACCGCCGAATGATCTGTAATCGATGATTATGAATGTACCTTCGTTGCACTGCAACAATTTTCTGAGATTGCGATCCAAGCTTTATAAATATCCCTTGTTTGGAATTGTCGTGGATCGACGAAGGCCTTTCCTCAGGGAATGCGTCAGCGCGGCCAGACTCCCGAGCTGCCGCGGCGGTGGCTCGAGACGAGGTGCGTGTCGATGATGCCGATCGCCTCCATGAGGGCATACATCGTCGTCGGACCCACGAACTTGAAGCCCCGCCGCCGTAGCGCCTTCGACAGCGCCACCGACTCCTCGGACTGCGAGGGGACCTCGTCGAACGTGGCCGGCTCCGGGGTCGTCTCCGGCTGGAAGGACCACACGAGGGCCGCGAGCCCGCCGTCGGCGCGCAGCCCGATCGTCGCCCGGGCGTTGGCGATCGCCGCCTGGATCTTGGCCCGGTTGCGGATGATCCGGGCGTCCTGCATGAGCCGCACGACGTCCTCCTCCGTGAACCCGGCGACCACGTCCGGGTCGAAGCCGGCGAAGACCTCCCGGAACGCCGGGCGCTTGCGCAGGATCGTCGCCCAGGAGAGCCCCGACTGGAAGCCCTCGAGGCAGATCCTCTCGTACAACCCCTGCTCGTCCCGGACCGGCATGCCCCATTCGGTGTCGTAGTACTCGCGCATCAGGGGGTCCGTGCTCGCCCACGCCGGCCGCGCCAGCCCGTCCTCGCCCACAACCACTGTCATAGTCCCGTCTCCCTCATGGTGATGTTGATCCTTCCGCTGCCGATCCCGCACCCGGCCGGGGCGGTTCCGGGGTGCACCTTGACGACCCCGTGGTAGGCCAGCCGCGACGGGCCGCCGAAGACGAACAGGTCCCCGGACGCGAGCTCGATGTCCTCGTACGGCTTGTTGCGGTGCTCCGTGTTCCCGAAGCGGAAGCGGCACGTGTCCCCGATGGAGAGGGAGACGACCGGAGCCCGCGACTTCTCATCCCGGTCCTGGTGCATGCCCATGTGGGCCGTGGAATCGTAGTAGTTAACCAGCGCCGTGTCAGGCGTGTAGGCGAGCGCCCGGCCTTCGTCGACGCCCGCCTCGAGGAGCGCCTTGCGGCCGAGGCGCACCATCCACTCCGGGAAGTCCAGGACCCGGTTCCCGTTGACGTCCACGGCCTCCCGCGTGTACTCGTACGGCCGCCAGTGCCAGCCCAGGCACACCGTCTGGACGCTCATCCGGTGTCCCCGCACCACGGCCGAGCGGAGCGGCACCGGACCCGCGACCCACTCGCGGAAGCGCTCTGCGATCCACGCCTGCTGGCCGGGCGCCAGCCACCCCGGCACCCACACGGCTCCGGGAGCGAGCTCGCGGCGCGGCCGCTCGATCAGCTCGTCGCCGAACAACGCGTCCATCCCCACCTCTCCTTCCCGCCCTGCCGGTAGCGCACCGCCGACCGGCGTCCCGTTTCGGAGACCACGGTACCGGCCGGGTCGTGGACAGGGCACACACGCACGTGACCTGTGCATCGATCGTCTCGTTCGACGGTTGTGGAGGGGATCTCATGGAAAAGCGCGCGGCGGGCCGCGCAAGGTCACGGACCCCGGCCCGGGGGCCGGAGGGCATCGGCGGGTGGGGTGCCGCGGGCCCGGTTCAGACCCTCTCGAAGAGGTCCAGCGCCGCGAGGTAGGCCTCGTGGTAGCTCGGAAACTGGGCCACCTGGTCGCGCAGGACCCCGATCGGCAACTCCGCGCGGATCGCGAGCGCGGCGTAGTGGATCCACTCTCCGGCCTGCGGTCCCACAGCCCACGCGCCGAGCAGGACGCCACGGACGACGTCGGCCAGCAGTCCGAGCCGCGTCTCCGGGTCCCGCTCATAGGTCCATGGGCGGGCCAGGGCCTCCGCCGCGTCCAGCTCGACGGCCTCCACGTCGAAGCCCCGCTCCCTGGCCTGTCCCGCCGTCAAGCCGACGGCTGCGATCTCGGGGATGCTGAACACGACGCGCGGTATGCCCGCGTAGTCGGCCGTGGGAGTCCTTCCGAGGATCGCCTCGGCCACGATGCGTCCTTGGTACTTGGCCACGTGGGTGAACGGCAGGCGTCCCGTGACATCGCCGACGGCCCAGACGCCTTCGGCCGCGCGGCACGTCGAATCGACGACGACGGCTCCGCGATCGTCCACGACGACGCCTGCCGCCTCCAGCCCGAGGCCGTCGGTCCGCGGGCGGCGTCCCGTCGCGAAGACGACGGCATCCCCCGAGACCTCCCGTGGGCCGCCGCTTCCCTTGAGCTCGAGGGTGCTGAGCCCGCCGCGCCGCGTGGCCCGGTGCGGGGCGGCGCCGAGGACGACGTCGATGCCCGCCTCCCGCAGTTGCGCGGCGGCAAGCTCCGAGACGCGCTGCTCCTCCCGCGACAGGAGGCGGTGGCCACGATGAACCAGCGTGGTCCGGACGCCGAAGCCGGCCAGGAACGTCGCGGTCTCCACCCCGACGGCGCTGCCTCCGACCACGACCACCGAGCCGGGCAGCTCCTGCACGGAGTACGCTTCCCGGTTGGTCCACACGGTGATGTCCCCGAGCCCCTCGAGCGCGGGCAGCTCCGGAACGGTTCCGGTGGCGATGACGAGGTTCCGTGCCTGCAGCGTGCGCCCTCCTGCGTCCACGCGTCCCGGGGCGGTCACCGTGGCGTGTGCCTTGACGACCGTGGCGCCACGTTCCTCGTAGGCTGCCGATTGTGCCGAGTCGTCCAGGTGGCGGACCATGGCGTCCCGGTACTCCGCTGCCGCGCGCCAGTCCAGAACGGCGCCGGTGGCGCCGGGAGCGCGGCCCGCCGCGTGGACCGCCTCGGGCCCGCGCAGGAGCGTCTTGGAAGGGATGCAGGCCCAGTATCCGCACTCGCCGCCGATCAGTTCCCTCTCGACGACCGCGACTTTCTTCCCGGCGGACAGCAGGCGGTCGGCCGCTACCTCGCCTCCAGGGCCCATGCCGATGACGATCGCATCGAATTCCTCAACCATGCGAGCCACGCTCCCACATGCGTTGGCCCCGGGGAAGGTGCCCGCGACAGGCAGGAGGAAGCGCGATGCCCGTGCCGCGCCCGAGCGTCCCGGGCGATCCGCGGGCGATGGGCGGGAGCCGTCCCGGGCCGTCGGCTGGCCTGTGCCGCCCCCATTCCCCACTGTCGGTGCCCTCCGCTAGCGTCTGGGGCATGGACATCATCCTCGTACCCGGTTTCTGGCTCGACGCGTCGTCATGGGACGACGTGCTGCCTCCCCTGCTCGCCGCCGGCCACACCGTGCACCCCCTGACCCTTCCAGGCCTCGAATCGGTCGACGCCCCGCGCGCGGGCATCGGCCTGCGCGACCACATCGACGCCGTGATCGAGGTCGTCGACGGTCTCGAGGGCCAGGTCGTGCTCGTCGGCCACTCCGGTGGCGGCGCCATCATCCACGGTGTGGTCGATGCCCGGCCGGACCGCGTCGCGCGGGCGGTCTACGTGGACTCGGGACCGCTCGGCCACGGCGGAGTGATCAACGACGAGCTACCGGCCGAGGGCGACTCGATTCCCCTGCCGGACTGGGAGGTCTTCGACGACGAAAGCCTCGCCGATCTCGACGACGGGCTGCGCGAGGCCTTCCGCGCCCGGGCCATTCCGCAGCCCCGGGGCGTTGCGGAGCAGGCTCAGGTGCTCGGCAACGAGCGCCGCTACGACGTCCCGGCGACGGTCATCACCTGCGAGATGCCCGGGGATCTCCTGCGCGAGCTCATCGCCAAGGACCACCCGTACGTGGCAGAGCTCGGCAGGATCAAGGATTACGAGATCATCGAGCTGCCCACGAGTCACTGGCCCCAGTTCACGCGCCCCACCGAGCTGCGCGAGCTGATCCTGGCCGCCGTCGAGAAGGCGGCCGGATAGCGCGGTCAGACAGCGGCTGGATAGCGGCTGGATAGCGGCTGGAAAGCGCGGCCTCAGCCGCCGAGCCACACCGACTGGGCGCCTGCGTCGCCGATCAGGATCACCTGGACGGTCGACGCGAGGGCGAACAGGAGCCCGACGACGCTGAGCGCCGTGTGCACCCACGGGACACCGGCCAGGGCACCCTCGTTCAACTGCGCGACGAATCCGGGGCGTCCCAGGTGCAGCACGGCCGCGACGACGAGGAACACGGCCGTGGCCACGGTGAGCGGCACGATGTACTCGGCCAGTTCCTCGTGGCGTTCCAGGATCGGGGAGCTACCGGTCGTCTCCAGCAGCTGCTCGCCCGTGGCCCGCGCCGCGATCGCCCCCGCGACCGAGGCGAGCGCGAAGAGCCCGGCCAGCGGCGCCATGGCCATGCGCCACCGCGGAACCAGCGCCGCGGCCGCGAAGACGGCGGTCAGCGGGATGAAGACCACCACCACGTGGATGATGAGCGGGTGGAGCGGGATGCCGTTGATCATGCCCGCATTATCGCGCCGCAGGCGCCGATCCGTTCCCCCTCGAGGCGAAGAATTCTCCGAGCCGTGATCCGCGTCCGGCCCCCGCGAGCGCGGCAGGCCGTGCCCCGGGGAGCACGAGAGGCGGCCGCTTCGTGTTGTTGGATGGACGCATGGCCACTTCCCGTGAACTGCTGACCATCCATGCCGAGATCCTCGGGGCCGATCCGTCGATCTGGCGCCTCGTCGAGGTGGATTCAACGCTGCCGCTGGACCGCTTCCACAAGGTGCTCCAGGAGGCGTTCGGTTGGGACGGCTACCACCTGCACCTGTTCATGGACCGCTCGCCCGACGAGGACGTCCGCCGGGCCCTGCGTGTGGTGCCACGGACGTGGCTTATGGAGTCCTCGATCGACGAGGGCCTCGAGGGCTTCCCCGAGGAAGAGGAGACGGTCGGCGGGGCGCTCTCGATCGGTCAGGGCAACCTCTACTACGAATAAGACTTCGGTGATTCCTGGATCCATCAGCTCCGGCTGATCTCCTCGCGCCCCTTCGCCGACGGCGAGCCGCTGGCGTCCGTGCTCGACGGCGCCCGCCGTGCCCCGCTCGAGGACAGCGGCGGGATCGGCGGCTACCGGCAGTGCCTGGAACTATGGGCCCGGCGTGACGGCGAACTCTCCGAGGACGAGCGGCAGACGCTCGAGTGGGTGCGTGGCATGGCGGGCCTGACGGGGGAGTTCGATCCGGGCGAGTTCGACGCGGGCTTCGCCAACGCCGCCGTCCGCGCCGCGGTGGGTGGTCCGGGTGCCGGGGACGACGCCGGGGCCGCGCCCCAGGCGCTCGGCCTGCGGTGGATCGCCGAGCAGGATTCCTACGGTCGGCGCTGGCTGCGGAGCCTGGCCCGTGCCGCGGGGCTGTGGGGGGAGCAGCCTCTTTCGGCCGCCGATCCGCTCGTCGCTCCCGGCGTCGACGCGGTGCTGGCCGCTGCCGGTCTGGACCTGGAGACCCTGTTGAAGCCGCTGATCTGGTTCGTCCTCGAGGCCCACGAGCGGGGCTTCGAGCTCACGGACACCAACCGTCTCAAGAAGGTCGAGGTCGCCCGGATCGTCGACGAGCTGGGCTGGCAGGATCCGCACCCCTACGGAACCGAGCAGAAGACGGAGAACGGATACCCGGTCGTCGCCCGGCTGCGGACCATGGCCCTGGAACTCAAGCTCGCCCGCCGGCAGGGCAAGCGCCTGACCGCGGGCACGGGCGCGGTGCGCCTCGCGTCGAAGCCGGAGAACCTGTGGGGGAGGGTCGTCGACTGGATCGAGGACCGCGGCCACGGGACGCTCCGCGACGAGACCGTGATCGAGCTCCTCGTCACCGCAGGAGGCCCAGGGCTTAAAGCGGCGCGGGACTCCATGGCGAGGCACGAGCTGGTCAACCGGGCCATGGAGGTCATCGGCTACACGAACTCGCAGGGCGGACCCCTGATGGGCTACGTGCCCCCGCCGGAACGCTACCTGGCGCTGATGCACACCCTCGCCGGCCCGCTCCGCTCGCGGCTCGGCAGCGAGGGGCACCAGGAGGCGGAACGCCGCCGCACCGCCATCGCCCGGGCGCTCCTGCTCTCCTGATCCAGGCGTCGTCGCGGACGCTTCGGCAGGTCTCGGCGCGATACCGGCCCGATGGCCACTCCGGCGTGTTCGCGGTCCGGGGTCAATCGGGGCTGGAATCCGGCGCCGGCGGCCGCGGTGCGGCGTGTGCGTCGTGGTGCCTGGGGTGCAGCGCCTCCTGCTCCTTCAAGTGCTTCTCGAGCTTTTCCTCGGCTTCCCGGCGGCGCTGCGCGAGCGATCGCAGCTCCTCGTGGCTTTGGAAGACCTCCTCGTGGTGGCGGGCGGAGGAGCCCCGCTTGCGGTGCCCCGATCCGGACCCTGGCGTCGTGGAATCCGATGGTGTCTGCATACGGCCATCGTCGCACCGATCACGGCCGGCCGACAGGGCCCCGCGGCGATCTGGTCGCCGGGCCAGGTCCCCGGAGGGGAGGCCCGAGGCGCCGTGCAGTACGAGCGGTACGCCGGCGGAGGCGCCGCGGATCCGCCCGAGCAGCTCCCCATCCAGGCGCGGCTCGCCGCGGTAGCTGCCGTGGGCGTTGCCGATCGCGACGGCGAGGAGGTCCGCGCCGGATTCCTCGAGGAACCCGGCCACGAGCAAGGGGTCGGTCATCCCGGAGGGGACGTCCGGCGTCGTACCCCGGCCCCGAGGACGTGGCGCTTGAGGTCGTCCAGGGTCTGGTCCATGTGTTCCAGCATCGCGCCACGGGCCCCTCTTTTCGTCTGTTGTCAGATCACCGCCCCAGTCCGTTCCCCGGGCTCCGTCAGCGTCCCAGGTACTCGAGCAACACGGCGGCCGCCGCCGTCGTCCCCGTTTCCAGGGCCGGACCCAGTTCGGGGCCGAAATGGGGGGAGTGGTTGACCGGGAGCGGTCCCGCCGCCTGATCGAAGCCGCCGAAGAACCAGTACACGAGCGGGACCCCGATCGCGTCCGCAAGTCTCCCCACGTCCTCGCTGCCCATGAGCTGCGGCTGCACCTGGTCCTCGCCGAGCGCCCGGCCCAAGGCGGCCGCGACGCGGGTGGTCTCGGCGGGGTCGTTGTAGCGGCGCGGGAACCGGGAGATCGGCTCGACGAGCGGCTTCGGCGCTCCCGAGGCGGCGGCCTCGGCCGCGACGATGCGTTCGACGGCTTCCAGGACCCGCGACCGGGCCTCCTCGCCCGCGGTCCGGATGTTCAGGGTCAGCTCCGCCCGCTCCGGGATGATGTTCTCCTTCAGGCCGGCATGGAACGTGCCCACCGTGACGACGGCCGGTGTGAGCGGCCCCAGCTCGCGGGAGACGATGGTCTGCAACCGCGTCACGAGGTGCGCCCCCATGACGATGGGGTCGATCGAGTCCTGGGGCTGCGAGCCGTGGGACTGCCTGCCGAAGAGCGTGACCCGCAGGGAGTCCGCCATCGCCATCGTGTTCCCGCTCGAGTAGGCGACGCGCCCCGAGGCGAGGGGCATGAGGTGCTGGCCGAGGACGATTCCGGGCCGCGGGGCCTTGTCCCAGAGGCTGTCGGCGACCATGGCGGCCGCGCCGGCGCCGGTCTCCTCGCCCGGTTGGAAGACGAGCACCAGCGTTCCCGCCCAGTCCTCGCGGCGGCGCAGGAGCACGGTCAGCGCGCCGAAGGCGGTGGCCACGTGCGTGTCGTGTCCGCAGCCATGCATGACGGGGACCTCTGACCCGTCGGGCAGGAGGCCCGTCGCCGTGGAGGCGTAGTCGAGCCCGGTGTCCTCCGCGATGGGCAGGCCGTCCGTGTCCGCCCGGTAGGCGACGACCGGGCCGTTGCCGTTGCCGTTGCGCACGATGCCGACGACGCCGGTCCCGCCGCAGCGGAAGTGCTCGATCCCGAGCGCTTCCAGCCGCTCCTCGATCAGGGCCGCGGTGGCGTGCTCCTGCATCGACAGCTCCGGGTGGGGGTGCAGGTGGCGGTAGAAGGCGTGCTGATCGGCGCGCTCGGCCTCGGTGAGGGTCAGGGCTGCGGTGGCGGTGGTCATGGGGTGGTTCTCCTTCGGCGCTACGGCTGGGATTCGGTGGTGGCATCGGCGGGGCGGCCCGTGTGCCGGGTGCGGTCACGGAGCAGCCACGAGAGCGAGATCGTGAGGACGACGACGATCGCGGTGGCGAACAGGCCCAGGGTCGGGAATGCCGGAACGACGACGAACAGGAAGAGCAGGGACAGCCCCACGGCGATCAGGGTGGGCCGCAGCTGCCGCATCGTCACGACGGCCTGGACCAGCACGGCGCCGAGCACGGAGGGAAGGATGTAGAGCCGGGCGACCTCGATGACGTCGCTCGGGATGACGCTGATCAGCCAGGTTCCGAGGAACCCGACGAACACCAGGAGGGAGACGAGGTGGACGGTCGCCGCGCCGCAGATGGCCATGACGGCGGTGAGGTCGCCACGTCGGGTTCCGGCCTTGGCGCCGATCGAGGACTGGGCGACGATGGCCGCCGGGAGCAGCTTGTTGGAGATGTTGCCGATCATAAACGCCTGGTACATGGCCGATGAACCGAGGATCGGGAAGTAGGTGACGGGTTCCAGGACCCACAGGACGCCGAAGGCGGCCGCGACGCCGATGAAGGCGAGCCAGATCTGCTGGGCCGCGAGGTCCATGCCGGTGAAGAAGGCGACGTAGACGGGGCCGATGAGTGACAGGGCCAGGCCGATCATCATGGTGACCCGGCCCCAGCGGTTGGTGGTGGCCTCGAAGCCGGCCATTCCGGCGGCGGCCCGGGATTCGGTGACGGTGCTCATGGGTTTCCTTCCCGGGTCCTAGAGGGTGTGGGCGAAGTAGGCGGTGAAGAGGGCGACGACGATCGCGATGCCCAGCGCCCATTCCTTGAGCCAGTGCGCCTTGAGCGTCCTGGCCAGGAAGAGGCAGCCCGCCATGACCGCGGCGGAGACGCCGACGGTGACGGCGTGGACCGCGGGCTTCGGCAGCTCGGCGATGGTCAGCATGCTGAAGGCCCCCAGGAGCGCCGCGCAGGGGATGATCGCCATCGCTGCCGGGTTGACACGGGCGAGCGAACTGCTGCCGCGCTTGAGGATGGGGGTCAGGATCAGCGTGGCGAGCATCCACATGGCTCCGGACAGGCTCATGACGATGAAGGCGAGAGCGAAGACCTGCTGCGTGTAGTCGGGGCCGCCGAGCGTGGCGCCGACGCTGTTCGCGGCGATGCCCGCCGAGGCCGTCTCGGCCGCCGCCGAGCCGATCAACCCGATCCTGACCAGGACGGCCGGCGTTCCGAAGAGCGCCAGGAGTGCGATCGCGACGAGCAGGACGGCGAGCGATGGCCCGACCGAGGCGACGGCGCCGGCCCGGTAGGCGCCCATGACCTCGCGGGTCTCCATGCCGATCTCGGGGCCGGCCCTGCGCGCGGCCTTCATGTAGATGAAGGTCTGGACGAAGATGACGGCGAAGACGCCGAAGGCGCAGAACCAGACCACGGGGTTGTTGGCCAGGGCCAGGAGGTCCGTCGAGGCGGGATCGGCGGCGGTGGGAAGCGGTCGGTGGATCATGGTCCCAGCGACTCCTCCAGGGGAAAGGTGAGGTGGATCACAGGGGAACCGGGGCGCCGCGCGGGCTACGCCTCACCGGGGTTGAGGCGTCCGCCCCGCTTCCGGGCGTGGAGCAGGAGGGTCGTCTCGATCGCCTCCGCGTCGCGGGTCCACTCGGACCGTGTCGTGAAGTCGTACAGTGCCGCGTTGGTCTCGAAGACGACGTCGGCCACGACGTGGCGCTCGCCGGCGACGGCCGCCGCGTAGCGGACCTGGGGATGGGAGGCCAGCGAGCGACCGAGCTGCTCGACCTTGTCGGGGGAGGCCTTGAGCCAGAGCATCGCCTCGACGGGCCGTCCGGCGACGAGCGGCTCGACGAGCGCCCGGATCTGCACCCGGCGGTTGGCGAGGATCCACTCGAGCCTGCGCGCCGCCGTCGTCTCCGAGGTCGACGCGCGCCGGGCGAGGGTCTCGATCGTGGCCCGGCCGTCCTCGAACAGGACGTCGGCGAGCCTCCGGTCGATGCCCTCGAGCGGCGCCTCCGGGATCATGCCCGAGGTCTCGGGAACAAGCGGCGTGGTCAGGGCATTGACCTGTTGCGGCGTCAGTGCTCCCAGGTTCCACTTGCCGAGCGTGCGGAAGTACCGCAGCACGGGGTAGCTGAACGCGCGGACCAGCCCGACGGTGGCAGGGATCTCGTGGGTGAGGACGGGGCGCATCCGTCCGTGGTCGAACAGGAGCTCGGCGACGCAATCGGCCCCTGTTGCGCCGGCGGGCCCGGGCGTACAGTTCGGTGTGGGGGAGCAACCCCTGATTCCACGGGGACCCCGTTCCCAACGAGGAGGCACGCCATGCCCATCAAGGATCCAGGCCGGCACCAGTCCAAGAAGGTCGGCAAGAGCATCAAGCAGAAGCGCGCGGAGAAGCGCGCCAAGGCCGCGGGGACCCCGCTCATCGACACGGGCAAGACGTCCCGCCAGCGGCACTGACACACGACGGCGGGTCCGGGCTACCGGGCCCGCCGTTTCGCTGCCCGGCGGGCCCGCATCCCGCGGGCCGGGCATGACCGACGGAACGGACGGAGCAGGAGGAATCGATGGATGCCATCACGGACTGGATCGAGGAGGAGGACGGCCGCTGCCTGGTGGTCGTGGAGGCACGGATCGCCGCGGCGGCGGAGGCGGTCTGGGAGTCGGTGGGGACCGGGCCCGGCTACACGGCGTGGTTCGTGCCGGCCGAGGTCGAGCCCGGCGAGGGCGGTGGTGTCACGATGCACCACGGGAGCTTCGGTGACTCCGAGGGCACCATCACGGCGTGGGACCCGCCGCGCCGGATCTCCTACGACGAAGGGGGGTGGATGGGCGAGGACACCCCGGTGCCGCCGTGGTCCACGGAGGTCGAGGTGGAGGATCCGGGCGACGGTGCGCCGCTGGTGGTGCGCCTGACCTCTGGCCTGTTGGAGGACGGGCCGCGCTGGAGGGAGCAGATCCTGCCGACGCGTGAAGGATGGGTGGGCGCGGTGCGGATGCTCCGCGAATACCACACGCACTTCGCCGGGCTTCCTGCGGCCCAGTTCATCGTCCAGGTCGAGCCGGGCGGGAACGACGTCGTGACCGGGGTGGGTTCCCTGGACGACGGCGGTGTCCCCGGCCCAGTCCCCGACCTCGCCGAGGCGGCGGGGCTGGCCGGGGTGGAAGCGGGTCGTCCGGCTGTCACGGCCCCTGGCGTGCCGCCGCTGGCCGGGACGGTGATCGCCCGGGATCCCGGATCCGTGACGCTGCGGGTCGACGGCGCGGGGATCTACGAGTTCGGCACGGCCGAGTTCGGCCCGACGCGCATGCTCACGGTGCGGGGCTACCTCTACGGGGTCGACGCGGCCGAGCGCGCGGCCGCCGAGGAGCGGCCCTGGCGGGACTGGGTCGAGTCGCTCCTGCGCTGACGGGACCGACGGGCCGGGCGGTCTCCGGCCGCCACGGCGTCCGTGCTCCGTGAGGCATCGAGGGCTGCTCCAATCCGTCGCCCTTCCCGCTCCGAACAGCCTTGCGACAGCCCGTACCGGAGACGGAAACGGGATCCCACGGCGGGCAACCGCCGATCGGTTGAAGGAGCATCATCATGAAGACCCTGAACCGCAGGTTCGCAGGAGCCCTCGGAATCGTCGCCATCGCCGGACTGGGCCTGACGGCTTGTGCCGGCGGTGCCGATCCGGGCCAGGATCCGTCCTCGCCGGAGGGCGGCAATGCCACGTCGGCCCCGGCATCCGCTCCGGCGACTTCGGAAGCCGCCATGGATCCGGCTGCCGGCCTGGTCGGCCCCGGCTGTGCCGCCTATGCGGAGCAGGTGCCGGACGGCGCCGGATCCGTCGAGGGCATGGCCTTGGATCCCGTGGCCGTAGCCGCGTCCAACAACCCGCTGCTGACGACCCTGACGTCGGCCGTCTCCGGCGAGCTGAACCCGGACGTCGACCTCGTCGACACGCTCAATGGCGACGAGTTCACCGTGTTCGCCCCCGTCGACGAGGCGTTCGCCGCCATCCCCGAGGCGGATCTGACAGGCGTCGTCGAGGACTCGGAGATGCTCTCGAGCGTCCTCACCTACCACGTGGTCCCCGGCCAGCTCACTCCCGACGAGGTCGTGGGCCTGCAGGCGACCGTTCAAGGGGCGGACGTCGAGGTGACCGGAAGCGGTGACTCCTTGATGGTCAACGACGCCAACGTCATCTGCGGCGGCGTGAAGACGGCGAACGCCACCGTCTACCTGATCGACGCGGTCCTGATGCCGCCGGCAGAGACGAAGTAGCCCGCCGTTACGGCGGTCGGCCGGACCCGGGGGACCGCGCCGACCGCCTCGGCACACCGCGCCACATGCCGCGAGGACACACTAAAGCAGGAGGAGGGGTGGGACATGGACTACGGGCATGAGAGCGTGGACCCCATGCGCCTTCCACGGATCCGGATCGCGGCGGAGCGGCCGCCGACCCAGGAAGATCTGCTGCGCCGTGTTGCCTTGGGGGACGAGGACGCCTTCGAGGCCCTCTACGACGCCGTGGCACCCGTGGTCTTCGGCCTGGTCCGCCGCATCGTCCGCGATCCGTCGCAGAGCGAGGAAGTGGCACAGGAGATCTTCGTCGAGGTCTGGCAGAAGGCCGTCCTCTTCGATGCGGATCGCGGCAAGGCGCTGTCGTGGATCTGTACCGTGGCGCATCGCCGGGCCGTCGACCGGGTCCGTGCGAGCCAGGCCAGCCGTGACCGGGACCTCCGCCAGGGGATCAAGGAGTTCCAGGAATCCTACGACGACGTCCAGGACCAGGCTGTCCTACGGGCCGACGGCGAGCGCGTGCTCAAGGCCCTCGACTCCCTGACGCAGGCCCAAGGCGATGCCATCCGCCTGGCCTACTACGGCGGCTACACGCACCAAGAGGTCGCTGGACTGCTGCAGGTCCCGGTGGGGACCGTTAAGACGCGGATCCGCGATGGAATGATCAGACTACGGGACATGATGGGGGTGGCGTGATGGAAGAGAAGGACTGCCGGATGACCGGCGTGCACGCCCTCAACGCGCTGGGTGATGGTGAACGGGAGGCGTTCGAGCGGCATGCCGCCGCGTCCCCGGAGAGCGCGCAGGAAGCCCGCGAGCTCGCGGAGACCGCGGCACTGCTGGCCTTGGGAACGCCCGAAGTCACCCCTCCTCCGAGGCTCAAGAAGAGCGTCATGGACGCCATCCGCAGCACGCGGCAGCTGCCCGCGGTCGCCGCCCCGGCCGACGCCGATGACGGTGTCGACACCGACGCCGACGCCGGCTCGAGCGATCCCGAGACCGCCCCGGCCGTGGAGTCCCCTCGACCCCCCTCGTCCGTGCCGCCCGCCGCCAGCCCCGGCTCGGAGGCACCGACGGGGCCGGCGGTGCCGGCGGCGACCAAATGGTGGGCCCTCGCGGCCGGGCTGCTGCTGCTCGCGACGGGTGGCCTCGCCGGTGTCGTGGCCGTGCAGCAGAACGAGCAGTCCCGCCTGCAGGAGCAGCTGACGGCCGCCCAGTCCAGCCAGGCCGCCCTCCATCAGCTCTTCGCGTCGAGCGACCTGAAGACGGCGGTCCAGCGCCTGGACGACGGAGCTACGGTGAGCCTGAGCTACTCGGCGGCCGAAGGCATGATGGCGGTCTCGACCCGCGGGCTGCCCGAACCGCCGAGCGGCCACGGCTACGAGCTGTGGCTGATCTCGGGCGACGGCGCGACCCCCGCGGGCATGCTCAGCGCGGAGGCCGTGTCCGCGGCCGAGCTGACGATGGTCACCGGCCCCATGGAGGGGGTCACGCACTTCGGCATCACGGTCGAGCCCGAAGGCGGTTCCCCGGCGCCCACGACCGACCCGATCGTGTTGCAGGAGCTGTAGGCTTCCCGTATGCGGGAACTGGTGCTGGCCCTCCGGGTCGGGGGAGCGATCGCGATCTTCGCCGCCCTCACCGCGCAGCTGATCAACACCGTCAACTTCGAGTCGGCCGGCGCGGGCCACACCGCCTTCGTGGCCGTGAACTTCTTCAGCTTCTTCACGGTCGAGTCGAATCTGATCGCCGCCGCCGTGCTGGCCACGGCGGCGGCCTATTCGCTCGGATCGCTTCCGGAGCCGGCCTGGCTGGGGCCGGTCCGGGCCGCGGCGACGACCTACATGGTCACGACGGGCGTCGTCTACAACCTGCTGCTTCGGGGCGTGGAGCTGCCGATCGGCTCAGTCGTCGCCTGGTCCAACGAGATCCTCCACGTCGCGGGACCCGTCATCGTCGCGCTCGACTGGCTCGTGGCGCCGGGGCGCCGCCGGCTGCCGCCGCGCACCCTCGCTGGGATCGTCGCGTTCCCGATCGCGTGGGCCGCCTACACGCTGGTCCGCGGTGCGCTGACCATCGATCCGCGCACCGATGGGCACTGGTACCCGTACCCGTTCCTGAACCCGGGGACGTCGGCGAACGGCTACGCCTCGGTGGCGTTCTACATCCTGCTCATCGCCGCGGTCATCTGCGTCGTCGGCTCGGGCGTCGTCCGGATCGGTGCCGCGGCCCGGGAACGGGCTGCCGCGGAGGACCTCGCGGACGCCACGGAATACCCGCAGGAGGCGCACGACGCCGGGGCCCCGCCCACGCGCGCCGCCCGCCCCGGGCAGGGGGAACCGCGGGCGGGACAGCGGGCGACGCGGGAGTAGGCGGCTGCCCGTCGCGCCCGGGGCCCGAGGTGCTCTCCGCCGTGGCGCTTTCCTCCATGGCGCATCCGGGGGATCCTGATCCCATCCGTTCCGCCCGCGGCTCCGAACCGGATCCGACCGCAACGGGAAGGCAGGCTCATCATGAACCACGCGCACGGAATGGGCTCCAAGCGGCCCTGGCCCTTTGCCGTCGCCGGGCTGGCCTCCGCCGCACTCCTGTTCGGAACGGCCGAGCTCGTCTCCGCGTTCTTCGGCGGATCGTCGTCGCCCATGGTGGCGATGGGCGGGTCGTTCATCGACATCACGCCGCCCTGGCTCAAGGACCTCGCCATCGGCTTGTTCGGGACCGCGGACAAGATCGCGCTCTTCGTGTCCATCGCCCTCGTCGCCGCGGTGGCCGCGGCGGGGATCGGCCTGCTCTCGAGGCGCCGTCCGAATGCCGCCTACGCAGCCATCGCGGCCCTCGGCGTCGCCATGTCCGCGAGCGTCCTGAGCCGTCCGGCGACCGGGCCGCTCGACGTCGTGCCGACCATCGTCGGCGTGTTCTCCGGCCTCGCCGCGTTGGCCTTCCTGCGCCCCCGGGCCGAGGCCGCCCTGCAGGAGGGACCGGTGGCCACTGAACTGCGTACGGAAGGCGGGGCTCCGGCGTCGTCCGGCGGGTCCGGGAGGCGGGCCTTCCTGGCCTGGGCCGGTGCGGCGGCGCTCCTGGCCGCGGCGGGAACGCTCGCCGGGCGCGCCGCCTCGGGGGTCCGCAACCTGGCAGCGGCGACGCGGGACGCGCTCCGCCTGCCTGCGCCCGCGAGCCCCGCGCCTCCGCTGCCCGACGGCCTCGAACCGGGAATCGAGGGCATGCCGCCGTGGCAGAGCCCAAACACGGGCTTCTACCGGATCGACACGGCGCTCGTCGTGCCGGAAGTGGATCCCTCGACGTGGTCGCTGCGCGTCCACGGTCTCGTCGAGGAGGAGTTCACGCTCGGCTTCGACGAGCTCCTGGCCCTCGAGCTCGAGGAGGCCTGGGTGACCCTGACGTGCGTCTCCAACCCCGTCGGCGGCGATCTGGCCGGCAACGCCCGGTGGCTCGGCTACCCGGTGCGCAAGCTCCTGGACCGCGCCCGCCCGCTCGACGAGGCGGACATGCTCCTGTCCACGAGCATCGACGGTTTCTCCGCCTCGACCCCGCTCGAGGTGCTGACCGACGAGCGGGATGCGCTGCTCGCCGTCGGCATGAACGGCGAGCCGCTGCCGCTGCAGCACGGCTTCCCGGTGCGGCTCGTGGTCCCCGGACTCTACGGCTATGTCTCGGCCACGAAATGGGTCGTCGACCTGGAAGTGACCCGTTTCGACGAGAAGACGGCCTACTGGACGGACCGGGGCTGGTCCGATCGAGGGCCCATCAAGCTCGCCTCCAGGATCGACGTGCCCCGCGGGTTCGCGCGCGTCCCGGCCGGTTCCGTGGCCCTCGGCGGGACCGCGTGGGCGCAGCAGCGCGGGATCTCCGGCGTGCAGGTGCGGATCGACGACGGCGACTGGGTGGAGGCCGAGCTCGCCGCCGAGGCCTCCGTCGACACGTGGAGGCAGTGGTCCTACGCGTGGGCCGACGCCGCGCCGGGCCGGCACACCGTCACGGTGCGCGCCGTCGACGGCGACGGCGAAGCGCAGACGGCCGAGCGGGCCGACCCGGTCCCGGACGGGGCCTCGGGATGGCATTCGGTGACCTTCACGGTCGAGTAGTCCGGCGTCGGGGCATCAGGGAGGTGTCCGGCAGGTAAACCACACACGTCGGCGCCGCGGGCGGCGGACTGTGGCGCGCGACACCTTTCCGGCATAGGGTCTAGTCACAGAGGCCGTTGGCCTGTGACAGGTGCCGACGGTCTTGGACACGAGAAGTGTGGACAAGACGATCTGGAGGCCTGTGACAATGCCCAAGAATCAACCACCCGCGGCGGCCCGCCGCCGGCGTCGTGCCACCGTGGTGGCCGTCGCAGCGGCGGGCCTCCTGCTGTCCGGGTGCGGCCCGGCGGAGGAAGGGCCGCCGGTCCTGACCTGGTACATCAACCCGGACGACGGCGGACAGGCGGCGCTCGCGCAGAAGTGCACCGCCGACGCGGGCGGCGACTACCGCATCGAGGTCACGCTCCTGCCGTCCGACGCCTCGTCCCAGCGCGAACAGCTCGCCCGGCGCCTCGCCGCCGGCGACACCTCGCTCGACATCATGAGCCTCGACCCGCCCTTCATTCCCGAACTCGCCGAGCCCGGATTCCTGGCTCCCGTCCCCGCCGACGTCGCCCAGCGCACCACCGGGAACACGCTCGAGGGCGCGCTCGCCGGGGCGATGTGGAAGGACGAGCTCGTCACGGTCCCGTTCTGGGCCAATACGCAGATCCTCTGGTACCGCAAATCGGTCGCCGAGGCCGCGGGGCTGGACATGTCGGGCTCCGTCACGTGGGACCAGATCATCGACGCCGCCCGCGACCAGGACAAGCACCTCGGCGTCCAGGGGGCCAGGGCCGAGTCGATGACGGTATGGGTCAACGCGCTCATCGAATCCAGCGGGGAGAACATCGTGACCAACCCGGAGGCGACGGCCGACGAGGTCCGGCTCGGCCTCGAATCGGAGGCGGGGCGCAAGGCCGCGGAGATCGTCGCCACGATCGGCCGGGAGGGCCTCGGCGGTCCCGGCCTGCCGACCCAGGCGGAAAACGAGTCGATGCTGCAGTTCCAGGGCCAACGCGGCTCGTTCATGGTCAACTGGCCGTTCGTCTGGCCCGCGACCAACGCCGGCGTCGACGCGGGCAACCTCGACGCCTCGCTCATCGAGGACATCGGCTGGGGCGTCTACCCGCAGACGGTCGAAGGCACGCCGTCCGCGCCGCCGCTCGGCGGCATCAACCTGGGGGTCGGGTCCGAGAGCCGGAACCCGGAGCTCGCGTACCAGGCGATCGAGTGCATCGTCTCGACGGAGAACCAGGTGGAGTACTTCGTGACCAACGGCAACCCGCCGTCGGACTCCACGGCCTACGACGACCCGTCGATCATCGAGCAGTTCCCGATGGCCGAGACCATCCGCGAGTCGCTCGACCAGTCGGCGCCGCGCCCGCAGACCCCGTACTACAACGAGGTCTCCACGGGGATCCAGCAGAACTGGGCCCCGCCGTCGGGCGTTGATCCCGACACGACGCCGAAGAACACTTCCGACTTCATCACCGAGGTCCTGAGAGGGGAGAGGCTGCTGTGACTACCACCACCGGACCCCGGGCGGAGGCACGGCGCTCGAGGAACCAGAACCAGAAGATCGTGCTCAGCGACCGCCGGCGGGCCGAACGCCGGCTCGGCTGGTGGCTCGCCGGCCCGGCGTTCGTCATCATGCTCCTCGTGACGCTGTACCCGATCCTCCAGGCCGTCTGGGACTCGCTCTTCAACTTCCGCCTCACGGCGCCCGACGACCGCGGGTTCATCGGCCTGAAGAACTACGCCGTCATCCTCACCGACCCGGTCTTCTGGAACGGCCTCGGCGTCACGCTGCTCATCACCGTCGTCACCGTCGTCGTCGAGCTCGTGCTCGGCTTCGCCCTGGCGCTCGTGATGAGCAAGGCGCTCAAGTCGGTCCGCGGCTGGCTGCGGACCGCGATCCTGGTGCCGTACGGCATCATCACCGTGGTCTCCGCGTTCGCCTGGTTCTACATGTTCGACATCAACTCGGGCTTCGTGAACAGCTGGTTCGACTGGGTCCCGGGCATCGGCGAGGAGACCAACTGGTTCGCCGGCACCTGGACCTCGCTGTTCGTCATCATGGCCTCCGAGATCTGGAAGACCACCCCGTTCATCTCGCTGCTGCTGCTGGCCGGCCTGGCCCAGGTGCCCGACGAGCTGACCGAGGCGGCCAAGGTCGACGGCGCCACCTGGTGGCAGCAGATGCAGCGCGTGATCCTGCCGAACATGAAGGCCGCCATCATGGTGGCCGTCCTGTTCAGGGCGCTGGACGCCTTCAGGATCTTCGACAACGTCTTCATCATGACGGGCGGCGCGTACGGCACGGAAGTGCTCTCGCTGCTCGCCTACAGGACATCGATCGGGCGCCTGGAGATCGGGCTCGGTTCGGCCGTCTCGGTGCTGCTGTTCATCTGCGTCCTGCTGATCTGCTTCATCGCCATCAAGCTGTTCAAGGTCGATCTGGCCGGTACCCGGGGAGGAAAGTGATGCAGGGCTCCAAGACCAGGACCCGGATCGTCTGGGCCGTCATCTCCGTCGTCGTCGTCCTCTACGCGCTGTTCCCCGTGGCGTCCATCTTCGCCACGAGCTTCAAGCAGCCCTCCGACCTCGCGAACGGCAAGTTCCTGCCGACCCGCTGGTCCAGCGTGAACTACGAGCAGATCCTCGTCGGGGACGCGCAGGAGCTGTTCCTGAGCTCCTTGCGCAACTCAATAGGGATCGCGCTCATCGCGACCTTCGTCGCCGTCGTCCTCGCGACCCTGTGCGCGTACGCGATCGCCCGGCTCGACTTCCCGGGGAAGAAGCTCATCCTGACCACCGCCCTGGCGGTCTCGATCTTCCCCGTCATCTCGATCGTCACCCCGCTGTTCAACGTGTGGCGCACGATCGGGCTGTACGACACGTGGCTCGGCCTCATCATCCCCTACCTCTCGCTCACCCTGCCGATCTCGATCTGGACGCTCGCCGCGTTCTTCCGGCAGATTCCGTGGGAGCTCGAGCAGGCCGCGCAGGTCGACGGGGCCACGACGTGGCAGGCGTTCCGCAAGGCGATCGTCCCCCTGGCCGCGCCGGGGGTGTTCACGACGGCGATCATCGCGTTCTTCATCGCCTGGAACGACTTCGTCTACGGCATCTCGCTCACCTCCACCGAGGCGGCGAGGCCCGTCCCGGCGGCGCTGGCGTTCTTCACGGGCGCCTCGCAGTTCGAATCGCCGACGGGGGCGATCTCGGCGGCGGCGATCATCGTCACCATCCCCGTGGTCCTGCTGGTGCTCCTGTTCCAGCGGCAAATCGTTTCCGGCCTGACCCAGGGCGCCGTCAAGGGCTAGGGCCCGCACCATTCGAAAAGGACTGTTTCCATGGCATCGATCACCCTGAAGAACATCGTCAAGAAGTACGACGACGGCTTCCCGGCCGTCAACGACGTGTCCATCGACATCGCCGACGGGGAGTTCATCATCCTCGTGGGCCCGTCGGGCTGCGGCAAGTCCACGCTCCTGCGCATGATCGTGGGACTGGAGGACATCACGAGCGGCGACCTGCTCATCGACGGCAAGCGGGTCAACGAGAAGGCGCCGCGCGACCGAAACCTGGCGATGGTGTTCCAGAACTACGCCCTCTACCCGCACCTGACGGTGTTCGAGAACATCGCGTTCCCGCTCCGCCTGGCCAAGGGGAAGTTCACCGAGGAGCAGGTGCGCGAGCGCGTGACGTCGGCGGCGAAGACGCTGGAGCTGATGGACCACCTGGAGCGCAAGCCCGGCAACCTCTCCGGCGGCCAGCGCCAACGCGTGGCCATGGGCCGCGCGATCGTCCGGCAGGCCGACGCGTTCCTGTTCGACGAGCCCCTGTCCAACCTCGACGCCAAGCTGCGCGGGCAGATGCGCTCGGAGATCTCGCAGATGCAGCGCCGCCTCGGCACGACGTCCGTCTACGTCACCCACGACCAGACGGAGGCCATGACCCTCGGCGACCGCGTGGCCGTGCTGAAGAAGGGCCTCCTGCAGCAGATCGCCTCGCCGCGGGAGCTGTACGAGCAGCCGGTGAACCTGTTCGTCGCCGGATTCATCGGCAGCCCGTCGATGAACTTCCTTCCGGCCACGCTCGACGGCACCGTCCTGAAGACCCCGATCGGAGACATCCCGGTTCCCGAGGAGAAGGCCGCCGTGGCGCGTGGGAAGGACGTCGTGCTGCTCGGCGTGCGGCCCGAGTTCTTCGAAGACGCCTCGCTCGTCGAGGAGCACAAGCTCCAGCACGGCTCGCGGTTCCAGGCGGAGCTCACCCACACCGAGTGGCTCGGCAACGAGCAGTACGGCTACATCGACTTCGAGCCGAGCCCCGAGGTGCGGGACCTGCTGCAGGGCCTCGCGGCGGACATGGACGCCGAGGAGCTGCGCCCGCAGGTCGTCGTCACGCTCGACGCCGCGAGCCGGATCCGTGGCGGGCATCCGGCGGAGTTGTGGCTGGACACGCGCCGCCTGCATATCTTCGATCCCGGCTCGGGGGAGAACCTGACCCGCGACGCCGAGGCCGGCGCGCGCCTGACGGAGCAGGCCGCCGAGGAGCGCCAGGAGCAGATCGAGCGCGCCAAGCAGAACGGGGCCGCCGTGTCCTGAGGCGTCCCCGCGCGGTACGTCGACGAGGGGCCCGGCCGCGTGCCGGACCCCTCGGGCGTGCGGGGTCCGGCCCCTTGACTCTGGCGTGGGCAGGTCTACCGTTGGCAGTACCAGCGGCATAGGAGGTACTTGTCATGGCTGGACCGTTTCACCACGTACACCTCGACCGCCACGATCCCGTCCGGGAGCAGGCGGCGCACAACGGCAAGGTCCTGATCGTCGCGGGCCTGCTGGTCATCGCCCTCTTTTCGGCGTTCGCGATCGTCGTCGCCGTCCAGGGCGGCGGCCTCTCGCCCGTCGTCATCGGGGCCGTCTTCGGCCTGCTCATGATCGGCATGGGGCTCGTCCGCTGGTTCGTCGGGCCGAGCGCGCTCGACTACCCCGGCGGATTCCATCCCGATCAGCGCGGCGGCTAGGACGCCCGTCCCGCCGCCGGCGCGGGAAGCCGACGCGGCGGATGCCCACCACTGCCTCAGCCAGTAGCACGGACCGTCCCGAATCCCCGGGATGGTCCGTTCCCACGCCCGCCGACACCGGGAATCGGCGTCGCCAGCACAACCATTGACCCGGGGGGCCGGTCCGTGCCTATGGTGGCGGGGTGCTCCGGTTCTCCCCGATCCGGCGGCGCGCGCAGTCCACCCAGCAGTCCACGTACGGAGGTCGCACGCATGGCAGGGCAGCAGAGGTCCACCGGATCCGGCGGAGGCGCAGCCGACGATCCCGGCATCAAGGATCCGGAACTCTACGAGAAGCTCCGGGACGAGGGCGAGTCGAAGCAGAAGGCCGCCCGCATCGCCAACGCCGCCGCCCGGGACGGCCGCAAGGCCGTCGGGGAACGCGGCGGAAGCTCCGGCAGCTACGAGGACTGGACGGTCGAGGAGCTTCGGCAGCGAGCCAGGGAGATCGGCCTCGAGGGCTACTCCGGGCTGGCGAAGGCGGGACTCATCAAGGCCCTGCGCGACTCCTAGGCTGTACTACCCGGCGCACGTCCCGGGACGGCGCCTCGTGGAGGCGCGGTGCCCGGACGTCCGACCACCGGGGAGCTCCTCCCCGGACCCACCACCCACGCGAAGGAGACGACCATGTCACCGACCGAACAGCCCGAGTTCACGGGCTCAGCGCCCCGCTCGCCGGATTCCGAGCCCTTGGACGGCCGCGACGGCCAGCCCGTCGAGGAGGGTTCGTCCGACGACCCGCGAACGCTCGACGCCGTCGACCCCTTGAAGGACGTCGACGCGCTGCTGGAGCGCCCCGGCCCGGGCCTCCCGGGCGCCGATCCGGCGGACTCCGAGTCCGCCGGGGCCGCGATCCCCGGCGACGACGGCCAGGATCCTGCGGACTCGGACTCGGATTCGGAGCGGCGGGCCGAGGACGTCGTCGATTCCCGGGTGCGGCCGGACGCGGATGAGCTGCCGGACGGCAGCGGAGGCAACCGGGGCCGCGAGCGCGCGGGCAGCGAGGACGAGGACCGGTTCGACGCCGGATGAGTTCCAACCACGAAAGGACGGCACCATGCGGGACGACAACGAGGCCAACACGGACATGCGCGAAGCGAGCACGACGGTGGGTGATTCCGGGCAGCTGACGCTGGACAACCCCGTCACGAGGCACCCGCGGATCTCGCCGCCGAAGCAGGACCAGCCCGAACCGGGGCTCGATGCGCTGCTGCAGCCCCGTGCCGACCTCGGTGAGGACGGCTACCGCGGCACGGGCCGCCTCAAGGGGCGCAGGGCGCTCATCACGGGCGGGGACTCGGGCATCGGCGCGGCCGTGGCCATCGCCTTCGCACGCGAGGGCGCGGACGTCGGAATCGCCTACCTTCCGCAGGAAGAGGAGGACGCGCGCCGCATCATCGCGCTGATCGAGGCCGAAGGGCGCGTCGGCATCGGCTTCCCCGGCGACCTCATGGACTCCGGGTACCGCAACGGCCTCGCGGACCAGGCCGCAGAGGCCCTGGGCGGGCTGGACATCCTGGTCAACAACGCGGGGAAGCAGCTGAGCGTGGACCGCTTGGAGGACCTGGACGAACAGCAGCTCCTCGAGACGTTCCAGGTCAACATCATGGCCATGTTCAGCATCACGCGGGCCGCGCTCAAGCACTTGCCCGCAGGGGCCAGCATCATCAACACGACGTCGATCCAGGCCTACGACCCGTCACCGAACCTCCTGGACTACGCCTCCACGAAGGCCGCGATCAACAGCTTCACCAAGGGCCTGGCCATGCAGCTCGCGCCGAAGGGGATCCGGGTCAACGCCGTGGCGCCGGGCCCGGTGTGGACGCCGTTGCAGGTCTCCGACGGGCAGCCGAAGGACAAGCTCCCGGAATTCGGCCACAACACGCCCCTCGGGCGGGCCGGCCAGCCGGTCGAGGTGGCGCCGGCCTACGTCTTCCTCGCGTCGGCGGAGTCCAGCTACGTCGTCGGAGAGACGCTGAACGTGAACGGCGGCAAGGCCTCGCCGTAGCCGGACGGGCGGCCTGGATGCATGGCGCGGGCGGTCGCCGGGGCCGGCAGATCACAAGGCCGTGACGGTCGCCGTCCACCCCTTGTCCGGTGTTGACGGCGAGTTTACCGTTGGGGTATCCAACCGGCTGCGTTGGCCGGTGAGGCCGCAGCAAAGGAGCGAGCGCCATGGGACACCAGTACATCGCCGCAGCGGGTGGAACACGGGGAGGCCGCCCGATGAGGACCCGCCATCTCCCCGGGGCCGCGTTGACGGGCTGGGGCCTGGCGCTCCTGCTCTTCAGCGCCTGGTTCAGCGCCGTGGGGCTGGGCGGATCCGGGGCCGGGGGATCGCTGTTCTTCGCGATGTTCCTCGGCCTGTGCATGATCGGCTACGGGATCTACCGCCGCATCGGCGGCAGCAACGTGCTTCAGAAGCTGTGGGACGACTCTCCGGGCGACCGCGAGAACTAGGCGACGTAGCCGCGGCCGGTGTGGCGCCGGCGTCGTACCCGCATAAAAAAGCGCCGCCCCACGCGAACGGGGGCGGCGCTTCCGTGCAGGAGGCTACTTGCTGAAGCCGTCCTTGAGGTCCTGCGCGGCGTCCTTGACGTGCTCGCCGGCCTGCTTGGCCCCGGCGGCCGCCTTGTCGGCGGCCCCCTCGGCCTGCAGCGACTCGTTGTTCGTCAGGTCGCCGATCGTTTCCTTGGCCTGGCCCTTGAGCTCCTCGGCCTTGTTCGAAATCTTGTCACCCAAACCCATAACAGGCTCCTTTCGCTGGTCCGTGTGCCCGGATGGGCGCTTACCTACGCCACGGTAACGGGGCATGGTGGGGCGCGCCACCCCTTAAGCCCATCGCCGAATCGGGAACCCGCGCGGGCCGGCCGGGGTCGGAAGGAGAGGGCGCGCGGACCCCGGGAATGAATCCGCCGCGTCCCCGGTTTTATATGCAAACGCATGAAACCCAAGGAAAGGCGGTTCCCATGTCCGCGCACATCGTGGTCCTCTCCGGAGGCCTCGGGGTCCCCTCCACGAGCCGGATGCTCGGCGACCAGCTCGCGGCGTCCACCCTCCGCGCCCTCTCCGGGCGCGGGATCGAGGCGGCGGTCGAGGTCGTCGAGCTGCGCGAGCACGCCGTGGACATCGCCACCATGATGCTCACGCGCTTCCCCTCGCCGCGGCTCGCGGAGGCCATCGAGCGGGTCCTCGCCGCGGACGCCGTGATCGCCGTGAGCCCCGTGTTCACGGCGTCCGTGAGCGGACTGTTCAAGTCCTTCCTCGACGTGCTCGACCCCCAGGCGCTCGCCGGCAAGCCCGTCCTGCTGGCCGCGACGGGAGGCTCGAGCCGGCACAGCATGGTCCTGGACCACGTGATGCGCCCCGTCTTCAGCTACCTGCGCGCCGATGTCGCCCCGACCGGCGTCTTCGCCGCGCCGGAGGACTGGGGAGGCGACACGGGCGAGGGCCCGCTGTCCGCCCGCGGCGACCGGGCCGGGCGCGAGCTCGCGGACGCCGTGGCGCGGAACCTCGGTCAGGCGCAGGCGCAGGCGCAGGCGCAGGGTGCCGCGGCCGCGGGCACGGGGAGCGCGGGGCAGGCAGCGGGTACGACGCCGGACGTCGGCCCCGGTGCGGAGCCCGCCTCCGCGCGGGGCAGCTCCGGTGCGGGGCCGATGCAGTCCCTGCCCTTCGAGCAGCTCCTGGCCGACATCCAGGGCAGGTAGCGCCCGGGGCGGGCTAGAGGTAGTCGTCCAGGTCGCCGGAGTCGTTGGGGTCGCAGCCGTCGACGGCCGCTCCCATGCGGTGCACGATCGCCTCGAGCACGGGACGCGGCGTGGCGAAGTTCAGCCGGACGTAGCCGCGCCCGGCCTCGCCGCAGTCCGTCCCGCCGACCGTGGCGACCCCGGCCTGGTGCCGGAAGAAGCGGGCCGGGTTGCGGCCGAGCATGAGCCGGGAGACGTCGAGCCACGCCAGGTACGTTCCCTCCGGGGCCACGTAGTGGGCGGCCGGCAGGTGCTCGGCGACGAGCCCCTCGAGGCGTCGGCGGCTGTCGTCGAGGTAGTCGACCACCCCCGCGAGCCAGGCCGCCCCGCCGTCGTACGCCGCGGCCGTGGCCGCCAGCCCGACGTTCGCGGTCCCGTCCTCCACGATCGAGCCGACCGCGCCCCACACGAGACGGTCGAGGTCGTTGGAAAGCACCACCTGCGCGCACTTCAGTCCCGGCAGGTTGAACGCCTTGGACGCGCTCACGGCCGTCAGCGCATGGCCCGCCGCCGTGGGACCGAGCGAGGCGTACGGGAGGTGCGTGGCGCCGTCGTACACGAGCGGGGCGTGCACCTCGTCCGCGAAGACGCGCGATCCCGTCGCGTCGACGAGGTCGCAGATGCGCTCCAGCTCGGCGTGCGCGTAGACCTTCCCGAGCGGGTTGTGCGGATTGACCAGGATCAGGAGCGCCCCGCCGCGCAGCGCCTCCTCGAGCGCCGCCCAATCGACCTCCCAGCCCGCGTCGCCGGCAACCATCTCCACGTGCAGGGACCGGCGGCCCAGCCGGGACGGCACGTCGAGGAACCCCGGATAGGCGGGCGTCAGGAAGACGACCGGCGCCTCCGGGCGGTGCACGGGGGAGAAGTGCAGGATCGCGGCGACGAGCGCGGACAGGACGGTCGGCACGGGGCGGACGGCGTCGTCGTCGACCTCCCAGCCGAAGCGCGCGGCGAGCCACGCCGCCGTCGACTCCCGCAGGTTCCGCACGAGGCGCGGGGGCGCGTAGCCGAGCATGCCCGAGGCGACCGTCTCCTGCGCCGCCTCGATGACGCCGGGCGCCGTCCCGAAGTCCATCTCCGCCACCCAGGCGCCGAGCATCTCCGGGTATCCCGTCCACTTGAGCGATCCGCGGCGGCGCAGCTCCTCGGACGTGATGTGGTCGAAGGGGTGGGCGTCCATGGGGGACAGCTTATGCAGCCCGCGGCCCGCGCGGCAGGTGTGTGGACCACACGGCCGTCCGGACGCCGGGGCATCCGGTACCTTGACCCTATGGAAACAGGCAGCGACACGTCCGGCGGGCGGCCGGGCCGGGGGCGGGACGAGACCCCGCAGGAACGCTCCGACCGGAACTGGAACGACCTCCTCCAGGAACTGCGCGTCATGCAGACGGGCGCGCAGATCATCACGGCGTTCCTCATGATGCTGCCGTTCCAATCGCGCTTCGAGGACCTCGGCGCGTTCCAGCAGGGCTTCTACATCGGTCTCCTGGCGTTCTCCGCCCTGCTGACGGGGCTCATCATGACTCCCGTGGCGATCCACCGCCGCTTCTTCGGCAAGCAGGTCAAGGAGGCGACGGTGCGGCACGGGCACCGGATCGTGAAGATCTCCGTGGTCAGCATCGGCGTGATGGTCAGCGCGTGCGTGTTCTTCATCGTGGACGTCATGCTCGGGATCGGACCGTCGCTCGCCATCGGCCTCGGCGTGCTGGCCGCCGTCCTGTTCCTGCTCGTCGCGCTGCCGCGGATGCTCAAGCCGCGGCCCGAGGACGGGGCCGGGCGACGGGAGGACGCGCATGGGCGCCATTGACGAGCTGCTCTCCCCGGAGGTCGTGGCGCGGTTGCGCTCCGTGTTGGAGGCGGCGGCGCCGGAGATCCGCTGGGACGGCCTGGCGGAGCTGCCGGCGGGCTACGGCGCGATGTCGATCCGTGCCCGGGCGGACGCCGTGTCGGGGTTGATGCTCGCCTCGCTGGGGCGCTCCGGGGCCGGGTACGACGCCGGGGCCTCCGCCGTGCGCCAGGCGCTCGCCGGGGAGGGGCTGAAGGGCTGGATGGTGTGGCCGGTGGGGGAGACGGTGGTGACGCTCGCGCTGGACGACGGGGCCACGGCGTCGTTCGACGACGCACTGGTGCTGCTGGCGGAGCTGACGCCGCGGCTGACGAGCGAGTTCCCGATCCGCCGGATGCTGCGGCACGATCTTCAGCGTTCGCTGCTCGTGGCGCGGGGATGGGCGTCGCATCCGGATGAACACGTGCGCCGTCTGGCCAGCGAGGGGACGCGGAGCTACCTGCCGTGGGCGGTGCGGGTGCCGGGGCTGATCGCCGATCCCGGCGCGACCGTGCCCATCCTCGACGCGCTGTATGCCGATCCGAGCGAGTACGTGCGGCGCTCGGTGGCAAACCACTTGAACGACCTGGCGCGGCATGCCCCGGACCTCGTCGTGGCGGTGGCCGGGCGCTGGATGCGCGACGGCGGCGAGGACGCGCGCTGGGTCGTGCGCCACGGGCTGCGCACGCTCGTGAAGAAGGCGCATCCGGGCGCGATGGCGCTCCTGGGCTTCGTCCCCGCGCAGGTCGAGGTGCCGCGACTGACGCTGGACCGTGAGGCCGTCGAGTTGCCGACGAGCCTGGAGTTCACGGCGGACCTCGTGAACCGGGGGAGCGAGGACGCGCGGGTGGCCGTGGACTACGTGGTGCACTACGTGAAGGCCAACGGGGGCCTGTCTGAGAAGGTCTTCAAGCTGGCCGTCCTGGATCTGGGTCCCGGCGAGGAGGCCACGGTGCGCAAGCGCCACGCGTTCCGGCAGATGACCACGCGCGTCCACTACCCCGGGAGGCACGCGCTCGAGCTGCAGGTCAACGGGGAGCGCCTCGCGCGCACGGAGTTCGACGTCCTGGTCCCCGAGGCCCTCGACGCGGATTAGCGCTCGGCGTCGTCCTCGAACGGGGAGGCGCAGCCGGGGCCGTCGGGGTTCTCGATGCAGTCGGAGTCGACGAGGAGTTTCTTGGTCCGCCAGACGCTGACCTCGGCCGGGGTGCTGGGGACGGTGGCCATGCCGGCGACGGGAAGCCAGGGTCCGCCGTCGACCGAGTACTGGCCGGTGTAGACGGTGGTCAGTCCGACGGGGTAGTCGCCGGTCTCGGTGTAGACGTGGCTCGTGGTGGTCTCGGTGTCGAAGGATCCGTCGTTGAGCGGGGCTCCTGGTTCATAGGTGGTGCGGGTTTGTCCGTCGCCGTAGGACCAGCGGTATTCGTAGGGTGTCGCGCGGACCCGGACCTCGGATCCCAGGATCGTGGTGGTCAGTTCGCGGACGTCCGACTCGGCGTAGATGTTCGTGTGGGCGTTGCGGAGCGTGAAGCCGTTCAGTTCCATGCCGATCGTCGAGCCCGGGATCGGAAGCCTCTGGAATTCGGCAGCGGTCAGAATCACCAGCTCTTCCGGGACGTCCGCTGCCGGCGCTTCGGCATCGCCGATGCAGCCGGAACGACCTGTTGAGCGAGGTGTTGGATCGCGAAGGGTGTACGTGTAGTAGGTCACTAATCGCTCCCCGTCAGAACAGCGGCTCTGGGTGAGGACCAAGCAATCGATGTTGCCAGTCCCGAGATTGGGGTCCATGCAGTATGGAACCCAAGTGGTGATGACACGGTCGAGATCTGGTTTGGCGTCCTCGCCCCCTGTGCTCTCTGTTAGACCGGGTGGCGGCCCGCCCCGGCCCGGCACGATGAATTCGTCGGGCGATGTCGATCCGAGGTTGGCGTCACCGCCGCTCATGTCTACATCAACCGTCTCTTCCAAATTTTTGGACGGTGGAGATGACTGTGTGAAAGGCAGCCAGATCTGGGCTGCGAGCACCGAGGAAGCGACGATGCGCGACGCGGCGGGAGCGAATGAGCTACCCATCGTTCGCCGTCATCTTCTCAAGCGTCTCGTCCGAGGCGACGACAGCCATCTTCCAGCCGCTTGCTTCGTCGAAGAATGCAAAGCTGTTGAACGGCGTCTTGACCGCGTCCTTCTTGGTTCCATCCTTGAGGTTGCCCTCTTCGTCGAAGGCTGCAATGGCTTCTTGACGGAGAATGAAGAGCCCTTGATACATTTCCTGATCGTCGGGGACTAGCTGCGTCACGAAGTTTTCGGCGTAGACCTCGCCGCCAACAACCCAACCGCCATCGGCGTTGTACGTCTCGATCGCCTGCAACCTCTGGGCGCAAAGCCCGCATCGCTCGTCGGATACCGCCGAGAACGGTTCAGGGTCGCCTGTTGCCAATCCGTAGTTCTGCGCCTCGAACCAGTACTCCACGAACGCCTCGTAGCCTTCCTTGGAGAACTCCTTCGCCTCCGGTGGCATGACGGGCTTCGGGAGGTTCTTGGCGGGGGAGGTCGAGGTGGCCGGAACCGGCTCGGTGGGGCTCGCACTCGTCGGGGGAGCCGAGGTGGTGGATGCCGTCGTGTCCTCGGCCCCGCTCGTCGGCGATTCGCCGGCCGAAGGGCTGCACGCGGTCAGGGCCAGAGCCAGCAAGGCGGCCGTGGCCAGGGCCGGGCGCAGCGTGGTCGAGAAGGGCGGTTCCATGCGGTCCTCATCTTCGTGTTGACAAGTTGTGTCAATCCATCATATCGCGAAATTCCCCGGCATATGAAGTTGTCCACAGGCCGCTCCGTCGCGGCTCGGGCTAGCATGAACTGGGTGGACGGCACGCCTGCCGCACGGGACCGGCCCACGGAGGCCGGGCCCGCTCGGACCGGCCGCGCGCCTCCCACCGCACCGCCCAGACCCGTAAGGATCCCCACGCATGCTCAATGATGAGACGATCACCTCCATCGCCGACGAACTCGTCGAGGCCGGCCGCACCCGCACGCCCGTTCCGCGGCTGACCGCCCGGTACCCCGACATGACGGTCGAGGACTCCTACAAGGTCCAGAACCTCTGGCGCCAGCGCAGCGAGGAGAACGGCCGCCGCCTGGCCGGCCGCAAGATCGGCCTCACGTCCAAGGCCATGCAGGCCGCCACGGGCATCACCGAGCCGGACTACGGCATCATCTTCGACGACATGGTCCTCGAGAACGGCTGCACGGTGAAGTGGGACCAATACACCCACCCGCGCATCGAGGTCGAGCTCGCTTTCGTCCTGAACAAGGACATCGACGGCCCCAACGCCAACCTCTTCGACGTCCTCAATGCCACGGAGTACGTCGTCCCCGCCCTCGAGATCCTGGACTCCCGGATCGAGATGGAGGGCCGCACCATCGTGGACACCATCTCGGACAACGCCGCGATGGGCGCCATGGTCGTCGGAGGCAACCCCGTCCGCCCCCACGACGTCGACCTGCGCTGGGTCTCCGCGATCCTCTACAAGAACCAGACCGTCGAGGAGACCGGGGTCGCCGCCGGCGTCCTGAACCACCCCGGCGCCGGCGTCTACTGGCTCGCCAACAAGATCGCCGCCCACGGCGACGGCCTCAAGGCCGGGGAGATCATCCTCGCCGGCTCCTTCACCCGCCCGATGTGGGTCTACGAGGGCGACACCGTCTTCGCCGACTACGGACCGCTGGGAACCGTGACATGCCGTTTCGAGTAGACCCTCCGGCGTCCTTCAAGGACCTCTTCGCCGACCGCACGCGCCCCGTGGCCGGCATGTTCGTCTGCTCGGGCGACGCCGGCATCGCCGAGATCTGCGCCGGCTCCGGCCTCGACTACCTCCTCATCGACGCCGAGCACGGCGCCATGAACCTCGAGTCCGTCCTCGCCCAGCTGCGCGCCGTCGCCGCGTACCCGTGCGCCGCCGTCGTCCGGGTCCCCGACAACGACGCCGTCCTGATCAAGCAGTTCCTGGACCTCGGCGCCCAGTCCATCCTGGTGCCCATGGTGCACACCGCCGATCAGGCGCGCGCCGCCGTCGCCGCGGTCCGCTACCCGCCCGCCGGGATCCGCGGGGTCGGCTCCGCGCTGGCCCGCTCCGCCCGCTGGAACCGCGTGCCCGGTTACCTGGACCGGGCCGGGGAGTTCATCAGCCTGATCGTGCAGATCGAGTCCGCCGAGGCCGTTGCCAACGCCTCCGGGATCGCCGCGGTCGACGGGGTCGACGCCGTCTTCATCGGCCCCTCCGACCTCGCCGCGAGCATGGGCGTGCTCGGCCAGCAGGACCACCCCGACGTCGTCGACGCCGTCCTGCGCACCATCGAGGCGGTCAAGGCGGCCGGCAAGATCGTCGGCGTCAACGCGTTCGTCGAGGCGCACGCGCGTCGCTACCTCGACGTCGGGGCGGACTTCGTCAACGTCGGGGCCGACGTCGCGCTCCTCGCGCGGGGCACCGAGGCCCTCGCGGCCCGCTTCATCGGGGCGGACGGGACCGGGAGCGACGCCGGGGCCGCACCGGCGAGCTACTAGCCCGCGGTTCCTCCCGCCTCGCCTCCGGACGCCAACTCGTGGGCGGACGACGCGCTCGCCCGCACCCATGTCGAGGCGTTCAACGGTGTCATCCCAACGCGTGTGCGGATCACGCGGACCCCGGCCGGGTCTTGCAGCACTAGCCGCCCACGCGTTGCGGGGGAGCGGGTAGGGCGGCTGAGGTGAGGCCTGATCCGCCAACGCGTTGCGGGGGTAGCGCGCTAGTTGGCGACGGCCCGGCTGCGCCCGCCGAAGTCGTCGGCGATCGCGACGGCAGCGGCCTGCAGTGCCGGAACGAGCTCCTCGGCCACCGCGGCCTTCGCCGAACGCCCGGCCCGGATGGAGATGTTCAGCGCAGCCAGCACGTCGCCTCCGCGCATCACGGGAACGGCGATGCCGCGCAGCCCCTCGTCGAGCTCCTGGTCGACGAGGCTCCAGCCGCGCCGGCGCACCACGTCGAGCTCGGCCCGGAGCTCGTCGACGCCGCGGATCGTGTGGGAGGTGTACTCCTGCGGGACGATCCCCGCGAGGAACTCCTCCCGCGCCGGCTCGGGCAGCGACGCGATCAGCACGCGGCCCATCGACGTCACCCAGGCGGGCAGGCGGTTGCCGATGTTGAGCGTGACGGTATGCAGCCGGGGCGCGGCGACGCGCGCGATGTACAGCACGTCCTGGCCGTCGAGCACGCTCAGCGTCGCCGTCTCGTCCAGCCGGTGCGCGAGCTCGGCCAGGTGACGCTCGGCGACGCGCGGCAGGCTCAGCCCGGCCAGGTAGCCCGCCCCGATGTCCAGGACGCGCGGGGTCTGCCGGAACAGCGTCCCGTCGGTGCTCAGGTACCCGAGGTCGGTCAGCGTCAGCAGGAAGCGGCGGGCGGCCGCCCGGCTCAGGTCCGTCGCCTCGGCCACCTGCGTCACCGACAGCGCCGAGCCCGCGGCCGTGAACGCGAGCAGCACGCTCAGCGTCTTCTCGGCGGACTTGACGTAGTAGTGGCCGTTGCCCGGCTCGATGCCCTCGCTCACGCGGCTCCTTGGATCTAGGTCCTCTCGCCGCCACGGCGCGAGCGCTCGAACTGGGCGGCGAGGCGGACGGGCGCGTTGGGCGCGCCGTAGCCATCGTAGCCGCCGCGCCGCTCGACGACCTCGAAGAAGACCTGCCCGATCGTCTCCGTGTAGAAGTGGAGGAAGGCCCCGTCGTCGTCCTCGTCGTAGAGCAGCCCGAGCCGGCGCAGCAGCCCGAGCTCCTCCTCGGGGATCCGGAAGCGGGCCGCGAGGTCCTCGTAGTAGTTCGCCGGAACCGGGAGGAAGTCCATCCCCGCCGCCTTGGCGCGCTCGGCGACCGCGACGATGTCCCGCGTCGCGAAGCCCACGTGCTCGGGATAGGAGCGCGCCGTGCCGTCGGCGTCGAGCGCGTGGGGGACCAGGTTCAGGGCCAGCCGGACCGCGCCGTCGCCGGTGCGCACCACCTGGCTGCGGATCAGCCCCGCGGGGCTCGGCACCTCCGTCCCGGGCCGCGTGGTGAGCCGCAGGACGCTCTCGTAGAACAGCACGGCCTCGTCGAAGGCCTGCCACGGCTGGGCCAGGTTGACGTGGTCGACCGACTCGATGAGCTCGCCGGGTACGACGCCGGACGCAGTGCCTTCCGTGCCCGGCGCCGCCTGTGCGGCGGTGCCGGTCGGGGACGGGCCGGTGCTCGACGCGCCGGACGGCGGAATGGCGCCCGGGCCGAACTCCCGGGTCCAGGCCGGTTCGGTGCCGGCCGCGGCGAAGAAGACCTCGGTGCCGTCCGGCGCCCGGACGGCGTGCAGTTCCTCCTCGTCGGCCGTGTTGTGCCGGGCGACGGGCCGCGCCTTGAGCTCGAGCGCACGCTCGTATCCGGTGCGCGCGTCGGCGACCTGGAACGCGAGGGCCGAGATGCTGGGCTCGGTCGCACGCGCCCGCTGCCCGTTGATCACGACGCGCGCCGCGCCCTGCGTCCACAACTGGACGGCCTTGCGCCGGTGCTGGCCGCGGAAGGCGAATCCCAGCTGGGAGAGGACCTCGGCGACGGCATCCGGCTCGTCGGTGCGCAGCTCCACGAAGTCGATCCCGCTCGGAGGTTCCACGACGGGCAGCTGCGTGAGCTCCATGTGCGGCTCGGGCAGGGGGGCGGCGCCGGCGGCCAGCGCGTTCGCGATCCGGTGGCCCGAGCGGTTCTGCAGCCACTGCAGCGAGCGCAGGGCGTCGACGGCGGTGCGCTGCACGTTGGACTGGCGGAAGACGTCGTTGAAGATCTCCAGCGACACGGGCCCCGTGTAGCCGGAGCGGACCAGGTGCACGAGGAACGCGGCGAGGTCGAAGCCGCCCTGGCCCGGGAACACGCGGTAGTGGCGGCTCCAGGACAGGATGTCCATCGACAGGACGGGTGCGTCGGCGAGCTGGACGAAGAAGATCTTCTCCGGGTCGATGTCCTCGATCCCGGAGGGGTCGTCGCCGCGGGAGAGGATGTGGAAGCTGTCCAGGCACGTCCCGACGTGGGGGTGGTCGGCGAGCTGGACGATCCGCCACGCGCGGCCGTAGGTGTTCACGAAGCGGCCCCAGGCGAGCGCCTCGTAGGCGATCCGCACGCCGTAGCGGGCCGCGAGGTCTCCGAGGCGGCGCAGCTGGGACGCCATGACCTCGTCGTCGTCGATCGTGGCCGTGGCGACGTTGCTGCAGACCAGGATGGTGTCGATCCCGAGCCGGTTCATGACCTGGAACTTGGCCTCGGCGCGGCGCAGGTTCTCGACGAGCACGTCCTCGGCGACGCCGTCGAAGTCGCGGAACGGCTGGTACAGGTCCAGCGTCAGGCCGAGCCGGTCGGCGAGGGCGCGCACCTCTTCCGGGGAGAGCGGGCTGACCAGCAGGTCCTGCTCGAAGATCTCGACGCCGTCGAAGCCGGCCTCGGCGCAGGCATGCAGCTTCTCCTCGAGCGTCCCGGAGAGGCAGACCGTGGCGATGGAGGTGCGCATGGCCTAGAGCCCCTGCTCGAGGAGGGACAGGAAGTGCGCGCGCATCCGCTCCGCGTCCGGCTCGCGCCCGGTGATCAGCCGGAAGGCGTCGACGGCCTGGCCGACCGCCATGTGTCCGCCGTCGAGGACGCGGCAGCTGGCCGCGCGGGCGGCGAGCACGAGCTCCGTCTCCACGGGCCGGTAGACGATGTCGGCGACCCAGGGCCGCGCGTCGAGGAGGGCCGCGTCCACGGGCAGCCCGGGATGCTGGTGCATGCCCACGGGGGTGCAGTGCACGAGCCCGTCGGCCGTGGCCAGGGCGGCAGCGGCGTCGTCCGGCGTACCGGAGGTGACGTCGCGCCCGGGGAAGAGGGCCCGCAGCGCGGCGGCGCGCTCCTCCGCCCGGTCCGCGTCGAGGTCCAGGAGCCGCAGGTGTTCGACGCCGGAGGCCAGGAGGGCGTAGGCCACGGCGGCTCCCGCGCCTCCCGCGCCGAGCTGGACGACGGTGCCGAGGGCGGCGCCGTCGAGCCCGGTCCGCAGGGCGTGGGCGAACCCGGAGAAGTCGGTGTTCTCGCCGTGGAGCTGGCCGTCGCGGATAAGCACGGTGTTGACGGCTCCGAGGCGGCGGGCGTCGTCGGAGAGGGTGTCGAGGTGCTCCAGGACCAGTTGCTTGCAGGGGTGGGTCACGTTGAAGGCGTTGAAGCCCAGGTCGCGGCCGGCCCGCAGGAGCTCGCCGACGTCCGCGCCGTCGCGGCCGAGCGGCGTCAGGTCGACGGGGCGGTAGAGGTAGCGCAGGCCCTGGGCGTCGCCCTCGGCCTCGTGCATGGGCGGGGTCAGGGACGGCGTGACGCCGTCGCCGATGAGCCCCACCAGGAACGATTCGGATGTCGTGCTCACGTGGTGTCCTTTTCCCTCGGCGGGTGTTACCTGATTCTTTCGCAGAGTGTGACGCGATGTTGCGTGTGATGTGACCTGGATCTATTCTAGACACAATTGTACGCATTCCGTACAGATGTGCGCATAGCGCGCATCTTTCGACGCAGGAGCCCCCGCTCCACTCCGTCCCCCCGTCCCAAGGAGAATCCATGACCCACGCAGCCACCGCGACGCCGCCGTCGCCGGACGTGGAACCGCAACAGGGCCGCACGCCGGTCAGGGCCGCGCTCGCCAGCTTCATGGGCAGCGCCGTCGAGTACTACGACTTCTTCATCTTCGGCGCCGCCGCCGCGCTGATCTTCCCGCACGTCTTCTTCCCCGACGCCGACGCCAACGCGGCCGTCATGTCGCTGGCCACGTTCGGCTTCGCCTACATCGCCCGCCCCGTCGGCGCCGTCGTCCTGGGGCACTTCGGGGACCGCGTGGGCCGCCAGAAGGTCCTCATGTTCACGCTCCTGCTCATGGGCGTCTCCACGTTCCTCATCGGCTGCCTGCCGACCTTCGAGCAGGTGGGCTGGCTCGCACCCGGCCTCCTTGTGCTGGCCCGCCTCATGCAGGGCCTCTCCGCGGCCGGCGAGCAGGCCGGAGCCAGCTCGCTGACGCTCGAGCACGCCCCGGACGACCGCCGTTCGTTCTTCACCTCCTGGACCCTGACGGGCACCCAGGGCGGGCAGATCCTCGCCGCGCTCGTGTTCATCCCCGTCGTCGCCCTGCCCGACGAGATCAAGTTCGGCATCGGCTGGCGCATCCCGTTCTGGCTCTCGGCCGTCGTCGTCGTGGTCACCTACTTCATCCGCAAGTCCCTCCACGAGACCCCGGAGTTCGAGAAGGCCAAGGCCAACCAGGAGATCGTCAAGCTCCCCGTCGGCGTGCTGCTGCGGGACCACTGGCGCGACGTGCTGCGCGTGGTGCTGTGCGCGTTCATCGCCGCCGTCTCGACCGTCTACGGGACCCTCGCCATCACCTACGGCAAGCAGGTCGGCAGCGTCGACGAGTCGATCACCCTGTGGCTCGTGGTCGCCGGCAACGTCGTGGCCCTGGGCACCCAGCCGCTGTTCGGCATGCTCGCCGACCGGATCGGACGCAAGCCCGTCTTCGTCTACGGCGCCCTGGGCAGCGCGGCCGTCATGCCGTTCTACCTGCTCTCCATGGAGTCCGGGAACACGCTGCTCCAGTTCGCGCTCTCGATCGCCGTGTTCTCCGGCGCCTACGCCGCCGCGAACGCCGTGTGGCCGTCCTTCTACGCCGAGATGTTCAGCGCCAAGGTGCGCTTCTCCGGCCTCGCGATCGGCACGCAGCTCGGCTTCCTGATGGCCGGCTTCGCCCCGTCGATCGTCGCCGCCATGGGCGGACTGGAGCCGGGCGGCTGGGTGCCGATCAGCATCTTCACCGCCATCATCGCGGTCGTTGCCGCCGGCTCGGCGCTGACGGCCCGGGAGAGCTACCGGATTCCGACGTCGGAGCTCGGCCTCAAGCGCGTCGCGGCCGCCCCGGCGCCCTAGGGGCCGGCGGATTCCGGGGCGCCGCCCGCGCGGGCCCGGGTGCCCGTCGGACGCCGCCGGAGCGCCGTCCTACAGCCCGATGTGGTGCAGGGCCTCGGCGTGCAGGCGGCGGGACGTGACCTCGATGGCGCGGGCGTAGTGTCCCAGCAGCTCGTCGCACAACGCCGGCCACGTGCGGCCCTGGACCGAGGCGAGGGCCGCGGCCGCGAACGCGGCGCGCTTGGCGTCGTCGTACACGAGGTCCTCGACGCGCCGGCGCAGGTCCGCGAGGTCGCCGGGGGCGTAGATCCACCCCGTCCTTGACGAATCCACGAGGTCCAGCGGCCCGCCGCGGCCCACGGCGACCACGGGGACGCCGGACGCCATGGCCTCCTGGATGGTCTGGCAGAACGTCTCCGCCTCGCCCGGGTGGACGAACAGGTCGAACGAGGCGACCGTGCGGGCCAGGTCCACGCCGCCCTGGAAACCGGCGAAATGGGCGCGGGGCAGGGCCCGCCGCAGCTGCTCCTTGAGCGGCCCCGAGCCGACCACGACGAGGCGCGTCCCCGGGAGCGCATCCAGGACGGCCAGGTCCTCGACCTGCTTCTCCGCGGCGAGGCGGCCGACGTAGCCGATGAGCTGCTCGCCGCCCGGGGCGAGCTCCGCGCGCAGCTCCTCGGAGCGGCGGGACGGGTGGAAGCGCTCCGTGTCGACGCCGCGGCGCCACATCCGCAGGCGCGGGACGCCGGCCGATCGCAGCTGGTTCATCGAATGGCTGCTGGGCACGAGGGTGGCGGTCGAGGCCTCGTGCATGGTCCGCACGTGGTTCCAGAGCAGCTGCTCGAGCCACGGAGCGCCGTAGCGGGCCGCGTAGGCGGGGATCTCCGTCTGGTAGACCGAGACCGTCGGCAGGCCGAGCTGCTGCGCCGCCTGGATGGCCCGCCAGCCGAGGACGAAGGGGCTCGCCACGTGCACGACGTCCGGGGCGGCCTCGGCCAGCAGCCGCCGCACCCGGGCCACGGTGCCGGCCGCGACCCGCACGTTGGGGTAGCCGTTCAGCGGGAGCGCGGGGAGCCGGTGGACGGGGAAGCCCTCGACCGTGTCCGGTGCCGGCTCCGCCGCCCACGCCGGCCCGGCCCAGGACGACGCGGGGGCCAGCACGACGGCGTCGTGTCCCGTCCGGCGCAGATGCGCCAGGAGCTGCAGAACGGAGTTGGTGACGCCGTTCATATGGGGGAGGAACGATTCCGCGACCACAGCGATCTTCACCCCTCCAGCGTGGGCGCCGCGGGTTTCCCGCCGGTGAACCCGACGCACGCCGCACGTGAACGTTCAGAGGCGGAAGCCCGGTCCCGATGCCGGAGGGGCGTCCGCCCGTCGGTAGGCTGGGCCGGGTGGAAACCGCCCTGCTCGCCGCCGTCCTCGCCTTCATCGTCGTCGGAGCCGTGGCCCAGCGCGTCGCCGGACTCGGGTTCGCGATGCTCGTCGCCCCGTTCCTCGTGCTGCTCCTGGGGCCCCATGCGGGCGTGTTCCTCGTGAACATCTGCGGCGTCGTGTCCTCCGCCCTCATCGCCCCGCGCGTGTGGAAGGACATCGACTGGTCGATGTTCCGCTGGCTCACGCTCGCCTCCGTGGCCGGCTCGGTTCCCGGCGCCGTCGCCGCCGGGCTGCTGCCGTCCGCGGTGCTGTCCGTCTTCGTCGGCGCCGTTGTGCTCGCCGCGCTCGTGCTCTCCCTCCTGCTGAGCCGCGCCAACCGCGTCTTCGACGGCAAGCCCGTCCGCGTCGGCGCGGGACTCCTCGCGGGGCTCACGAACGCCATGGCCGGCGTCGGCGGCCCCGCCGTGAGCGCCTACGCCGTCCTGGCCCGGTGGCCGCAACGCCCCTTCGCGGCGACCCTGCAGCCGTTCTTCGTGGTCATCGGGCTCGTGGCCGTCTCCGTCAAGCTCGCGACCCACCCCGAGCAGCTCCCGCTGCTGGACTGGTGGGCCTGGGGCCTGATCACCGGGGCGATCATCCTCGGGATCCTCGGCGGGGAGCGCCTCCAGCGCCACGTGAGCGACCGCAGCGCCCGACTCTTCGTGGTCGTCGTCGCCTTCGCCGGGGCCCTCTCCGCGCTCGCCAAGGGCCTGATCGAGCTCGCCTGATCGGCCCGTGCCGCGTCGCTGCCCCGGCCGCAGGGGACGGGGTGGCACCATGGAGACGATGAAAGAGCAGCCCCGGAACGACGACGGATCGCCACCGAAGAACCACAAGGGCGCGCTGGACGGACTCGCGTCGGTGCTGCGTGAGGGCATCCCCATGCCCTTGTGGCTCCAGGGCGCGCTCGAGTTCCTGCAGAGCGCCTTCCTCAGCGCCGTGCTCGTCGTCGTTCCGCTGCTCGCGGTCTGGTTCGCGGGCGGCTTCGAGGCCCTGAGGCTGGAGAACGTGTTCCGGCTGGCCGGGCAGGCCTGGCTCCTGATGCACGGCGTGCCGCTGCAGCTGGCGATCCCGGAGGGCGCGGACTCCGCGGAGATCCTGACGGGCACGCTGTCCCTGACCCCCCTCGGCCTGACCCTGATTCCGTTCTTCCTCTCGTGGCGCGCCGGGCGGCGCATCGCCCGTGCCTCCTACACCGACCAGTTGTGGCAGGGCATCGCCGGAGCGCTCGGCGCCTACCTGCTCTTCGGGCTCGTGACCGGATTCGCCGTGCCCACGGAGGAGGTCTCCGTGAACCTCGCCGCGGCCGCGTTCATCCCGCTCGTGGCCTCCGGGGCCGGCGTCGTCGTCGGCGCCTACCGCGAGGCGGGATCCTGGTCCCGGCTCATCGGCGTGGACAGCGCGGCATGGATCGCCAAGACGAGCCAGCATTCGCGCTGGGCCGGGTCCTACGTGTGGTCCGTGGTCCGCGCCGGATCGCTCGGCTACCTCGCCGCCCTCGGACTCGCCGCGCTCGTGCTGTCCATCGACCTCGCCGTGCGCTGGGTCGACATCTCCAACATCTACCAGCAGCTCCAGGCCGGCCCCGTGGGCGGATCGGTCCTGACGATCGCCCAACTCGGGCTGATGCCCAACCTGGCCCTGTGGACGCTCGCCTGGATCAGCGGGGGAGGGGTCGTCCTCGGGACGGGCAGCACCCTCAGCACCCTCGAGACGACCGTCGGCCCGCTGCCGGCCCTGCCCGTCCTGGGCGCGCTGCCCACCGGCGAGCTCGGCAACGCGTGGGTGTTCATGCTCGTGCCCGTCCTCGCCGGCTTCCTCGCCGGATGGTGGTTCCTGCGCGAAGGCGAGGACCACCTCGACGACTGGCTGGCCCTGAAGATCACTGCGCGCTGGGCCTCGCTCTCGCTCTCGACGCTCCTGCTGGGGCTCTTCACCGGCGCCGTGGCCGGGATCGTGTCCCTGATCGGCAGCTGGCTCGCCGGCGGATCGCTCGGCATCGGCCGGCTGACGGAGATCGGGCCGAACCCCTGGCTGACGGCCCTCCTGCTCGCGGCCGAGGTCGCCGTCGGGGCGATGATCGGCGCCCTCACCGCACCGATGCTCGAGCACGACCCCGTCCTCGAGGACTAGGTCCTCGGCCCGGCTTCCCGCGCGGCCGGTGGCGCCGCCGCGGGCTTGGGCACCGGTTCCGGGGCGTCGGGATAGCCCCGGCCCCGCGCGCGGGGAGACGGGCACTGAAGGCCGAGACGGAGCTGGGGGCCCCGGGCCCCGGCCCCGCGTGCGGGGAGCCGGTCGCGGGCCTCAGGCCCCGACGTCGTACAGGTGGTGCGCGACGTCGTGCCAGGCGTAGCGGGCGAGCGTCTCGACCGTGAAGACCGAGCCGTTGCCGCGCAGGCCCGCGCGCGCGAGCTCGCGGCCCAGAACGGCGTCGAGCCCGTCGGCGAAGCCCCGCCCGGCGGCGGCGAGCTGCGTCGCCACCGTGCGCGGATCCTGCCCCGCGTAGTCCTCCTCGACCGCCGTCGCGTCCTGGTCCCAGTTCGGGAACTCCGGCGATTCCCGGGTCAGCATCAGGTCCAGGCGGTAGTGCATCACCCGGAAGACATCGCGCACGTGTGCCGCATACTCGAGCGTGCTCCACGTCCCCGGCGCGGGGCGGCGGCGGACCAGCTCCGGCCCGGCCAGGAGCGCCCGCTGCCAACGCGGCAGGCTCTCGCGGACGAGCGCCGCGACGTCCTGCGGCGAGAGGCCCCGGACGTCGGCGCCGCACTCAGGGCACGCCCGGTCCAGGGTCCACGTCCAGTCCTTGAGGTCCGGGACGATCCCGTCCTGCTCCGCGCCGTCGCGCGCGGCGCCGTCGTGCTGTGCGCCGTCCCGCTCCGCTCCTTCCCCGTGCTCCCCGCTCCGGGGGCCGCCTGCACCGCTCATGTTCCGTAGATCCCTTCCAGACGCCTCAGCTTGTCCTCGTAGTCGCGGGTGCACTGAGCCGCCGAACGGTCCGTGACGGACGTGGCGACGCAGCGCTCGTAGTCCAGCGTGGGCTGGTAGAACAGGAGCTGCATGCCGGCCGAGGCCGTGAACAAGAGGCAGGCGGCCGTGGCCAGCGGCAGCGAGACCCGCAGCACGAGCGGCGCGGGGCCGCGGAAGGCGAGGACGGCGGCCACGACCCCCGCAGCGATGCCCGCGATGCCGACGACGACGGCGGCCGCCTTCCATGGCAACTGCAGCATCGAGAGCGGATAGGCGAGCAGGACCAGCAGGAACGCCGCCCGCGTCCACGCGGCCAGGCGCGGCGCCGTCGGCCGGCCGTCCTGTGGCCCGCGCGGCGGGGAAGCGGACCGGTCCTGGGTGGGCGTCGAGGGCATGATCCAAGCCTAGACTGGATCAATGCGCATCGTGGTCCTCGTCTCCGGTTCCGGTTCCAACCTCCAGGCCGTCATCGACGCCGTCGCCGAAGGATCGCTCGAGGGGGTCGAGATCGCCGCCGTCGGTGCCGACAAGCACGGGACGTATGGCGTGGAACGCGCCGCCGCGGCCGGGTACGAGACGTTCGTCGTGAACTTCAAGGACTACGCCGTGCGCGACGAGTGGAACCATGCGCTGACCGCGAAGTGCCTCTCCTACGCGCCGGACTACGTCGTGTCCTCCGGGTTCATGCGGATCGTGGGCGAGGAGTTCGTCAACGCCTTCGACGGCACCTACCTCAATACGCATCCGGCGCTGCTTCCCTCCTTCCCCGGAGCACACGGCGTTCGCGACGCCCTCGCCTACGGCGTGAAGGTCACCGGCTGCACGGTGCACATCGCCGACGCCGGCGTGGACACCGGCCCGATCCTGGCCCAGGCCGCCGTCGAGGTCCTGCCCGGCGACACCGCGGAGAGCCTCCACGAGCGGATCAAGGTCCAGGAGCGCGCCCTGCTGATCCGCGTGCTGGGCCAGCTGGCCGCCGGCCGGGACCCCCGGGACGGCTGAACGTGCCGGTGGCGTGGCTACTGGACGGACGAGTCCGGCGGCGCGATCTGGACGTCCTGCTGGATGTCGATCGAGGCCACGCCGTCGACGGCTTCGAGGGCCGGGCGGCAGGAATCGTCCGCCGATCCGGAGACCATGCCGAGCGAGCCGAGGACGCTCTCGACCTGCATGCCGAGCCCGCGCAGGCGGGCCGCGACGCCCTCGACGTCCTCGGCGTGGTCCTCGTCCACGGTCACGATGATGTGCTGATCCATGGGCCGGTGCCTTCCTTTCTCCGGTGCCGGGCGGCTAGAGCGGCTGGTAGCTGCGGGGAGCGGAGCCGTCGGGAACCGAGGGGTCCGCGGGCGGCGGCGCGAGCGTCAGGCCGGAGCCGACGTCCACCGAGGCCGCCTCGAGCCGCTGGGCCTCCTGGACGAGCTCGGCCCACAGCTCCCGGCCCCGCAGCCCCGTGGCCTCGGCCAGGAGCGCGGCGACGCCGGAGACGTGCGGCGTGGCCATGCTCGTGCCGCTGATGGTGTTGTAGCGCTTCGGCATGGGCCAGGAGGAGTAGACGTTGACGCCCGGGCCCGCGATGTCCACCTGGCCGCCGCGGCCCTGCAGGGTCCGGGCGGAGAAGTTCGCGACTCCGAGCGAGGAGTCAAGGGCTCCGACGGACATGATGAAGGGGCTGTTGGCCGGGACGCCGACGAATCCCGGGTCGCCGCCCCTGCGGTTGGCGTTGTTGCCCGCGGCGGCGATGATGAGCGAGCCCTTGGCGAGGGAGCGCTTGCCCGCGGCGACGTACGGCGGGTGGACCTGGGCGACGTCGGCGCCGAGGGACATCGAGATGACGGCGCAGCCGTTGTGGACGGCCCAGTCGATGCCGGCGAGGATCCCGGCGTCGGATCCCGAGCCGGCATTGCCCAGGACCTTCCCCGCGAAGATCTCCGCGCCGGAGGCCACTCCGTAGCCCGGACCCGTCTCCGGGTCCCGCGGGCCGCAGGCCGATCCGATGCAGTGCGTCCCGTGGCCGTGCCCGTCCTGGGCGTCCTCGCCGGCGATGAAGGACTGCACGGTGACGGCGCGCCCGGCGTAGTCCGGGTGCGCTGAATCGAAGCCCGTGTCCAGAACCGCGACGCGGATCCCCGCGCCCGTGTACCCGGACTGGACGGCCTGGACCGCCTGGAGGCCCCACGTCAACTCGGCCGTGTCGGCGAAGTCCACTGAAGGCGGCGTCTCGGCGGCCCGGCGTCCCCGGCCCCCGGGTGGTCCGGTGAGCACGCGGTGGACGAGTTCGGGGGAGACGCTCAGGGGGCGGCGCTGTTCGATGGAGCGCGTGCGCAGGGTTCCCAGCTGCTCCGGATCGGCGTCGACGACGGCGATGCCGAGCTCGGCGAAGTACACGGAGCCCGAACCCTCGCCTGCGCCGGCTGCTCCGCCGAGCACCGACGGGCCCGAGCGGGAACCCGCCGGGCCGGCCGGCGGGCCGCCGGACTCGAGCAGGGGCCCGTCGAAGTCCCGCGAATCGGCGACGTCCCGGACGCCGCACGAGCCCAGCAGCTCGGGAGCGTCCGTGTCCTCCGAGGCGAAGACCACGATGAAGCGCCCCGTGGTCACGTGGTCGGTCAAGGGCTGGTCCGGGTCAAACATGGTGATCTCTCCCGTCGGCGGGCCGTGCACGGCTCCCTTCGGTCCGGTGTCCCAGGGGCCCCGGACCCTATGCCGATGAGTCTAGACCCGGGCGCCGACAGTTTGGAGGGGTCAGCGGGCTCCCGGGAACGGCCGCCTGCCCGACGGTGCCGCATCCGGTGGCTAGTGCAGCGCGGCCCCGCGTGTCTCGGGGGCGTTGAAGGCCATCCACGCCACGGCCAGCAGGACGAGGCCCCCGGCGATCAGGAACGAGGTGGCCAGGCCGATCACGGGCCAGGCGACGGCGAACACGAGCGGTCCGAACCCGGCGCCCAGGCGGCTGAACGTCGACGCCCAGCCGAACCCCGAGCCGCGCAGCTCGGTCGGATAGAGCTCGGAGACGTACGCGTAGAGCACGGGGATGGCGATCTGCACCACGAAGCCGAACACCAGGAGCCACGCCACCGCGAGCCTCGGATTCCCCAGCGAGAGCGCCACGACCACGAGGACGAGGGCCGAGAGCGGGCCCGTGACGCCGAGGAGCCACTTGCGGCCCACGCGCTCGACGAGCGCCGCCGCGACCACGACGCCGAGCAGCCCCACCGCCGCCATGCCGGCCGTGCTGAAGAACGCGGCCACCTGCGCCATGCCCGCGTCCGCCAGGATGGACGGCATCCACGTCAGTGCCAGGTAGTAGACCAGCAGGACGGTGAAGAACAGGGTCCAGGCAGCGAACGTGATCCTCGCGTTGAAGCGCCACACGTTCACGAGCTGCTCGCCCCAGGAGCCGGGAGAGAGGCGCGGCGCATCGGCCGGCTCCGGCAAGGTGTAGTCCACCTTCTCGGCGCCCGTGCGCTCGACCAGGTCGTCGATGACGCGCGCCGCCTCCGCCTGGCGCCCCTGCCGGATGAGGTAGAGCGGGGACTCCGGAACGCTGCGCCGGATCCAGAACACGAGCAGGGCGGGCAGCACCATGACCACGAGGATGAGCCGCCAGTTGTCCGTCGTGGCCTGGATGACGGCGGAGACGAAGAACGCGAGCGCGGCGCCCACGGGCCACCAGCCGTCCATGGCCGTCAGGACCCGTCCACGCTGCCGCGCCGGCGTGAACTCGCCGACGAGCGCGTAGTCCACCGGAATGCACCCGCCCAGGCCCACGCCGGCCAGGAAGCGGAACAGGACGAACAGCTCGAAGCCCGGGGCCAGGGCGCCCGCGACGGTGAAGAGGGAGAAGATCAGCAGCGTCCAGGTGAAGGCCGTCTTGCGCCCCACCCGGTCCGCGATCGTTCCCCACGCGAAGGCGCCCAGCGCCATGCCGACGAGGTTCGCGGTCCCCAACAGCGCCGCCGTCGTCCGCTCCAGCCCCCACTCCTCGGCGACGAGCGGGATCAGGGCGCCGTTGAGCGTCACATCCCAGGCGTCGAACATAAAGCCCAGCCCGCCGATGAGGAAGATCCGGCCCTGCACGTTCCACCGCCAGGGCAGGTTCTGCACGATCGATTCGCCGGTGGCCAGCTTGCGGTATACGTTCATCGGTGGCGGGGTCCCCTCACAGGAAGCGGAGGCGCCCGGGTCACGGATTCCCCCGGTGCGCGCGGCTGCACTTAGAGTAGCGCGGTCGGCGCGCCCGGCCGCGCGCAACCGCGGCCGGTACGCTGCCTACACGGAACCAGTCAAACACAAGGGGCCGAGGAGGAATCCTCCCGGTCCGCGGAAAGGCACCATGAGCAAGGACGCAACGGAGCAGACACAGCTCGAATCGCCCAAGAAATGGAAGGTCATCGGCCCAGGGCTGGTGGTCGCCGCCACGGGTGTGGGCGCCGCCGACATGGTCGCCACGCTCGCCGCCGGATCCCGCTACGGCTACACGCTGCTGTGGGCCGTGGTCCTCGGCGTCATCCTGAAGATCGTCCTCGTCGAGGGGGCCGGCCGCTTCACGCTCGCCACCGGCAAGACGATCTTCGAGGGCTGGCGCTCGCTGGGCCGCTGGCCCGTCTGGTACTTCGGCCCATACATCATGATCTGGGGCTTCGTCTACGGCGCCTCCGCCATGTCCTCCACCGCGCTGCCGCTCGCGGCGCTCTTCCCGGCCGTCCCGCTCTGGGCCTTCGCGGTCGCGACCGGCATCGCCGGCTTCCTGCTGGTCTGGTTCAACCGCTACGCCGTCTTCGAGAAGATCACCGCGGTCCTCGTGGGCCTCATGTTCCTGACGATCGTCAGCCTCGCGTTCCTCGCCACGCCCAACATCCCCGAGATGGCCGCGGGCCTGATCCCGCGCCTGCCGGAGGGCAGCGTGCTCTACACCCTCGCGCTCGCCGGCGGCGTCGGCGGCACCATCACCCTCGCGGCCTACGGCTACTGGCTGCGGGAGAAGGGCTGGACGAAGCCGGGCTGGATGCGCGTGATGCGCCTGGACAACACCATGGCGTACGTCATGACCGGCATCTTCGTGATCTCGATGCTCATCGTCGGCGCCGAGGTCGTCCGCGCCGCCGGCGTCGCGATCGGCGCCGGCGACAAGGGGCTGCTGGACCTCACCGACGTCCTCGTGGCCGAGTACGGCGACTTCGTCGGCAAGGCCTTCCTCGTGGGCTTCTTCGCCGCCGCCTTCTCCTCCGTCATCGGCGTCTGGAACGGCGTGTCCCTGATGTTCGCCGACTTCTGGGCCAACATGCGAGGCAAGGGCTCCGAGCACCCGGACGCCAAGCTCAACGGCAAGTACTTCCGCTTCTACGTGCTGTGGCTGACCTTCCCGCCGATGCTCCTGCTCCTGTTGGACCAGCCGATCGGCCTGGTGCTGGCCTACGGCGTCCTCGGCGCCCTGTTCATGCCGTTCCTGGCCATCACGCTCCTGCCGCTGCTGAACATGGCCCGCTACGGCGTGCCCAAGGAATGGCGCAACCGGCTGCACACGAACATCGCCCTGGCCGTCACCGCGGTCCTGTTCGTCTGGCTCGGCGTCTACCAGCTCGTCGACGCGATCCGGAAGGCGATCGGGGGCTGAGCGCGCCCGGGCCCCGGCCCGTTGCCCGCGCGGCTCCGGCGTCGTTCCCCCAGAACGACGCCGGAGCCGCGTTTTGCGCTTAACGCCCGCCGGGGGCGGGAGTAGAGTCTGGTCATGGGAGTAGATTGGACGGCACTCGAGGAAGCGATCCGCAGATCAGCGCTCCGGCAGGCGCGCGAAGTGATCGACCACCACCCCGGCCACGTGTTCTACGCCGTGGCCCTCGACGGGGTCTCGACCGAGCCCGCGGAGAAGATCGAGCTGCCGGTGCTCGCCCTGAACTCGGAGCAGGCCCTTGCCCGGGACCTGGCGCTGGCCGAGACGGACCAGGCACCCGTGGACGTCTCCGAGGACGACGTCGAACCGGCCGAGGAGAGCTTCTACTCGCGGCGCTGGAACCCGCCGGACTGGCACTGGTGCTCCATGGAGCTCTTCGACGAGTCAGCGACCGAGCTGTGGTCCCAGGCGCTGACGAACGTCGCACTGCACCACGGCTGGGAGCCCACGATCCGCCGGTACTACGAGATGCTGCTCTCCGTGACCGCCTCGCTCGGACCGGAGCTCGCCACGGGCCGCAACAGCGAACTGGTCTGCTACCTCTCCGACGAGGACCACGCCGACAAGATCCTGCGCCGCTGCCTCAGCGACGAGCAATTGCGGCGGCATTTCCCGGAACTCGCGAGCTAGGGGCCCCGACGGACCGGGAGGCGGACCGCGCAGGCGCGCCCCCGCCGCGGTTTCCGGGGCGTCGTCACGCACTCAGGAGCCGGCACCGGGGCCGGTAGGATGGTGGCGATCCCCACCCCTGAATCCCTTGGGAGCGCCTTGTGAGCCAGAATGTCCTGAACCGTGTGCCGATCCGCCGGGCCCTGATCTCCGTCTACGACAAGACCGGGCTGGAGGAGCTCGCGCAGGGCCTGCACGCGGCCGGTGTCGCGATCGTCTCCACGGGCTCGACCGCGTCCCGCATCGCCGCCGCCGGCGTCCCCGTGACGGAGGTCGCCGAGGTCACCGGGTTCCAGGAGTGCCTCGACGGGCGCGTGAAGACCCTGCACCCGCGCGTGCACGCCGGCATCCTCGCCGACCGCCGCCTGCCCGAGCACGTCGCCCAGCTCGAGGAGCTCGGGATCGAGGCCTTCGACCTCGTCGTCGTGAACCTCTACCCGTTCGTGGACACCGTGAAGTCGGGGGCGGGACAGGACGCCGTCGTCGAGCAGATCGACATCGGCGGGCCCTCCATGGTCCGCGCCGCCGCCAAGAACCACCCGTCCGTGGCCGTCGTCGTGGACCCCGCCCGCTACGCCGACGTCGTCTCCGCCGCCCGCGAGGGCGGCTTCGAGCTCGCCGCCCGCCAGCGCCTCGCCGCGGCCGCGTTCGCCCACACCGCGTCCTACGACAACGCCGTGGCCCAGTGGACCGCGAGCCAGTTCCTCGACGTCGACGGCGACGGAGTGGTCGACTGGCCCGCCTACGCCGGCCTCTCGCTCGAGCGCTCCGAGGTGCTGCGCTACGGCGAGAACCCGCACCAGCAGGCCGCCCTCTACGTGGACCACGCCGCGCCGGCCGGGATCGCCCAGGCGGACCAGCTCCACGGCAAGGCCATGAGCTACAACAACTACGTCGACGCCGACGCGGCCCTCCGTGCGGCGTTCGACTTCGCCCAGCCCGCCGTCGCCGTCGTCAAGCACGCCAATCCGTGCGGCGTCGCCGTGGCCACCGAGGGCGCCGCGGACCCGATCGCGGACGCCCACGCGAAGGCCCACGGCACGGATCCGCTGTCCGCCTTCGGCGGCGTGATCGCCGCCAACCGCCCCGTCACCGCGGCCATGGCCGAGACGGTCAAGGACATCTTCACCGAGGTCGTCATCGCCCCCGGCTTCGAGCCGGAGGCCGTCGAGATCCTGTCGAAGAAGAAAAACATCCGCCTGCTGTCGCTGCCCGAGGGCTACGACCGCTATCCGACAGAGGTCAAGCAGGTTTCCGGCGGCGTCCTCGTCCAGGTCTCGGACAAGGTCGACGCCGCGGGCGACGACCCCGCCACGTGGACCCTCGCGGCCGGCGAGGCGGCCGACGAGGCGACCCTGGCGGACCTCGCGTTCGCCTGGACCGCGGTCCGCGCGGCCAAGTCCAACGCCGTGCTGCTGGCCAAGGACGGCGCCGCCGTCGGAATCGGCATGGGCCAGGTCAACCGCCTGGATTCCTGCAAGCTCGCGGTCGAGCGCGCCAACACGCTCGGCGTGGCGGTCGAGTCCGCCGTCGACGCCGCGGGAGGGGCCGAGGCCGGATCGTCCGCGGGTGCCCCCGAGCGCGCCCGCGGCGCCGTCGCGGCCTCCGATGCGTTCTTCCCCTTCGCCGACGGCCTGGGGATCCTCATCGACGCCGGTGTGAAGGCCGTCGTCCAGCCGGGCGGCTCCGTCCGGGACGAGGAGGTCGTGGCCGCGGCCAACGCCGCCGGGATCACGATGTACTTCACCGGTTCGCGCCACTTCTTCCACTAGGAACGACGACGGCCTTGAGGGACTCCCGTTCGCGGCGGCCGAGCGTCAGCGCCTGCTCCGTGTCCTCGATGCCGAAGCGGTGCGTGATCACCTCGGAGGCCCGCACCGAGCCGTCGGCCAGCAGGGCGAGGGCCTCCGGGTAGGTGTTGGCGTAGCGGAAGACGCCCGTGATGCTCAGCTCGCGGCCCTGGACCAGCGGGACGTTGAGCGGGACCGCGTCGGACCCCATGCCCACGAGGACGGCGCGGCCGGCCGGCGCCAACGACGCGAGCCCGGCATCGAGGGCGGCCGCCGCGCCGGAGCACTCCAACAGGACCGTGTGGACCGGATCCAGTGCGGCATCCGCCTCGGCCGCCTCGAAGCCCAGGCCGCGGGCCACCGAAAGGCGGTAGGCGCTCGGATCGGTCACGGTGACCGAGGAGGCACCGAAGGCCCGCGCCACCTGGGCGGCGAAGAGTCCGATGGGACCGGCGCCCGTGACCAGGACCCGGTCGCCGACCGAGACGGCGGCCTTCCGCGCGGCCCAGACGCCCACGGAGACGGGCTCGGCCATGGCGGCCTCCTCGAAGGAGAGCCCGTCCGGGACCGGGTGGGCGAAGTCGGCGTCGATGGCCACGAAGCCGGCGATCGAACCGTGAACCGGCGGCGTCGCGAAGAACACGACGTCGGGGCAGAGGTTGTAGCGCCCGTGCCGGCACTGCGCGCAACGCCGGCAGGGGACGCCCGGTTCGAGTGCCACCGCCTGGCCGATCCGTGCCGGGTCGACGCCCGCGCCGACCGCCGTGACCACGCCGGCCGATTCGTGCCCGATGACCATCGGGGCGTCGACGATGTAGTCGCCGATCCGGCCGTGCTCGTAGTAGTGGATGTCCGATCCGCAGATGCCCGTGGCCCGGACCGAGACGACGAGCTCGTGCGCTTCGGGGACGGGGAGCGGACGGTCCTCGATCGCGACCGTGCGGATGCCGTGCAGCACGGCGCTGGGGTTCTGCATGTCTGGCTCCGATTCATGGGTGGTGGATGAATGCTACGGGATCCGCCCGGCCCGCTATTCGCCGGCCACGGCGCCGAGGGTCAAGCCGCTGACGAGCCAGCGGCGGACCGCGATCCCGGCGAGGATCATGGGGAGGACCACGATGGTCCCGATGGCCGTGAGCTGGCCCCAGTCGACCCCGGTCTGCGTGACCAGTTGGGTCGCCGCGATCGGCAGGGTCTGCGATCGCGGCCCGGAGATCACCGTGGCGAAGGCGTAGTCGTTCCAGGCGAAGACCAGGCACAGCACCGCCGTGGTCACGAGGCCCGCCTTGGTCAGGGGGAGCGCGACGTGCCAGAAGACCTGCCATGGGCTGCACCCGGCGACCTGGGCGGACTCCTCGAGCGACGGCGGGATGCCGTCGAAGAACGCGCTCATGATCCAGATCGCGAAGGGCAGGTTGAACGTCAGGTACGCCAGGACGAGGCCCGGGAGGGTGTCGATCAGGCCCGCCACGCGGAACATCAGGAACAGCGGCAGGACCACGGCCGCGATGGGGGCCATGCGGGTGGAGATGAACCAGAAGGACAAGGAGTCCTTGCCCTTCATCGTGGTGCGGGACAACGCGTATCCGCCCAGCGCACCCAGCACCGTGGCGATGACCGCGGAACCCACCGCCGCGATGATCGAGTTGACCAAGTACGGCGTGAGGTTGTTGGCGCCGCTGAACAGGCCGACGTAGTTTTCCAGGGTCGGCGTGAAGAAGAAGCGGGGCGACGCCGAGGTGACGTCCGCCGCGGACTTGAACGAGCCGAGCAGCATCCACGCGAGCGGTACGACGGTCCACGCCACCACGAGCAGGCCGGCTACGGCGATGCCGATGCGGGCAGGAGTCCGGCGCCTCCGGCGTCGACGGGCGGCCATCGAAGGCACCACCTCGGCGGGACGTTTGGAGCTGGTCGCGGTCAGGGTGTTCATGGGCGGTGTTCCTTCCGGGTCATCAGGCGGACGAAGAGCCGGGCGATGAGGATGGTGAGGGCGAGCATCATCAGGCCGATGACGGCCGCGTATCCGAGGTCGAAGAAGCGGAAGCCGGCCTCGTAGAGCCGCAGCGGGATGATCTTCGTCGCGTCGGCGGGCCCGCCGTTGGTGGTGACGGTGATGATGTCGAAGTAGCGCACGGCGTCCATCGACCGGATCAGCAGGGCGACCAGGAGGATGTTGGTGATCGACGGCAGCACGATGTGCCGCAGCGTGCGCCACTGGTTGGCGCCGTCGAGGGAGGCGGCCTCGAGGATGGAGGGATTGACCGAGCTGAGGCCGGCCAGGCTGATCAAGACGATCAACGGCGTCCACTCCCAGACGTCCATGAGCGTCACCGCGACGAAGGCGCTCACCGGGTTGCCCAGGACGTCCTCGGTGAAGCCCAGCTGCTGCAGGAACCGCGCGTAGAGGCCGAACGTCGGATCCACGAGGTAGCGGCCGAGGAGGCCGACGATCGCGGGCGCCACGAACATGGGCAGCAGGATCACGACCATGAGGGGGCCTTGCCCGCGCTTGAGCTTCGAGAGCAGGACCGCGATCGTGAGGCCGAGGGCCATTTCGAGTCCGAGCGTCACGGTGAAGTAGACCAGGGTCAGTCCCCAGCTTTGCCACAGGTCCGGATCGGTCAGGGCGCGCGTCCAGTTGTCCAACCCCGCCCATTCGAGGCGGATCCCGCCGAGGAGGTGGACGCGGCTGAAGCTCATGGCGATGAGCGTCAGAAGGGGGAAGAGGGAGAGCATCCCCAGCAGGGCGATCCCCGGGGCGAGGAGGAGCCCGTTGAAGGTCGGCCGCAGCGTGCGGCGGGGCGCCGAGGGAGGGGGGTCGCCGGACGGCTTCCGGGGCCGTGTCGCTTCCGCCGTGCTCATGCGACCCACCCCCGGGCGACGATCCGGTCGATCTTGTCCGCGGCGCGGTTCATGGCGGCCTCCGGGTCCTGTTGGCCGGCCAGCATGCGGGAGAGTTCGGTGAAGAGCGCCGTGTCGCACTCGTTCCACATGGGGATCTTGGGGCGCAGCCCGATGTAGTCGGCCTCCCACGCCGTGGTGACGGCCTCCGTGGTGAGCATGTTGGGCAGGCGTGAAGGCCGCTGGGCGGCCTTCACGACCTCGGGCAGCGAGTAGACGGACTCCCTCGTCGGAGTGCCGCCCCCGGCGCTGGATGTGAGGTTCGCCAGCTGCGTCGCCGGGGACGTCGCCCACACGGCGAACAGCCAGGCCGCGCCCCGGCGCGCCCCCGTGCTGGTGGCGCTGATGGCGATTCCCGTCCCGCCGAAGATGTTGGCGGACCTTACCGGGCCCCGGGGAAGAGGCGCGTAGCCGATGAGACCTGGCAGCGCCGACTCGTTGGACGCGGCGTTCTCGTGCCAATTGGGTGCCATGGCCACCTCCCCGGCCCTCAAGGCGTTGGCGACGCCGTCCCAGTCCCAGCCGCGGGATCCCGGGTGGGCGATCGAGACGAGCTCGTTGTAGAAGCGCGCCGCCTCGATCGCCTCGGGCCGGCGCAGGAGGCACTCGCCCGGGTCGCGGGTCCCGTAGAGGCCGACGTCCTGGCCGTTCTCGAAGTAGTCGCCGCCATAGGACCACAAGACATTGGAGAAGTCGCACATGAGGGAGTCGTGCTGCTTGGCTTGGTGGCCCGTGCCGTAGGGGACCTCGGCGACGTGTTCGTTGATCCAGCGGGCCGTCTGCAGGTACTCCCGCCAGGTGCGGTCGGCGCCGGGCGTCGGGTCGAAACCGAGGTCCGCTTCCATGCGGCCCCCGTAGGTGTCGAAGATGTCGGCGCGGTACTGCCAGATCATGGTCGGGGCGTCGTAGGGGAGCGCGAAGACCTCGTCCCCGTGGCCGAACCGGCCCGTTGCCGTCAACTGGGAGGGGATGAAGTCGGAGAGTCCGGGCTCGAGCGACGGCAAGGCCGGGTCCTCGTCGAACGCCCGCAGGTCGGCCAGGCCGGCGCTGTAGGGTGCCAGCACCTGGTAGGGGTCGGCGTAGACGACGTCGTACTGGGACTGCCCGCCGGCCAGGTCCAAGGCGACGCGCTGGACCAGGGCCTGCAGCTCCAGGCTGACGATGTTGACCGTGATGCCGGTCAGCTCGGCGAACGGCGACAGATCGGCGGCGATCGCCGCCGTGGGCGCCGTGTTCTCCGAGATGAAGTTGATCGTGGTTCCGGCGAACTGCTTCCAGGGGTCGCCGTCGACCGGTGCGGGCACGGCCGGAGCGTCGGCGGCGCAACCGCCGAGGGCGGCGGCGCCCATCAGGCTGCCGGCGCCGAGTCCGCCGAGTTGGAGGAATCCGCGCCGTGAGAGGCGCGATGAGGGAGGGGAGGGTGTCATGGCATGGACTTTCTGATTGAACGGGGGCGGGGGCTAGACGGCGGTGTAGCCGCCGTCGGCCACCAGCACCGACCCCGTGATGAAGGACGAGGCGTCGCTCGCGAGGAAGACGACGGCCGGTGCCAGCTCGTCGACGGTGCCGGATCGCCGCATGGGGCAGTCGTCGATCCAGTACCGCTGGAAGGCCGGATCGTCCACGGGAGACATGTCGGTACGGATGTAGCCGGGGGCCAGGGCGTTCACGCGGACCCCGGACGGGGCCCATTCGGCGGCCAGGCTGCGCGTGAGGTGGTGGACGGCGGCCTTGGAGGCGTTGTAGGCCGGTTGCCACTGCGGCCGGTTGACGATGATCCCGGACATCGAGCCGATGTTGACGATCACCCCTGATTCCTGTTCGACGAAGCGCCGGCCGAACACCTGGCTGCAGCGCCAGACGGCGTCGAGGTTCACGTCCATGACGGCGCGCCAATCGTCGTCGTCGACGTCGAGCGCGTCCGCGTGGATGCAGGCCCCGGCGTTGTTGACCAGGATGTCCACGCGGCCGAACGCGGCGAGGGTCGAGGCCAGGACGCCCTCGACATCGCCCCGCCGAGTGACGTCGGCTCTGATGAACTCGGCTCGGGCACCGGACTCCGTCAGGGCCGCGAGCGCCTTGCGTCCTTCCTCGTCGTTTCGGCCGACGAGGACGATCGCGGCGCCCGCGGCGGCAAGCGCCCCGGCGAAGCCGGCGCCCAGGCCGCGCGTGGCGCCGGTGACCACCGCAACCCTCTCCGAGAGGTCGGAGCGGCGGGCGAGCGCCGTCGAAGCGTTGGCCGTGTCGATCGCCCCTCCGCTGGCGGGAAGCGGCGCCGAGGATCCCCGCTGCGCCGGGGGAATTGGTGTGTGATCCATGACACTCACGCTACGGACGGGAAGGCGGCCCTTCTAGCGGCGCGGAAGGCACATTCTGATACTATTTTTCGAGACTGCATGGCCGCGGAGGAAGCGGGGGAGCCGATCGTCACCACCCAGAAACCAGGGCCGCGCCTTCCTGTTTCGCGCGCCGGGACGGCCGCGCTCGAGGTCGTCCCGCAGGATCCGCGGTTCTCCACGCGCTGGCACCAGCACGACTACCCCTCGCCGTTCGCCCGCTGGCACTTCCACCCCGAGTACGAGGTCCATCTCATCGAGGAAGGCGTCGGAAACTACATCGTGGGCGATGCGGTGGGCCGCTTCGGGGCCGGGCAGGTCGTCCTCACCGGCCCGCAGCTGCCGCACAACTGGATCAGCGACATCGCACCGGACGAGAGGATCCCGGGCCGCGACGTCGTACTCCAGTTCCACGATGCCTGGATCAGGAGCTGCCAGGCGCTGATGCCGGAACTCGAGGCGCTGGACCAGCTGCTTTCCAACGCGTCGCGCGGGATCGAGTTCTCGGGAGACACGGCCGTCGAGGCGGCGTCGCTCCTGCGCCGCACCGGGCAGTGCCGCGGCGCCGAACGGGTGGCCCACGTGTTCCGGTTGCTGCACCTGTTGTCGGCGGCTCCCGGCCGGGAACGCCGCTACTTGTCCAACGAGTGGGTCCCTGCGCAGGAGAATCCCGAAACGCAACGAACCATCAGCCGGGCCATCGAGTACGTCTTCGAGAACCTGACGGGAGAGGTGCGCCTCTCCACCGCCGCCCGGCTCAGCGGAATGTCCGTCTCCACCTTCTCCCGCTATTTCAAGCGGGCCAGCGGCCAGACGTTCAGCGACATGGTGCGCAAGTTGCGGCTCGTCCAGGCCTGCAGGCTGCTGGAGAGGGACCTCGACTCCGTAGCGGGCGTCGCGGGGGCCGTCGGGTACCGGAACCTCTCGAACTTCAACCGCCAGTTCCTGCGCGAGTACGGTTGCACGCCGTCGCAGTACCGGAAGGACAAGCGCCTTCCCGGGCCCTAGGCCGGCCGGGGCCCCGCGTCCGCCCAGCGCAGCACGCGCAGGGCCCGCAGCGTGTTCCAGGGGCTCGGCTCGCCCTGCGGCGCATCGACGTCGAAGTACACCGCGCCGGGCCAGGTCACGCCGGCCAGCCAGCGTCCTTCGTCGTCCCGGCGGGAGACGAGCTCCTCGAGCGCCCGCCCCATGCGGGCCTCGAAAGGGCGGCCCGAGTCGCGGAAGTAGTCCAGGGCGCGCAGCACGTCGTAGAACCAGTAGGGCGGGAAGGAGAAGTTCAGGTAGCGCCCCTGCGCCACCTCGCCGGTGGAGAGCCGGCGGTAGAGCGAGCGCTCCAGGAGGTATTCCTCCCCGCGCCGGCGGGCCGCGGCCACCTGGGCGGTGACCTCCGCGGGGACGTGGTGGGTAGCCGTGGACACGGCGCGTTCGAACTCCAGGAAGGCCTCGAGGACGTTCAGCGTCGAGTCGAAGGACGAGCGGCTGGATCCGGGCGCCTCGCAGTTCCATCCGCCGTCCTCGAGCTGCTCGCCGAGGAGGCGGTCCACGAGACGCTCGCTCCCCGCCCCGAGCCGGCCGAAGGAGGCCGCCTGCGCCACGACCCCGCCGTTGATGCAGGGTTCGACTTCGCCGTGGAAGTAGGGGAGCTCGCCCCACTCGCTCCAGACGACGTGCGCGTGGACCCTGTCGACGGCCGCCGCGACCCGGGGGTCCGCCGGGTCGGCCGGGGCCGAGCCGGCGGAGCAGGGCCAGGACCCAGTACACGCCCGTGCGGTCCTGCCCGAACTCCTCGTTGTTCCAGTAGCCGCGCTCGTCCTGGAGTTCCAGCCGTGCGGCTCCCCACCCCTCGCGGGCCACGCGGGTGCGCTCACGCGCCGCTTCGCCCGGGGGCGTCGAGGAGGTCGCGCATCACCTGCCAGCGCAAGGCGGGATCGAAGCTCAGCAGCCAGCCGGTGGTGTCCATGGCCCCCATCGTCGCGCAGACCCCGGCCCGGCGCCAGTGCCCGCCCGGGCCCGGTCAGCCGCGGGCCGTGTGGATGCTCGCCGAGAGCGCCGAGGTGCCGGCGACGTGGGGGAGCATCGCGGCGCCGTCGAGCCCCGTGGCCAGCGGCTCGCGCACCGACACGTGCGGCCACAGCTCGCGCAGGCGCGCCGTCAGTCCCTCCCGGACGCGGGCTCCGCGGAGGACCCCGCCGAGGTAGCAGACCGATGTCGCGCCGGCCTGGTCCTCGCCGACGCGGCGCAGCCCCGTCGCCACGGACAGGGCCAGCTCCGCGGCCGCCGCGTCGCAGATCGAGGCGGCGACGGCGTCGTCCTCGGCCAGGCGTGCGACGTGGGCCGCGTAGGAGGCCGTGCGGCTGATCCGTTCCGGGTCCTGCTGGAGCTGCACATAGGCGTTCTCCAGGTCCGGGTAGTCGGCCCGGACGGCGTCGGTGAGCGCGGTCTGCGGTCCGCGGCCGTCGTAGGCGCGCATGACGGCGTCGAGCGCGGCGCGGCCGAGCCAGTAGCCGCTTCCGGCGTCGCCCATGATGTAGCCCCAGCCGTCGATCCGCACGACGTCCTCGGCGCCGACCGCGAGAGTCACGACGCCGGTGCCGGAGGCGATGACGGCGCCGCGCTCGTCGCCGAGCGCCCCGAGGTAGGAGCTGACGGAATCGTGGGTGATGTTGACCTCGCGCACGCCGAGCCCGGACGTGGCGCCCAGGAGCGGTGCCGCGAGCGCCGCCCCGTCGGTGAGGCCGCTCAGCCCGGCGGACACGGTCTGGAAGGAGAGTCCGGTGGCGGCCGAGGCCTTCTGGACGACCTCCGTCATCTGCTCCAGCAGCGGCCGGTACGTCAGGATCCCGCTGAACTCCTGGACGGGGACGGACGGATCCACCGTCCCGTCGGGTCGTCGCACCTGCGCACGGATCCCCGTCTGTCCACCATCAATTGCCAATGCCGCGTAGGGCATGCCCGCCGCCCTTCGTCGGATCGTCGCTGCGCGCCCTACTGGCGCCGCACCATCATACGCAGATCCGGGCCCGAGGGGTGAGATGGGGCACACTGTGACGCCGCGGGGCGACGTCCTGCCGCGGCCGGCCGGGGTTCGACGGCGTCTGGCGCCTCCGCGGCCCCGCGCCCGGATCGATGGTGGCCTCGGGCAACGGCTAGGCTGTGAAGGGGTCGTTTGACATGAATTCGACTGCGCTCCGGCGCGGCCGCGCGGCCCCCAGCAACGAACCCCGGGAGTAACCATGAAGAAGACCCACGCGCTCGGCGCCGTCGCCGTGCTCACCGCCCTCGCCCTGACCGGCTGCGGTGCCGGCGAACCCGCCGCCGAGGCCCCCACGGCGAAGCAGGTCCGCGAGCCCGCCGTCAACGAGCTCATGAAGGACGAGACCGCCAAGGGGCTCTCCGCCACGAGCTACTACTACTTCGACGCCGTCAACTACGCGCTGCAGACCGGGGACACCGGGCTCATGCTCTCCGTCGCGGCGGACTGCGCCGAATGCGCCGAGGAGGCCTCGGCCATCGAGGCCGTCTACGCCGACGGCGGCCGGATCGAGGGCGGCCAGCCCAAGGCCCAGAACGTCATGGCCCTCGGCGAGCCGGACGCGGACGGCGCCCTGTCCGCCGTCGTCCCCTACATGGAGGACGCGAAGACCGTCTACGCCGCGGACGGCTCCGTGATCGAGGAGACCACGTGGGACGCCGACGGGACCGTCTACACCGTCCAGGGACGCTACGCAGACGGCGCCTGGAGCCTCGTCTCGCTCGCCGAGACGCCCGACGCCGAGCTCCCCGAGGAGTAGGCGCCGCCGGAGGCGGGCGCCGCCAGCCGCATCCGCGGTACCGGTGCCCGCCGGACAAGCGGCCGGGACGTCTCCGATGGGCGCCCGGCGCGTGGTCTCGGGTAAGTTTGTCCTGTTGAGATCACACCGCATGCGCACGAACCGCAGACCTTTTCAGGGAGTTGCCTCGCCTATGGCCAAGATCATTTACACCCACACGGATGAAGCGCCGCTGCTGGCGACCTATTCGTTCCTGCCGATCGTCGAGGCCTTCGCCTCCACGGCGGGCGTGGAAGTCGAGACCCGCGACATCTCCCTGGCGGGCCGCATCATCGCCGTGTTCGGCGACTTCCTCACCGAGGAGCAGCGCACCGGGGACGCTCTGGCCGAGCTCGGCCGGCTGGCCAAGACCCCCGAGGCCAACATCGTCAAGCTCCCGAACATCTCGGCCTCGATCCCGCAGCTGAAGGCCGCGATCGCCGAGCTCCAGTCCCAGGGCTACGCCCTTCCGGACTACCCGGACAACCCGTCCTCCGACGAGGAGACGGACATCCGCGCCCGCTACGACAAGATCAAGGGCTCTGCCGTGAACCCGGTCCTGCGCGAGGGCAACTCCGACCGCCGCGCGCCGCTGTCCGTGAAGACCTACGCACGGCAGAACCCGCACTCCATGGGCGCCTGGACGCCGGAGTCCAAGACCAACGTCGCGACCATGGGCGCCGGCGACTTCGCCTCCAACGAGAAGTCGGTGACCCTCGCGGCCGACGACACCCTGAGCATCCAGCTGGTCCGCACGGACGGCACCGTCAAGGTCCTGCTGAAGTCGCTGCCCGTCCTCGCCGGCGAGGTCGTGGACGGGACGTTCATGAGCGCCGCGGCGCTCGACGCGTTCCTCGCCGAGCAGGTCCAGCGCGCCAAGGAAGAGGGCGTGCTGTTCTCCGCCCACCTCAAGGCGACCATGATGAAGGTCTCCGATCCGATTATCTTCGGCCACGTCGTCAAGGCGTACTTCGCCGAGCTGTTCGAGAAGCACGGCGACGACCTCGCAGCGGCCGGCCTGAGCGCCAACAACGGCCTGGCGGCCATCCTCGGCGGGCTCGACGACGTCGCCGAAGACGTGCGCGAGAGCATCCAGTCCGCCATCGAGAAGGGCTATGCCGACGGCCCGGCCCTGGCCATGGTCGATTCCGACAAGGGCATCACCAACCTGCACGTCCCGTCCGACGTCATCGTCGACGCCTCGATGCCGGCCATGATCCGCACTTCCGGCCACATGTGGGGCCCGGACGGCCGGGAGGCCGACACCCTCGCGGTGCTGCCGGACAGCTCCTACGCCGGCGTTTACCAGGTCGTCATCGACGACTGCCGCGCCCACGGGGCCTTCGACCCGACGACCATGGGCACCGTCCCGAACGTCGGCCTCATGGCCCAGGCCGCCGAGGAGTACGGAAGCCACAACAAGACCTTCGAGATCCCGGCCGCCGGCACCGTCCAGGTCCTCAACGCCGCGGGCGACGTGCTGATCGAGCACGCCGTCGAGCAGGGCGACATCTGGCGGGCCTGCCAGACCAAGGACGTGCCGATCCGCGACTGGGTCAAGCTGGCCGTCACCCGCGCCCGCGCGTCGGAGACCCCGGCCGTGTTCTGGCTCGACAAGAACCGCGCCCACGACGCCCAGCTGATCGCCAAGGTCGAGCGGTACCTCGGCGAGCACGACACCGAGGGCCTCGAAATCGCCATCATGAGCCCCGTCGACGCCACGGCCTTCACGATCGAGCGCCTGCGCCGCGGCGAGGACACGATCTCCGTCACCGGCAACGTGCTGCGCGACTACCTGACGGACCTCTTCCCGATCCTCGAGCTCGGCACGTCCGCCAAGATGCTCTCCGTGGTTCCGCTGATCAACGGCGGCGGGCTCTTCGAGACGGGCGCCGGCGGCTCCGCCCCGAAGCACGTGCAGCAGCTCGTGAAGGAGGACTACCTGCGGTGGGACTCGCTCGGCGAGTTCTTCGCGCTCGTCCCGTCGCTCGAGAAGTACGCGGAGCAGGCCGGCACCCCGGGCGCGTCCGTCCTCGCGGCCGCACTGGACCGCGCCACCGCGACGTTCCTGCTGGAGAACCGCTCGCCGGGCCGCAAGCTGGGCACGATCGACAACCGCGGCTCGCACTTCTACCTCGCCCTGTACTGGGCGAAGGAGCTCGCGGCGCAGAACGACGACGCCGTCCTGGCCGGGGTCTTCGCGCCTGTGGCCGAGGCGTTGTCCGGCCAGGAGGAGGCCATCGTGGCCGAGCTCCAGGCCGTGCAGGGCCGGCCCGTCGATCTGGGCGGCTACTACCGTCCGGACGCCGCGAAGGCCTCCGCGGCCATGCGCCCGTCGGCCACGCTCAACGCGGTCATCGACGGACTGAAGAAGTAGCGGCCCTCGCCGCCAGCCGGCCGGGTTCCCCACACGGGGGCCCGGCCGGCGCCGTTAACGCGCGGCGGGACGTCGCCGCGAAGCGCCCGTGGGCGACTGGGGCCGGCCGGCGCCGTCAACGCGTGGCGGGACGGCCGGATCATCCACTTCTGGACGAATCAGCGTCCATTGGACGCTGAAATGTCCAGAACGTGATGATTCGCCGGGCGGGCGTCCGCCTTCCCCGGCGAGCGTGAACCCTCCACGGTGAGTGTCGGCCTTCCACGGCGGGCGTCAGCCGCGCAGGGACGGCGTCGCGGCGAGGAGCGCGCGCGTGTAGTCGTGCGAGGGCGCCGTGAAGACCTCCTCGGTGGGCCCGCGCTCCACGATCCGCCCGGCGCGCATGACCGCGACCTCGTCGCTCATGTGCCGCACCACGGCCAGGTCGTGGGAGATGAAGAGGCAGGACAGCCCGAGCCGCTCCTGCAGCCCGTCGACGAGGTCCAGGATCTGCGCCTGCACGGACACGTCGAGCGCGGAGACGGGCTCGTCGAGCAGCAGGACGCGCGGCTGCGGGGCGAGCGCGCGGGCGATCGCGACGCGCTGCCGCTGGCCGCCGGAGAGGGTCCGCGGGTGCCGCCGGGCCACGTCCTCCCCGAGCCCGACGAGCGCGAGGAGCTCCGCGATGGCCGCGCGGTGGCGGGCCGCGCGGCGGGTCGTACCGCCGCTGAGCGCGTCGGCGAGGATCGAGCCTACGTCCATGCGCGGGTCGAAGGAGCTGAACGGGTCCTGGTAGACGGCGCCGAGCTGGCGACGCCGGGGCCGGCGTCCGGCCTCGGTGGCCCCGCTCCACGGGCGCCCGAAGAGCCGGACGTCGCCGGCATCAGGCGCAGCCAGGCCCAGGATCATCCGGGCGGTCGTCGACTTGCCGGACCCGGATTCCCCCACGAGCCCGAGCGTGGAGCCGGGCCGCAGGACCAGGTCCACGCCGTCGACGGCGGCCAGGCGCGAACCATCGGGTCGCCGGAAGGACTTCGTCAGGCCCGTGGCCTCGAGCACGGGCAGTGACGCCTCGGCCGGCGTGCCGGGCGGCGGCGGCGCGGCCCCGCCGCCCGCCATCGGTCCGGGCGGGCGGGACGGGGGCGGCGGAGCCCCGTCGCCTGCCATCGGTCCGGACGGGCCGGAAACGCCGGACGTGCCGGACGGGCCGGAGCGAGGATCGGCGGCGAGCCGCGTGCCGCGGGGCTTGCCGGCCGGCACGGCGCGCAGCAGCGAGCGCGTGTACTCGTGCCGCGGCTCGGTGAGCACCTGTTCAGCGGGCCCCTGCTCCACGATCTGTCCGCCGCGCATCACGGCGATGCGGTCGGCCACCGAGGCGACGACGGCGAGGTCGTGGCTGATGAGGAGCAGGGCCGAGCCGCGGGCGCGCAGCCCGTCGAGGACCTGGAGGACCTGGTGCTGCACGGTCGCGTCGAGGGCAGTCGTGGGCTCGTCGGCGATGAGCAGGGGCGGATCGAGCGCGATCGCCGAGGCGATGAGCGCCCGCTGCCGCATCCCGCCGGAGAGCTCGCCGGAGCGGCTCCCGGCCACCGCGGCGTCCAGCCCCGTGGACTCGAGCAGTCCGCGCACGCGGGCCGCCCGGGCCGCGGGAGCGAGGCGCGTGTGCAGGCGGAGCGCGTCGTCGATCTCCCGGCCCACGGTGCGCAGGGGGTCGAGCGAGACCAGGGCGTCCTGCAGGATCAGGCCGGCCGCCGTCCCGCGGACCCTGCGCCACGAGCCGGGGCGCAGCAGATCGTGCCCGTCGAGGCGCAGGACGTCGGCCTCGACGCGCGCCCGCCCGGAGCGCGCGGCACCGGCCGGGCCGCCGTCGGCCAGGCCCAGCAGCGTGCGGGCCGTGACGGACTTCCCGGAGCCGGACTCGCCGACGATCGCGAGGGCCTCGCCGCGGTCCAGCCGGAAGGAGACGCCGTCCAGGACGGGCCGCCGGCCGAAGGCGACGCGGAGGCCCGTGACTACCAGGAGCGGGGCCGCGCCCTCCGGGGGCAGGCGGCCGGCGCTCACAGGCCCGCCGCCCGTCGGGACAGGGCTCGGCCCAGCACGGTGCTCGACGCGGCGACGGCGACGACGGCGAGGCCCGGGAACACCGTCATCCACCAGGCGATCCCGAGGTACGTCCGGCCGGCCGCGAGCATGGAGCCCCACTCCGGCGCGGGTGGCGGCGCGCCGAGGCCCAGAAAGCTCAGGGCCGAGGCCCACACGACGGCCTGTCCGAGGCCGAGCGTGGCGAGGACCAGGACGGGCGCGAGCGCGTTCGGCAGCAGGTGGCGCCACAGGATGGTCCCGCGGGGCCGGCCGAGGACGACCGCCGCCTCGATCATGGGGGAGGAGCGCAGGACGGCGACCTGCGTGCGGATGATCCGCGCGTAGCCGGGTGCGGTGCCGAGTCCGACGGCGACGACGGACGTCGCGACCCCGGGGCCCGCGAGGGCGATGAACACGAGCGCGAGGAGGAGCCCGGGGAGGGCGAAGAGCACTTCCAGGACGCGGCCGATCCCGAAGTCCAGCCTTCGGCCGGCCCGGCCCCCGCCGGCGCCGAGCCCGGCCGGGACGCCGAGGAGCAGGGCGAGCGCGAGGCCGACACCGGTCGCGGCCGCCCCGATGAGCAGGGAATCCCGAGCGCCGTGGATGACGCGGGAGAGGAGGTCCCGTCCGGACTCGTCGGTGCCGAGCCAGTGCGCCGGGGAGGGGGCCTGGAAGGCCGCGGACGGGTCGATCGCGAGCGGGTCGAACGGCGCGAGCCATCCCGGGGCGAGCGCGGCGGCGACGACGACGGCGGCGACGGCCCCCGCGATGAGCGCCGGGAGCCGCCCGGCGCCCCCGGCGACGAGCCCCGGCGGGCCGGCGGCCGCGGCGCCCAGGCGCGCGGAACGCCGGGGTCCTGTCGGGAGCCCCGCGCCGCGGGGCACGGATCCGGGGCCGCTCATGCCGCCCTCAGGCGCGGATCGGCGATCCGCTCGGCGAGGTCGGCGGCCGCCATGACGACGACGTAGGCGGCGGCGGAGGCGAGGGCCACGCCCGTGACCAGGGGGACGTCGCGCAGCGTCACGGCGCCGAGCAGCGTGCGGCCCAGGCCGGGGCGGGCGAAGATCGTCTCCACCACCACGGCTCCGCTGACGAGGGAGCCGAGCGCCCAGCCGGAGAGCCCGATCCCCGGCAGGGCGGCGTGGCGCAGGCCGTGCCGGAGCAGGACGCCGGCCTCGCGCTCGCCGCGCGCCCGCGCGGAGAGGGCGAACGGGGAGGATATCGCCGTGAGCATCGACTCGCGCATGACCTGGCCCAGGAATCCCGCGAGCGGCAGGGCCAGCGTCGTCACGGGCAGGACGAGGCCGGCCGGCGTGTTGGTGCTCACGGGAGGAAGCCAGGCCAGCGCGTTGGAGAACAACAACACGAGCAGGCTCGCGAGCCAGAAGTGGGGGACGGCCGCCGCCGCGATCTCCAGCCCCGAGGCGACGAGGGCGGCGCCGCGGCCGCCGAGCGTGGACCACAGGGCCAGGCCGAGCGCGAGGAGCCAGGCGAGGGCCCACGCGAGCGCGGCGAGCAGCAGCGTGCCGGGAAGCTGCTCCGCGAGCAGCTCGGCGACGGGCACGCGCAGCGAGTAGGACTGGCCGAGGTCGCCCTGGGCGAGCCGTTCCAGCTGCATCGCGTACTGCGCCGTCAGGGGGAGGTCCAGCCCGTGCTCGGCGCGCGCCGCCGCAAGCGCCTCGGCGGAGGCCTGCGAGCCCGGGCCGCCGAGGATCGCCTCGGCCGGGTCGCCCGGGATCAGCCGGATGCCGACGAAGATCAGCGTCGCCACGGCCCAGAGCACGAACGCCGCTCCGGCGAGCTTGAGCGCGAGCCAGCGCAGCGCCGCGGAGACGACGCGGCGCCGGGACCCGGGCCCGGCGCCCGGCCGGCCGCGCACCGGCGTCGTCCGCTTGCTCGTCATCGCGGAAGGGCGCCTACTCGGCGATCCAGACGTCGTGGAACACGGGGCTCGCCACGGCGGTCGTCGCCCCGACGCCCTGCAGCGACGTCGAGTGGAGGAAGTGGTTCTGCTGGTCGTACAGCGGCAGGATGTAGTGCCCGGCGAGGATGAACGCCTGCGCCTGGTCGTAGAGCGCGGCCCGCGCGGTCGGGTCCGCTTCCTCGCCGGCCTCGGTCAGCAGGCGGTCGAGCTCGGCGTCCTTGACCTGGCTCAGGTTCGCGAAGTAGCCGGACGGCGCGGGGATGGTGCTGTCCGAGTGGAAGAGGATCCGCAGCACGTCCGGGCCGACCTTGGTGTACGGGGCGCTGACCAGGTCGTAGTCGTTGGCGAAGAGGGCGCCGTACCAGCTGGAGAGGTCCAGCAGGTTCAGCTTGACCTCGAAGCCGGCCTCCTTCGCCGCGGCCTGGAGCTGCTGGAAGAGCGACTGCTCGGCGGGCACGGACTGGTTGGTGCTGACCGGGAACTCGAGGCTCAACCGCTGCCCGTCCTTGCTCCGGTAGCCCTCGGCATCGCGCTCGTCCCAGCCGGCGGCGTCGAGGAGCTCGGCCGCGCGCGCCGTGTCCACGCCGAACGGCGCCGGGTCGCCGTGGCCCATCGGCTCGACGCTGGAGAGCGGCGAGTAGGAGCGCCGGGCCGTGCCGAAGAAGAGCGACTCGACGCCCGCGTCGACGTCGACGGACTTCACGAACGCCTCGCGGACCGCGGGATCGTCGAACGGCGCCTTGGACGTGTTCAGCTCGATCCGGTTCGAGGCGCCGGGGCGGGGCGCGTCGAGGTGGCCGAGCGCGCCGGAGGCCTCCGCGGCTGCGATCGCGTCCGGCTGCGGGTTGTCAATCACGTGCACGGTCCCGGACTGCAGGGCCGATTGCCGCGTGGCCGCCTCGGGGATGAAGCGCCAGGAGATGCCGTCCAGGTAGGCGGGTCCCTCGTGGCCGGCGCCCTCCGCGGGCGGGGTGTAGTCCTCGTTGCGGATCAGCTCCACGCGGTCCTGCCGGGTCCACGAGGCGACCTGGAACGGGCCGGTGCCGATCGGGGCGGCGCAGTTCTCCTCCTGGCCGCGCCCGATGCCCGCGGGGGACTGGATGGCGACCCACGGCTGGGAGAAGGACTCGAGCAGCGCGGCGTCCGGGGCGCTCAGGCGCAGCCGGAGCGTCCGGGCGTCCTCGACCGTGCCCTCGGCGATCTTCCCGACCGCGAGGTAGCCCGTCGAGGAGCCCGTGTCCGGGTCCTTCAGGTGCTCGATGTTGGCCCAGACCGCTGCGGCGTCCAGCGGCGTGCCGTCGGTGAACTCGATGCCCTCGCGGAGCGTGAGCACCACCTCCAGGCCGTCGTCGGAGACATCGGCGCCCTCGGCGAGCCACGGGACGATCTCCCCGTCGGCGTCCTTCGTGAACAGGGTCTCCAGGAACTGGCCGGCGAGCAGGGCCTGCGGGTAGTTGCCGCGGACGTGCGGGTCCAGGCAGTCCGGCTCGGCGTCGCCGCTCGCGTAGACCAGGGTCCCGCCGGAGACCGGATCGCCGGCGTCGGGGGCGGCGGAGCCACCGCCCGTGGAGCCCGTCGTGCCACCGGAGGCGCATCCGGCGAGCAGGAGGGCGGCGGCGGCCGCGGAGGCAAGGGTCGCGCTCGCGCGCGAGGGGCGGGAGGAGAACAACATCGGTGGTGCGTCCTGACGTAGCGGTGCGGTCCCGGCGCCGACGGGGCTCGGCCGTGCGCGGCGGGGAAAAGTGATGGACCAAGACTAGTCCAGCCGTGCCCGGCGGCGCCGTTGCGCAGCTCACCCTCCCGCCGGCCCTCGCGGCGGGCGTCATCCTCGTGGGCTGCGCGCCGGGCGGGACGGCGTCCAACGTCGTGACCTACCTCGCCAAGGGCGACGTCGCGCTGTCCGTCACGATGACAAGCGTCTCCACGCTGCTGGCACCGATCTTCACCCCGCTCCTGACGCTGTGGCTCGCGGGCCAGTACCTCCCGGTCGACGCCGGATCGATGGCCCTGAGCATCGTGCAGATCGTGCTGATCCCCGTGGTCCTGGGGCTCGTGGCCCGCCTCGCGATCCCGCGCCTCGTGGACCGCGCCCTCCCGGTGCTGCCTTGGGTCTCCGTCCTCGCGATCACCTTCGTGGTCATCGCGGTGGTCTCCGGAAGCGCGGAGGCGATCTTCAGCGCCGGCGCCCTGATCCTCCTCGCCGTGATCCTGCACAACGGGCTCGGCTACGCGCTCGGCTACGGCGCGGCGAGGGCCTTCCGACTGCCAGTCCCGTCCCGGCGCACGGTCGCGATCGAGGTCGGTATGCAGAACTCCGGCCTCGCCGCGGGCCTGGCGAAGACCTACTTCTCCCCGGAGGCCGCCCTTCCCGGCGCAGTGTTCTCCGTCTGGCACAACGTCTCCGGCGCCCTCGTCGCGGCCTACTGGCGCCGCAGCTCGGCCAGGCACGCCGGGGCGGAGCAGCCGACGCCGGACGCCGCCTGACGCCTCCGTCCCGCCCCGCGCACGGGGAGGGGGTACGACGCCGGTGCGCACCGGCGTCGTACCCCCTCCCTTTCATTGCGTGGCCGCCGAGCGGCGTCGCCTACTTGGTGATGTCGCCCAGCACCGGATCGTCGACGTACGCCTCCTTGACGTTGGCCAGGGTGACGATCTGCGGCGGCAGCAGGTAGGCCGGGACGACCTTGACGCCGTTGTCGTAGGACTCGGTGTCGTTGGCCTCCGGCGCGTTGCCGGCCTGCAGGTCCTTGACCATGGTGATCGCGTGCTCGACGAGCTTGCGGGTGTCCTTGTTGATCGTGGAGTACTGCTCGCCCGCCATGATCGACTTCACGGACTCGACCTCGGAGTCCTGGCCCGTGACGACCGGGACGTCCTTGCCGGCGGCCTTCGCCGAGGTCAGGATGGCGCGGGCCAGGGTGTCGTTCGGGGAGAGCACGCCGTGGACGTCCTCGGAGGTGTAGTTGCCCGCGAGCAGCGTGTCCATGCGCTTCTGGGCGTTCTCCGCCTTCCAGCCCTGCGTCACGGCCTGCTCGAAGCTCGCCTGCCCCGAGACGACCTTCAGCGTCCCGTCGTCGATCTTCGGCTGCAGCACGCTCATGGCGCCGTCGAAGAAGACCTTCGCGTTGGCGTCGTCCGGGGAGCCCGCGAAGAGCTCGACGTTGTACGGGCCGGAGCCCTTCTGCTCGGCCAGGCCGTCCAGGAGCGCCTGGCCCTGGAGCTCGCCGACCTCGAAGTTGTCGTAGGCGACGTAGTAGTCGACGGCGTCGCTGTTGAGCAGCAGGCGGTCGTAGGCGATGACCGTGGCGCCGGCGTCCCGGGCCGCGGCCAGCTGGTTGCCGAGCTGCGAGCCGTCGATGGCGCCCACGATGATGACCTTGGCGCCGTTGGTGATCATGGCGTTGATCTGGTTCTGCTGCTCGGCGACGCCGCCGTTGGCGAACTGCACGTCGGCGTCGAAGCCCGCCTCGTCGAGGCCCTCGTTGAAGAGGTTCTCGGCGAGGACCCAGTTCTCGCTGGTCTTCTGCGGCAGCGCGACGCCGATGACGGAGCCGGCCTCGAAGCCGGCGGCCTCACCCTCGCCGGACCCCGTGCCTGCGTCCTGGCGGCCGCAGCCCGTGAGGGCCAGTGCCCCCACGGCGGCGACGGCCGCGAGCTTGATGGCGGTTCCCTTGATGTTCATGTCTGCTCTTTCTGGTGGAAGGGGTGTTGCGTGGGTTGATGGATGGTCGGAGGGCCCGCTCCGGCCGGCTCCGCGGGGCGGAGCCGGCGGATCAGGCGTTGGTGGAGATGACGTCCTTGGTGGAGGTGGTCTCGTCCGGCTTGGCGGAGTTCCTGCCGAAACCGCGCGTCAACAGGCCCGTGATCGACGGCTTGCCCTGCGACTTGTTGTAGACGTCGAAGGCGACGGCGACGAGGAGGACGAGGCCCTTGATGATGGAGGTCAGGTCTGCGCCGATGCTCAGCAGCTGCAGGCCGTTGTTCAGGACGGCCATGACGAGGCCGCCGATGATGGAGCCGACGACCGTCCCGACGCCGCCGCTGACCGCCGCGCCGCCGATGAAGACGGCCGCGATGGCGTCCAGCTCCCACATGTTGCCGTCGGACGGGCCGGAGGCGGTGGAGCGGGCCACGAAGATCATTCCGGCGAGGCCGGCGAGGATCGACATGTTCATCATGACCAGGAAGTTGACCTTCTTGGAGCGGACGCCCGAGAGCTCGGCGGCGTGGCGGTTGCCGCCGACGGCGTAGACGTGCCGGCCGATCACGGTGCGGGAGGAGACGAAGCCGTAGACGATCACGAGGGCGACGAGGATGATGCCGGAGACAGGGAAGGACGTGCCGGGGCGGCCCGTGGCGAAGAGGTACGTCGCGTAGAGGATCGCGGCGCTGATGAGTCCGAGCTTGGTCGCCGTGACCCACATCGCGGGGACCTCGGCGCCGAGCTTGAGGGACTTGGCCCGGGCGCGCAGGCCGCCGAGGACGACGAACGCGACGGCGCCGAGGCCGAGCAGCACGGTGAGGTTGTTGTAGCCGGTGTCCGGCCCGATCTCCGGCAGGTAGCCGGCGCCGATGAACTGGAACTCCTGCGGGACCGGGATCGAGTTGGACTTGCCGACGAACTGGTTCAGTCCGCGGAAGAGCAGCATGCCGGCGAGGGTGACGATGAATGCCGGGATGCCGACGTAGGCGACCCAGAACCCCTGCCACATGCCGATCAGGGCCCCGAGGACCAAGCCGAGCACGATCCCCATCCACCAGGGCAGGCCCCAGTCGCGCATCGCGATCGCCACCGCGACGCCGACGAAGGCCGCGACCGAGCCCACCGAGAGGTCGATGTGCCCGGCGATGATGACGAGCACCATGCCGATCGCGAGGATCAGGATGTAGGAGTTGCCGTTGAGCAGGTTCATGACGTTGCCGGAGGTCAGGGTCCGCCCGCCGGTGCGCCATTGGAAGAAGAGGATCAGCGCCACCAGGGCGAAGATCATGCCGAATTGGCGGGTGTTGCCGCCAAAGAGCTGTTTGATCGCGTTCATGCGTGGTTCCTTGTTGTCGGGTGCGTCGATGCGGATGTCAGGCGGTCTTGCGGGGTGCGGTCATGAGGCGCATCAGGTTCTCCTGCGTGGCCTCGTGCTTGTCGAGGACGCCCGTGACGGCGCCTTCGAAGATCGTGTAGATGCGGTCGGAGAGGCCCAGGAGCTCGGGGAGTTCGGAGGAGATGACGATCACGCCCTTGCCCTGGCGGGCGAGCTCCTGGATGATCCCGTAGATCTCGAACTTGGCGCCGACGTCGATGCCGCGCGTGGGCTCGTCGAGGATCAGCAGCTCGGGGCCGGTGAACATCCACTTCGCGAGGACCACCTTCTGCTGGTTGCCGCCGGAGAGCTTGGCGACGCCCTCCTCGACCGTGGGGGTCTTGGTGCGCAGCTGGCGGCGGTAGCGCTCGGCGACCTCGAACTCCTGGTGCCGGTCGACGACGTCGTAGCGGCTGATGGCGCGCAGGTTGGCGGCGACGGTGGTCGTCTTGATGTCGTCGAGCAGGTTCAGGCCGAGGGTCTTGCGGTCCTCGGTGACGTAGCCCAGCCCGGCGTCGATGGCCTGCCGGACGTTCTTCAGGACGAGCGGGCGCCCGTTCATCGTGAGGGTCCCGGAGAGGTGGCGGCCGTAGGAGCGGCCGAAGACCGAGCGGGCGAGCTCGGTGCGCCCGGCCCCCATGAGCCCGGCGAAGCCGACGATCTCGCCGCGGCGGACGAAGAACTCCGAGTCCTTGCAGACGAGCCGGTCCTGGATCACGGGGTGGCCGACGTTCCAGCCGGAGACGCGGAAGAACTCCTCGCCGATCTGCGGCTCGTGGTCCGGGAAGCGGGACTCGAGGGCGCGTCCGACCATGGCCTTGATGATGCGGTCCTCGTCCACACCGTCGGCCTTGATGTCGAGGGTCTCGATCGAGCGGCCGTCGCGGATGATGGTGATCGAGTCGGCGACCTGCTCGATCTCGTTGAGCTTGTGGGAGATGATGATCGAGGTGATCCCGCGCCCCTTGAGCCCCCGGATGAGGTCGAGCAGGTGTTGCGAGTCGGACTCGTTCAGGGCGGCCGTGGGCTCGTCGAGGATGAGCAGCTTGACGGACTTGTTCAGCGCCTTGGCGATCTCCACGAGCTGCTGCTTGCCGACGCCGATCTCCTTGACCGGGGTATCCGGATCGTCCCGCAGGCCGACGCGGGCCAGGAGCTCGGTGGCCCGGATCCGTGCGGTGTCCCAGTCGATGAAGCCGAACTTGCGGGGCTCGTTGCCGAGGAAGATGTTCTCCATGATGGACAGCTCGGGGATGAGCGCGAGCTCCTGGTGGATGATCACGATCCCGGCGGCCTCGCTGGCCCGGATGTCGCGGAACTGCTGGACGGCGCCCTGGAAGTGGATGTCGCCGGTGTAGGAGCCGTGGGGGTAGACCCCGGAGAGCACCTTCATGAGGGTGGACTTGCCGGCGCCGTTCTCGCCGCAGATCGCGTGGATCTCTCCGGCGCGGACCCGCAGGTTGACGTCGGCCAGCGCCTTGACGCCGGGGAACTCCTTGGTGATGTCCCGCATCTCGAGGATGACGGGGCCCTGCTGGCGTGGGGTGGGTTCCATGTCGCCGTGTGCCTCCCTTGGCGGTTCTGCCTCCGCGGGTTCTCCCGGCGGAGCGGTGGGTGGATGGTGGTTCGGGGGACGACGCCGGGGCGGCCGGCGGTGCCCGGGCCCGCCCGCGGTGCGGGTCGGGGGCCGGGCCGGATCAGTGTGGGGGGCGGTCGATCCGGGGCGCGGATAGCCCGAGGCCGGCGTGCTGGAAGGCGAGAGCCGCCGCGCCGAGCGCCTCGGCCCGGTCGCCGAGGGCGGACATCGCGAGCTCGGTGCTTTCCCCGACGACGGGAACGGCATGGCGGAGCAGGCCGCGCCGGATCGGGCCGAGCAGTTCCTCGCCGAGGCCCGCGAGCGGGCCGCCGACGACGATGACGGAGGGGTTGATCAGGTTCGCGACGTTGCCCAGGGTGCGTCCGACGGCGACGCCCGCGTCGTCGACGACGCGCAGGGTCGCGGAGTCCCCGGCAGCCCCGAGCACGACGATGTCCCCGGCGGTGGACGGGGGATCGGCGGACTGGGCGAGGAGCGCGATCATGACGGTCGTGGACGCGACGGTCTCGAGGCATCCGCGGTTGCCGCAACGGCAGACCGGCCCGTGCTCGAGGGCCGGCGCGTGGCCGATCTCCCCGGTGATGCCGATGTTGCCGTAGTAGGTGCTGCCGTTGATGACGAGCCCCGCGCCGATGCCCGTGCCGATCTTGACGAACATCAGGTGCTCGGCGCCGGTGTGGGGGCCCCACGTGACCTCGGCGAGGGCGCCGAGGTTGGCGTCGTTGTCGACGTAGACGGGCAGTTGGAAGGCCTCTTCGAGGCGCGCGAGGATGTCGATGCCGACCCACTCGGGCAGGATGGCGCCCTGGGCGACCGTCCCGTTGCGGCGGTCGATGGGTCCGGGGATGCCGACGCCCGCCCCGACGACGGCGCTGCGGCGGATGCTCGATCCCGCGAGCAGTCGGTCGACGACCTCGACCGCTGCGGCGATGCCGTCCTCGGCCTGGTGGCCGGCCGGCAGGATGACGGCCTCCTCGGCGAGGACCTGGAAGTCGAGGGAGGCCAGGACGACGCGCAGGTGGCGGCGGCCGAAGTCGACGCCGATCGCGACGGCGCCCCGGGAGTCGAGGTGGACGTTGAGGGCGCGGCGGCCGGAGCTCGTCGTGGGCTCGGTCGTGACGAGGCCCGCGTCCTGCATGCTCTTGACGATGTTGGAGACGGTCGCGGTGGACAGCCCGGTCTGGCGGGCGAGCTCGGCCTGCGTGGAGGGTCCCGCGAGGAGCGCCTCCACAAGGCGCTGCTGGTTCTGCCGCCTCAAGGCGGACTGCGAGCCGGGGTTGGACCGGGGGCTCGTTGCGGCGGGCGTCGTTGCGACCATGGAATGTAGCCTGCATCACAACTGGTACTGAAGTCAAGAAGTAAACGCAAGAACCCCGAATCCGGTGGTTAGTGTTCGGAAGGTTTATCCAAGGACCGGGTCCGGGTCTAGTGGTCGTCCGGTAGCGGCCACTCGTGGACGGGGCCCGAGTGGTGCATGTGCTCCCAGTAGAGCCGCGTCAGCTCCTGCAGGGCGCGCCGGCGGTCCAGCCCGTGGCCCTCGAGCTGGGCGAGCGCCTTGATCTGCCAGGCCGCGCCGTTCTGCTCGCTGCGGGCCCGCTCGCGCAGCACGTCGAGGTAGCGCTGCGCCACGGGGCGGTCCACGCCGAGGTCGTCGAGCCCCTCGGCGGCCATCGGGAGCAGGTGCCGCACGATCAGTTCGGACACCGGGATGTCGCCGATGCCGGGCCAGTAGACGTGGGCGTCGAGGCCGCGGCGCGCGCATTCGTGGAAGTTGTCCGAGGCCGTCGTGAACGCCATGCGGGACCACAGGGGCCGGTCGGCGGTCCGGAGCTTGCGGACGAGGCCGAAGAAGAAGGCCGCGTTGGCGACGGTGTCCACGACGGTCGGCCCGCCCGGCAGGAGCCGGTTCTCCAGGCGCAGGTTGGGCAGGTCCTCGCCCGGGTCGTAGATGGGGCGGTTCCAGCGGTAGACCGTGCCGTTGTGCAGGCGCAGTTCGTGCAGTTGCGGCGCGCCGCCTGTCGTCTCCTGGGAGACGCGGCGGGAGAGCTGGGGCAGCAGGGCGGGGAAGTAGCGGACGTTCTCCTCGAAGAGGTCGAAGATCGAGGTGATCCAGCGCTCGCCGAACCACACGCGGGGCCGCACCCCCTGGTTCTTCATCTCCGGCGGCCGCGTGTCGATCGACTGCTTGAACACCTCGATCCGGGACTCGTGCCACAGCACCTTCTCCATGAACACGGGCGAGTTCGCGGCGAGGGCCACTTGCGGAGCGGCGATCACCTGGGCCGCGTTCCAGACGGGGGCGAATTCGGAGGGGGAGACCTGCAGGTGCAGCTGCACGGAGGTGCACGCGGCCTCCGGGGCGATGTTCGCGGCGTAGAAGCGCAGGCGCTCCTGTCCGGCGATGTCGATCAGCACGTCCTCGCCGCGCGCCTGCAGCACCGAGGTGTTCAGCGCGGCGTAGCGCTTGCCGGCGCTGATCCACTGCGTGTCCTTGACGAGTTCCTGGCGCAGCGTCGGCAGGATGCCCACCATGAGCAGGTCGGCCCCGACGTTCTCGGCGCGCTCGTCGGCACGGTTCAGCTGCTGGCGCAGGCTCTCCTCGAGGTCGCGCAGCCCCCGCCCCGCGATGGCGAGCGCGGGGTGGTTGAGCTCGATGTTGAACGCGCCGATCTCGGTCTGGAACGCCTCGTCGGCGATCTGCTCGAGGACCTCGGCGTTGCGCATCGCCGGCGTGAAGTCGTCGTTGGCGAGGTTGAGTTCGAGCTCCAGACCGATCGTGCCGGTCCCGGCGAACGTCCCCGTCGCGAGGAACGCCTCGAAGGTCTCGAGGTTGTCCATGAGGCGTTCCCGGTAGCGCGTGCGCTGCTCGCGGGTATAGGTCTTGGCGTTGACTTCTGCTCCCATGGCATGAGCGTACTGGCGCCGCGCGGGGCTGTATACGCCCGGTTGCGGGGCGCCGGGACGCGGCCCCGCGCGGGGGAAGGAGACGACGCCGGTGCGCGCCGGCGTCGTCCGTTGTCACTTGCGGCGGCGCAGGGCGAAGGGGAGGAGCGCGCTCAGGGCGAGGGTGGCGCCCGCGAGCACGAGGAGGCGGTAGTCGATGACGCCGAGGAGGGCCGCCGCGGCGCCCGCCGTCATCGCCTGCGGGGCGTTGTTCAGCAGCTGCATGGCGGCCGCGCCGCGTCCCTGGACCGCCGACGGGAGCTCGTGTTGGCGCAGCGTCACCGCGGCGACGATCATGAGGGTCACGCCGGCTGCGAACGGGACGATCCCGGCCAGCACGACCCAGAGCACGCCGGCCGCCTGGCTGGCCATGCCCACGGTGAAGAGGACGCTGCCGGCCATGATCGTGGCCTCGAAGCCGAAGCGGCGGATCACCGAGGACGCGGCGAGGCCCACCGAGACCGAGACGATCCCCTGCAGGGCGACGACGACGCTGAGGAACTCTGGCGGCATCCCCAGGCCCGTGTCGACCGTGGCGAAGATGGTCGAATTGGTGATGCCGGAGGCCGCGACCACGAGCATGAACGCGATGACGGCCGTGCGCAGCCGCGGCCGCCCGAGGAGCTCGGTGAAGCCCGCGGCCGCCTGGCGCCACCACGAGCCGGGATCGGCCTCGGGGTGCACGACGTCCCGCAGGGGCACGAAGCGCAGGAGCACTGCGCCCAGCAGGAAGCACGCGGCGGTGGCGACGATGATCGGCGCCATGCCCCAGACGCCGAAGACCGCGGCGGCGGCCAGCGGCGAGACGATCCTCAGGGCCTGGTCGATGCTCGAGAACATCCCATTGGCCGGGGCCAGCAGGCGCCCCGGCAGCAGGTCTTTGAGCAGGCCTGACTGGGCCGCGGCGTTGACGTAGGAGGAGCACGCGTAGAGGAACGTGGCGGCGTAGACGAGCCACAGGCCCGCCGGGGTCGAGACCGCCAGGAGCGTCAGCACGACGGCGGCCGTGGCGATATTGGTGCCGATCAGCAGGCGGCGGCGCGGCAGCCGGTCGGCCAGGAGGCCGAACGCGGGGGAGAGGAAGGCGGGCAGTCCGAGGACGAGGAACACGAGCGCGGCCAGCTGGTCGCTGCCCGTCATGGCCTTCACCCAGATGGCCGTGGTGATGTAGAGCGCCGAATCGCCGAGGTTGGAGACGGTCCACGCGGTCAGCAGGCGGCGGAAGCCGGGGTGGGCGAGGACCTCCCGGTTCGTGCCCGGAGGCGGGGGATCCTGCGCCCCCGCGGTGCGCTCCGGGTCCGCCGTGGCGGCGCCGACGCCGCCCGCCGGCCCGAGGCCCGCGGTGTCCTGTCCGTCCGCCGCGCCCGGCGGGACGCTGCTCACAACAGCCCCGTTTCGAAGCCGGCCGGCTCGGCCTGCGGCGCGAGGTTGAGCGCCGCGAAGAGGTGGGCCTTCCGCGCCCCGGCCGGGCGCGCCTCGGGATTCCGGACCCGGCCCTGGAAGCGGTCGATGGCCTGCTGGATCTCGTCGCGCAGCTGCCGCATCTCCTCCGGCGTCGCATAGAAGGTGCTGCTGAGGAAGCCGGCGAGGTCGACGTCGGAGGTCGGCAGGGAGGGGGCCTGTCGGAGGTAGTCCCGCAGTCGCTCCGCTTGGCGCTGGACGGAGAGGGCCGCCAGCGCCGAGACCGCGTGGACCGAACCCGGGGCGTCCGGGTCGATCGACTGCGTCCGGCTCGTCGTCGGCGTCTTCCAGGGCTTCTCGCGGCCGCGGCGCTCGCCCGGCACGATGTAGCCGTGCTGGGCGAGGGAGCGGAGGTGGAAGGAGCAGCTCGCCACGGACTCGCCGATGGCCTCGGCGCATTCGGTGGCGGTGGCCTGCTCCACCGAGTCGAGGTGGTCCAGGAGCGCCAGGCGCGTGGGGTGTGCCAGGGCGCGGATGCTCTGCGGGTCGGTCGTGACGAGCTCGCTCGCCTGCGTCGTGGGGGTGCTCACGCATCGAAGCTACCCTTCTAAAGGGTTCTTTAGCAAGAGTTCTTTAGAATGAGGACCCGGCGGGGTCGGCAAGGATGGGGGCGGGGTCTCGGGGCTGCCGGGCCCTACCGACGCTGGTCGTTGGCGTAGCGCAGGCCGAGCTGGTTGCGCAGCCCGTCGAAGAGGCGCATGGTCTGGACCGTGTGCTCCCAGGACACCGTGGGGCTCTGCGTCAGGCCCTCCTGGATGCAGCGCGTCGTCTCCCGCAGCTCGTAGGGGTAGTCGCGGCCGATGGACTCGAAGTGCTCGGTCCGCGACTCGCCGCCGACCGGGTGGATCTGCAGGGTCGTGGGGTTGTGCAGGGGCTGGCCCGTGCGCAGCCAGCCGGCCGTGCAGGAGACGGTCGCCTCGCGGGGACCGGCGCCGAGGAGGCTGCACATCAGCTGGGCCTGCCGCCCGCCGGCGTACGTGAGGGTGATGGCCTCCTGCGGGTCGACGCCGTCGTCGTTGAGGAACCCCGCGGCCTGGGCGCTCTGGGGGAAGCCGAGTGTTCCGAGGGCCCACGTGAACGGGTAGACGCCGAGGTCCAGAAGGGCCCCGCCGCCCGCGGCCGGGTCCCACAAGCGCCAGGTCGGATCGTAGTCGGCGGGGAAGCCGAGATCCGCGTGGACCCAGGCGACCTCGCCGAGCTCGCCGGAGCGGATGATGGACAGCGCCCGGTGCACGGAGGGCAGGAAGCGGGACCAGATGGCCTCCATGAGGAACAGCGAGCGCTCGCCGGCGAGCCTCACGAGCTCCTCCGCCTCGGCGGCATTGATGGTCAGGGACTTCTCGCACAGGACGTGCTTGCCCGCCTCCAATGCCGCCTTGGCCACCTCGAAGTGCTGCCCGTGCGGCGTGGCGATGTAGACGACCTCCACGTCCGGGTCGGCGAACATCGCCTCGTAGGCGGGGGCGCCGGCGTCGTCCGCGTAGTTGCGGTCGATCCCGTGCCGGGCGGCGAACTCCGCGCCGCGGGCGTGGTCCCGGGAGCTCACCGCCGTGATCCGCGCGTCCTCGAGCAGGGCGAGGTCGCGGACCACCGTGTCGGCGATCCGGCCCGTGGAGACGATGCCCCAGTTCAGGGTCCGCCCCGTGGCCTTGACGGGGGAGGGGGCGCCGGGCGCGGCGCACGGGGGCATCGGGATGTAGGAAGTCATGCCGTCAGCTTTCCACGCCGGGCCGGCCCCGGCAACGGTGCCGTGCGCGGCCCCCGCGCGGCGCGTCCTCGCCCGGGTGGCGTCTTCCGGAGCAACATTCGCGGCAGGGTGGTTGACGAACCCCGTAAAAAGGGGTCTATGATGGTCATGTGGGTTGATCGCACGTAGCCGCCACTCCGGTAGAACGGGCCGGGGCGCGCGGCACGACGGCGGCCCCCGCCGATGGACTTCCCCCAAGGGTCCATCGTCGGGGGCCGCCGTTGCGTGTTCCGGACCCGCCGCGGGCGCCGGCCGAGTGGGCCGGGAGTGGTCAAGCTGATTCAGCCGCGCGGCGCGGAGTACCAGCGCCAGCGCGCTCCGCGCGTCTCAGGAGTCCGTCCCGTGGCCACCAGAAGGTCCCGCCACGGCTCGCCGGTGCGCTGCGCGTGCGGGAAGACGCGGTCCAGCGTCCACGCGCACGCCCCGTCGGAGGGGACGAACTCCAGGCCCTGCGCGGTGAGGACCTCATGGGAGTGCAGCATCGTCTCCGTCAGCGCCATCGCCTCGAAGCCCGAGGCGTCCGCGTTGCCGAAGGGGTGGTAACCGATCCGCGCTCCGGCCGTCGCGAGCACCGCGCGCAGGAGTCCCGCCGTCGCGTCGAGGCACTCGACGATGCCGGCCGTGCCGCGGTCGGGCCGCGGCCAGAAGAGGATCTCGTGCCCGCCGGGCGTCCACGGGGCCGGATCCTGGAGCGCGACGTAGCCCGCCTGCGGCGGCCGTTCGCCGGCCAGCTGCAGCGCGTAGAAGCCGAGGGTGTCGGCGAGGTGGGCCATGGTTTCCCGGCAGCTCCAGTCAAGCCCGTCGGCCGGGACGTCCCAGGCGTCGTCCGGCACCCCGGCGAGGATCCCGAGCACGTCGTCGACGACGCCGCGGACGCGGACTCCGGGCTCAGCCATGGGCCGCGTGGTGCCGGGCCGCGAGCTCGAGGTAGGTCTCGGCGTTGCGGCGCAGCGAGGCGACCTCCTCCTCCGTCAGCTCCCGGCGGACCTTGGCGGGCACTCCGGCCACGAGGGAGCGCGGCGGGATCTGCGAGCCCTCGAGCACGAGGGCGCCGGCGGCGACGAGCGACTGCTCGCCGACGACGGCGCCGTTCATGACGGTGGCGCTCATGCCGATGAGGCAGCCGTCGCCGATCGTGCAGCCGTGGACGACGGCGCCGTGGCCCACCGAGACCCCCTCCCCGATCGTGCAGGGCACGCCGCGGTCGGCGTGGACCACGACGTTGTCCTGGAGGTTGGTCCCGGCCCCGATGCGGATGGCGTCCGAGTCCCCGCGCACGGAGACGCCGTAGAAGGCGCTCGCGCGGGGACCGAGGACGACGTCTCCGGACAGTGTGGCGGTCGGGGCCACGAACGCGGCCTGGTCGAACTGCGGAGTGGTGCCGTCGAGCGTGATGATGTGGGCCATGGCACCGAGTCTAGCCGCGGCCTAGGTGTACCAGCTGGGCTCCGGCAGGCGTCCCAGCAGGGCGAACTCGCCGACCTCGCGTTCCTTGTGGGCCACGGGATCGTGGAGCGAGTGCGTGCGGATGTTGCGCCAGAACAGGTCCAGGCCCACGCGGTTCGAGGTCGCCCGGGCACCCGTGAGTTCGAAGATGCGCTGCGAGGTCTCCAGCGCCGCGGCGGAGGCCTGCGTCTTGGCCGCGGCGATGCGCACGGCGACCTCGCCGCGGGCCTGCTCCGTGAGCTGGGTGCGGTCGGCGTGCAGGAGCGCCGCGAGCTCGGCGTCGACCGCGTCGGCGAGCGCCTCGGCCGCCCAGAGCGCGGCGCGCAGGCGGCCGTATCCGGCGAGGATGTATGGATCCTCGACGGCCGTTTCCCGGGGGTCGGATCCGTACGGCCAGGCGCGCGTCGTCGAGCGGGTGTAGGACGCCGCGGTCGCGAGCGCCCCGGAGGCGATCCCCAGGTAGAGGGACGTGAAGACCTGTTGGATCAACGGCACGTTCAGGGTGTTGTAGACGAGCGGGCGGAACCGCTTGTCGACGAAGCCCGCCGCGGCGGACCACGGAGCCTCGACGCCTTCCACCACGACGCCGCCGGAGGCGCTGAGCCGCTGGCCGAGGTTGTCCCAGTCGCCGAGGTGGCGGATGGCGTCCTGCTGCGCCGGGACGATCGCGAAGACGTGTTCCCCGCTCGTCGCGAAGACGCCCTCGAGGACCAGCAGATCGGCCACCTCGGCACCCGTTGAGAAGGACTTGCGCCCCGTGAACACGAGCGACCCGCCGCGGTCCTCGACCGTCAGCTCCGCGTCGCGCGGGTTCACGGCCCCGCCGAAGAAGAGGCGCTGGCTCGTGTAGAGCTCCTCGAGGGCGTCGATCTGCTCGTCGGTGCCGACGAGGCGCACGGCCCAGGCCCACAACACGTGGTAGCCGAGCAGCTGGCCGATCGACGCGTCCCCGGCGGCGACGGCCCGGATGGCCTTGAACGCCGTGGTCCAGTCCTGTCCTCCGCCGCCGTGGGCCCGAGGGCCGAGGATCGTGGCCAGGCCCGAGTCCTACAGGAGCCGCACTTCGGCCGTCGGCGCGGCGCCGGCCCGGTCCCGCTCGACCGCGTCGGTGGAGAGGATCGTGGCGACCTCGCGGGCCCGGTCGAGCCATTGCCCGGGCGTCGCCGGGGCGAGGCGGCCGGCCCAGGGGGAGGCGGTGAGGGCGTCGTGGACGGTGGTGGTCATGGCGGGCTCCTTCGCTCGGCCCGGGGGTTCCCGGGCGGATACGGCGAGCGTGGGGACGGTGGGGGCCCGCCGCGAGGGCCGTGGCGCGGGGAGTCGCCGCGTTCCAGTTCGTGACGGAAGACGACGCCGGGGCCCGGCTTCCGCCGTCGTCCCGCCCGGGCGGCACGCAACACGGCGTCGCACGGGGCAACGTGGCGCCACATCGCCGCCCGCGGCGCACGGGGTCCGGCCCGGCGCCGCTAGCGTCGGGGCCAGGCCGACGATTTCCGACGCAGGAGGACCCCATGACCCAGCAGACCCGGCTGCCCGCCCAGGACGGCGCCGTCGCCGCCGCCGGGGGCTACGAGGCCCTCGCGGCCCGCTTCCGCCCGCACTTCGCCTCCATCGCCGCGGGCGCCGTCGAGCGCGAGCGGGACCACCGGCTGCCCCGCGAGGAGATCCGCGCCCTGGCCCGGGCGGGCTTCGGCGCCGTCCGCGTCCCGGTCGAGTCGGGCGGCGACGGCGCGAGCCTGCCGCAGCTCTTCGCCCTCCTCACGGAGCTCGCCGCGGCGGACTCCAACCTGAGCCAGGCGCTGCGCGCCCACTTCGCCTTCGTCGAGGACCGGCTCGTCGCCGCCCCCGGGGCCGGGCGGGACGAGTGGCTGCGCCGCTTCGTCGACGGCGAGCTCGTCGGCAACTCCTGGACCGAGGTCGGCGCGGTCAAGGTCGGCGACGTCCTCACCCGGGTCTCCCCGGCGCCCGATCTCGGCCCCGGCAGGTTCCGGATCAACGGCACCAAGTACTACTCGACCGGAAGCATCTTCGCCGACTGGATCGACACCTACGCCGAGCGCACGGACACGGGCCGGCGCGTGATCGCCGCCGTCCGCTCGGCCCAGGACGGGGTCTCCCACCGCGACGACTGGGACGGCTTCGGCCAGCAGACCACGGGCACCGGCACGAGCACCTTCGAGGACGCCGTGCTCGGGGAGGCGGAGCTGATCGACTTCGAGGACCGCTTCAAGTACCAGACCGCGTTCTACCAGGCCGTCCTGCTCACGGTCCTCGCCGGCAGCGTCCGCGGCGCGCAGCGGGACTTCGCCCGCGAGGTCCGCGAACGCCGACGGACGTTCAGCCACGCGGCGGCCCCCGTCTGGCGCGAGGACCCGCAGATCCTCCAGGTCATCGGGGAGGTCGACGCCGCCGCCTTCGCCGGGGAGGCCGTCGTCGAACGCGTCGCCCGGGCCCTCGAGGACGCCTACCAGGCCGCCCTCGATGCCCGCGCCGGACGGATCACGGTCGCGGAGGAGGAGCAGGTCAACGACCTCGCCGAGCTCGCCTCGGCGCAGGGCCAGATCGCGCTGACGCCGCTCGCCGTCAACGCCCTGTCCCACGCCTTCGACTCGCTCGCGGCCTCCGCCACGAGCACGGCCAAGGGCCTGGACCGGCATTGGCGCAACGCCCGGACCGCCGGCAACCACAACCCCTGGGTCTACAAGGCCCGGCTCGCGGGCGACCGGGCCGTGAACGGCGTCGAGCTGCCCCGCGTGTGGGCCATCGGCGCCTCGTCCTGAGCAGCGGGGGAACCGGCCGCGGGCGCCGCTCCCGAGCCGCTGGCCGGCGTCTCCCCGGCCGGGATCCGGGCCGCGCTCCGGACCGGTGCGAGGGGCAGGCGGGCGCGGCCCCGGCGTCGTACCCCGGATAGACTGGGGGCACCATGCAGTGCCACTATTTCGACGCCGGACGCTGCCGCTCCTGCACGCACATGGGCGTCCCGTACGCCACCCAGCTCGACGCCAAGGACGCGCACTGCCGCGCCCTGCTCGCGGGCCATCCCGGGATCGACTGGCTCCCGCCGCTGGCCGGGGGCGAATCCGGCTTCCGCAACAAGGCCAAGATGGTCGTCGCGGGGACCTCCCGCCGCCCCACGATCGGCATCCTGGACGCAGACGGCCGGGGCATCGACCTGCGCCGCTGCGGCATTTGCTCTCCCGGGCTGCGCGAGGCCTTCCGCGTGCTCTCGAACCTCGTCCGCGCGGCGCGGCTCGAGCCCTATGACGTCCCCTCCCGCACGGGCGAGCTCAAGGCCGTGCTCGTGACCGAGGCGCCGGACGGCGGGCTCATGGTGCGGTTCGTGCTCCGCAGCGACGCGCTCGTGCCCGCCCTGCGGGAGCACCTGCCCGGCCTGCGCGAGCGTCTCCCTCGGCTCGAGGTGGCGTCCGTCAACCTGCAGCCGGAGCACAAGGCCGTCCTCGAGGGCCCCGTCGAGATCCCGCTCACGGAGAGGGAATCGCTGCTCATGCGGATCAACGGGATCGGCCTGCACTTGCGGCCGCAGAGCTTCTTCCAGACCAATACCGAGGTCGCGGCCGCGCTCTACCGGCAGGGGCGCGAGTGGGTGGACGAGGTCGCCCCGCGCACCGTCTGGGACCTCTACTGCGGCGTCGGCGGCTTCGCGCTGCACCTGGCCGCGCCCGGCCGGGACGTGCTCGGGATCGAGCTCAGCGGCGAGGCCATCGCGAGCGCCGAGGCCACCGCGGCGGAGCTCGGGTTCGACGCCGGGGCGCGGGGTTCCCGGCCGGGCGACGCCGGGGCGCGGGGCGGGCTGAGTTTCGCCGCGGGCGACGCGACGGAGTTCGCCCTGGCCGCGGACCGCGCCCCCGAGCTCGTGGTGGTCAATCCGCCGCGGCGGGGGATCGGCGCCGCGCTGGCCGGCTGGCTCGAGCACTCGGAGGCCGCCCATGTCCTGTACTCGAGCTGCAACGCGCGCACGCTCGCGCGCGACCTCGAGGCCATGCCCTCGCTGCGGCCCGTCCGGGCGCGCGTGATGGACATGTTCCCGCAATCGGACCACTACGAGGCGATGGTGCTGCTGGAGCGCGTGCCGGCGGCGTAGGGGACGCGCTTGACCGCGATCGAGAGGACCGCCGCGACGAGGCACATCGCGGCCCCGCCCCACTGCATCTAGACTTCACCTCGGTGCCTGTGCGGTCCGCGAGCGATCGACTTCGGCAGAAAAAGGTGAGCTAGTGAACAAGTCGGCTCATGGTTCCGACAACATCACGTAGAGACCTGGATCGCCGACCCCACAGCCCACTCCGGACAGAGTTAGAGCTACCAGTCTGCCGTCCTGCAGAACAGGACCGCCGGAATCACCGTGGCAGGTGTTGACGGAACCGCGTCGCGGTAACGCGCAAAGTGATGCCGGTTGATTTGCTTCTTGGCCTACTGCCTCGCAGTAGCCAACGTCTACGCGATCCAACGAGGCCTGTTTCGGTTCGCACGCAGGCGGGAGGTTGCTGTCTTGGCTCCCCCACCCGAAAGCCACAAGACGACCAGTGGAGAGAGTGTCAGTGCGGAATGGCTCTGACTGGACAGCTGCAGTCAAGGTGAGTTTGACAATGCGGCCGTCGCCGATCGGTTGTGCCGATGTGGTTCCGACTCGCTCCCAGGCACCCCGGGTGGGACAAACGGATTCGAGCCCCAGTATCGCGTCGGGAAGGGCGCCACCGACGCAGTGGTCAACCGTCAACACCGTTGTCGGGCTCGTCAGGGCGCCGCTACAAACAGCGCCGCTGAATAGTTCTGTTGAGTCTGCGGTTGTCGCTGCCAGAAGCACGAGGCCCGGCGGGGCCGTCGACGGGCTGGGGCCGGACATCAGAAGGGCGGTGGCAGCAAGCATGACGCCTACGGCCGCCGCCCTTCGTCGTCCTACTTGCATTCCAGTGCGACAACCTCGATAGCCTCTGGCGTCTCGTTTCGGTAGTTGACGTCGTCGCTGCTGTGCTCAATCACGAGCCCCGAGGCAGTCCCTTCCTCAACACCGTCTCCAAGCCGGAGCCCAACGAGCAGGTTGATGGCGTCTCCGGAGACCGTCGATCCGACGGCATTGCGGCGTCGATCCCATAGTGCGTCGAGAGGCTCTTCGATAGGTAGTAGTTCCGAGCCGATGGCGGGGTCCTCGGGTGACAGATCAACAAGCCATGCCCCGGTCATCACTAAGCCGGACGCTTCGGAGAGATCTATACCAGTTAGCACGCCAGACTCACCCGGAGTGGTGCGAAGAACCGTTCCGAAGACTGCCTCCTCGTGACCCCGAAGTTCGATGCAAGTTGATCCCGGAACGGAGAGGGCGCCGACGGGCCCACCCGACGCAGGCGAGTTGCAACCGGCAAGGGCCAGCAGAAGTGCTAGGGAAGCCGCTAACTTCGGAACGGTAGATCTCACGTCTGTCTCCTATGTCGTAGCGTAAAGGGTCCGGGGGACCCCCCCTGGGAAATCGGCAGTTCCACAAAACTGTCGACGTACGGATTTGAAGTCGAAGACCGTCTTCGCTGCCGAGCTGAATCCGGTCCTTACCGAGAGGTCAATGCCGATGATACCCGCGGTCTTGGCTCCATTGCTCCAAGTAACAGCTGCCGAAGACTGGTTTGTGTGTTTGCCGCCGTTATAGGTCACACACTTACCGCCAGTGAGGTTGGCCGAAGCGTTGGGGCTGTATGTTCCCCCGGCGAGTCTTACGGCGCGAACTTTCATTTTCGTTCCGAGAATTGAGCCGCAATTCTCGCGGAATCGCGCAAAGACGAACTGAGTGTAGTGAAGCTTCTTGGTGTTCGCTCCCGTAGTGGGGAAGTCAATCACAGATGAAGACGTCAGCGTAGACGTCCCGCTGGCGCTGTACGTTCCCGCGTTGCCCGTCAAGGATACTCCGACTCCGACGGTGGAGTTCGCTCCGGTACTGTACTGGAAGTCGGCCGTGACGCCACTCGTCTGAACGTACGTCGTCCCCACCAGGACCTGACGAGGCGAGTACTCTTGAAGCTTCGTTGCCGTACACGCCTTGTTGGTCGCAGTGGCCCCAGTTGCGCGGTCGGTTCCCGTCGTCGAGGCCCCGCCGAGCGGTGCAAGGCGCAGGCCGTTCAGGTCGACGGTGCGGACGTCCTTCCCGGAAATGCGTTGCGTTGATTCGCTTCCCGGGTCCGCGGTGAAGCTGTAGTCGTAGATACCGCCTCCTGCGAGTCCGGAGATCGTCAGTTCGACGTTTCCATCGGGGCCCCGCATCTGATCATAGGCACGCGTGTCGAGGACTTGAACCGTGAGCGACCCATTGGAATCCACTTGGGCCTTGCCGATGGGAGCAGTTCGGAATTCTCCGCCAATGGGCAGCTTGTCGAGGAAATCATGGCTGGGCCAGGCCGTGACTTGGAGCTCTGCTGCGGATCGCAAGGCGCGCCCCGAGGCATCCACCACCGACCCTGTTGTTGACGCGCTAATTGTTGGCGCGGCGTTTGCTGGGCCACCGAGTCCGGTGACCAGCAGAACGGCGCAAGCGCCGCCCACTATTGCGTTTCTGAGACTGGGCATTTCTCCTCCTTGGAGACCGATGGACGATCACTTTGTATCGTCAAGCGATAGACTAAAACCCTTCGAATGTTGCGTTAATGCCTTGATGCGAAGCTTCAGAAATTGGGGCAATCGTGTGGCACAAGTGCTTCGAGTGTCGGTCGCATCGTCCTCATCCCTTGTGTATTGCACAATGTAGCCGAGGGCTCTTGCGTGGCCTCTGGGGGCTCGATGTAAACCTGCTTGTCAATTCGAGACTCGAGAGGAACTGGCCGTGGCGGGTGCGACGTCGTGCCACAGCCTCATGGCTGCGGTTGTTTGCGGTCATTGGCACTTCTGGTTGGGTGCGCAGCGGGACCCGACCCTATGGAGGGGCGCGAACTCATTCTCGTTCCGACGTTGTCTGACGCGCTATCTATGAGATTCTGTCCTTCGACCCGTGGGGCCCTTGATTTGCGCCACAGCTCGCGGCGCCCATGCCGGCCTTCGAGAGGCTGGGGCAAGCAAGCGAGCGCCCAGATGCTGGTCTCCGTTCAACCTCCCAGGCACCTACTTCGGACTTACTCGCTGACGCTCTCATCCACGGGCCATGCGGGGCGTCCGCTTGATGACCACAGGCCTGCGATTGAGGGAGTCAATAGCCGGAACCGGCTCTGAATCCTGTGGCCGGATGTGCCGGAAACTCTGTGGCTGTGGCATAGCGCGTCCAAGTGCCTCTACTACGACAACCTCATTGGGGTCTGGGACCATTCGTTGGTCCTGCTGCCGACTCTGGCGAACGATGGCGGCGTGATCCACGGGGCGTCGATGGCCTTTGAGGTCATCGTTGTCCACGAGTACGACCGACCCCTACCCCGTCGTAGAGTCGTCGGGTCACGTGACAAATGCCTTCATGAGGATCCGCCCGGTCGTACCCTAGACCACTGCCACTGCTACTGGGGCCTGAGGGCCACTATCATGGCTCGGGCAGTCATCGCCCAGCGCCCCAGTGCACCTCGGACATACTTTCGAGAGTGCGGGACTTGCCGGAGGACGACCGTCAGTCGCGACAGGGGCCCACAAGCGCCGCGCGTCGTCGAATGCTAGTTTATACCCTCAGGAACTGGAGTCCGCTGGCGGCGGGGGGTGCGACAAACGAGCTCTCACCGACCGCGCCGCACTCGTCCTCAGCACGGTCCAGATCTGGAGCGGAAGGTGAGGAGCCAGGCCTAGTTAAAGACGACCGTCTTGCGGCCGTCGAGCAGGACGCGCCGCTGCGCGTGCCACTGCACGGCCTGGGCCAGGGTCCGGCCCTCGACGTCCCGGCCCATCGCCACGAACTGCTCCGGCGTCCGGGCGTGGTTCACCCGGATCACCTCCTGCTCGATGATCGGGCCCTCGTCGAGGTCGGCGGTGACGTAGTGCGCCGTGGCGCCGATGAGCTTCACGCCCCGCGCGTGCGCCTGGTGGTACGGCCGGGCGCCCTTGAAGGAGGGCAGGAACGAATGGTGGATGTTGATGGCCCGCCCGCCGAGCTCGGCGCACAGGCCGTCGCTGAGGATCTGCATGTAGCGGGCCAGCACCACGAGCTCGACGTCGTGCTCAGCGACGAGTTCCAGGAGCCGGGCCTCGGCCTCGGCCTTGGTGTCCGGAGTGACCGGGAGGTGGACGAACGGGACGCCGTAGAAGTCGGCGAGCGGGCGCAGGGACTCGTGGTTGGAGACGACGAGGGGCACGTCGATCGGCAGCGAGCCGGCCCGCTGCTGGAACAACAGGTCGCTCAGGGCGTGGCCCTCCGTGGAGCACATGACGAGCGTGCGCAGCGGCTGGGCGGCGTCGAAGACGCCGAGCTCCATTCCGAAGGCCTCCGCGACGGGGTCCAGTTCGGCGCGCAACGCCGCCGCGCCGGCCTCGGTGGCGACGGCGACGCGCATGAAGAACGTCCCGGTCTCGGGGCTCTCGAACTGCTGCGACTCGGTGATGTTGCCGCCGGCCGCGAGGAGGGCGCCGGAGACGGCGTGGACGATCCCGGGCCGGTCGGCGCAGGAGAGGGTCACGATGAAATGCTGGCTGCTCACCGCCACAGCCTACCGTCCACCGGGATCCCGCCGGGGAGCGCACCGGCCACGTTGCGGATCGATGACCGCCCGTTTCATCACGGGTGCGCCGCCTCCGCTAGCATGGATCCCGTCGCGACTGGCGTTGGGTGGATGACCACCGGGGAGCGGCGAATGAGACGACCACGGACCGCGCGCCTGGGCCCAAGGTCATGTCCGTGCGGCGTGCGCCGCCGGCTGACCTCGACCCACCGGACCCACCCCGTCCCACCGCAGGAGACCCCGTGAGCAACGACCAGACCGTGACCAACCAGCCCCTCGCCGAGCTCGATCCGGAGATCGCCGCAGTCCTCGAGGCCGAACTCGGCCGCCAGCGCAACACGCTCGAGATGATCGCCTCCGAGAACTTCGCCCCGCGCGCCGTCCTCCAGGCGCAGGGATCCGTCCTGACCAACAAGTACGCCGAGGGCTACCCCGGCCGCCGCTACTACGGCGGCTGCGAGCACGTCGACGTCGCGGAGAACCTCGCGATCGAGCGCGTCAAGTCGCTCTTCGGCGCGCAGTTCGCCAACGTCCAGCCGCACTCCGGGGCCAGCGCGAACGCCGCCGCCCTCTCCGCGCTGATCAAGCCCGGCGACAAGATCCTCGGCCTGTCCCTGGCCCACGGCGGCCACCTGACCCACGGCATGAAGCTGAACTTCTCCGGCAAGCTCTACGAGGTCGCCGCCTACGAGGTCGAGCCGGACACCTTCACGGTGGACATGGACAAGCTGCGCGCCCAGGCCGTCGCCGAGCGCCCGCAGGTCATCATCGCCGGCTGGTCCGCCTACCCGCGCCAGCTGGACTTCGCCGCGTTCCGCTCCATCGCCGACGAGGTCGGGGCCAAGCTGTGGGTGGACATGGCCCACTTCGCCGGCCTCGTCGCCGCCGGCCTGCACCCGAACCCGGTGCCGTTCGCCGACGTCGTCACCTCCACGGTCCACAAGACGCTCGCCGGCCCGCGCTCGGGCCTGATCCTGACCAACGACGCGGACCTGGCCAAGAAGATCAACTCCAACGTCTTCCCCGGCCACCAGGGCGGCCCGCTGATGCATGCCATCGCGGGCAAGGCCGTGGCGTTCAAGATCGCCGCGTCGGAGGAGTTCCGCGAGCGGCAGGAGCGCACGGTCGAGGGCGCGCGCCTCCTCGCCGAGCGCCTCACGGCGGACGACGTCGCGGCCTCCGGCGTCTCGGTCCTCACCGGCGGAACGGACGTCCACCTGGTCCTCGTCGACCTGCGGGACTCGCAGCTGGACGGCCAGCAGGCCGAGGACCTCCTGCACTCCGTCGGCATCACCGTGAACCGCAACGCCGTTCCCTTCGATCCCCGCCCGCCGATGGTCACCTCCGGCCTCCGGATCGGAACCCCGGCCCTCGCGACGCGCGGCTTCGGCGCCGCCGAGTTCACCGAGGTCGCGGACGTCATCGCCACGGCGCTCAAGGACGGCGCGGCCGCGGACCTTGACGCCCTGCGCGGCCGTGTCGAGGCCCTCGCCGCCGGCTTCCCGCTCTACCCGGGGCTCGAGCAGTGGTGAGCGCGGCGGAAGGCACCGCGCGCATCCTCGACGGCAAGGCCACGGCCGCGGAGATCAAGGCGGAGCTCGCCGAGCGCGTCGCCGTGCTGAAGGAGCAGGGCATCGTGCCGGGCCTGGGCACGATCCTCGTCGGCGACGACCCGGGCTCGCGGTGGTACGTGGGCGGCAAGCACAAGGACTGCGCCGAGGTCGGCATCGAGTCCCTCCGCGTGGACCTCCCCGAGGAGACCACCCAGGAGGAGCTGCTGGCCAAGGTCCGCGAGCTCAACGAGGACCCGGCCTGCACGGGCTACATCGTCCAGCTCCCGCTGCCCGCGCACATCGACCAGGACGCCGTGCTGGAGGCGATGGACCCGGAGAAGGACGCCGACGGCCTGCACCCGATGAACCTGGGCCGGCTCGTCGCCAACGTCAACAAGCCCATGTCCTCGCCGCTGCCCTGCACGCCCAAGGGCTGCGTCGAGCTGCTGCTGCGCCACGACATCGACCTCAACGGCAAGGACGTCCTGGTCGTCGGCCGCGGCGTGACGATCGGCCGCCCCGTGGGACTGCTGCTGACGCGGCGCTCCATCAACGCGACGGTGACGCTCGCCCACACGGGGACCGCGGACCTCGCGGCGCACCTGGGCCGGGCCGACGTCGTCATCGCCGCCGCCGGCCAGGCCCACATGATCAAGGCCGCGGACCTCAAGCCGGGGGCGATCGTCCTCGACGTCGGCGTCAGCCGCGTCGACGACGGCAATGGCAAGGCCGTCGTCACGGGCGACGTGGATCCGGAGGCCGCGACCGTCGCCTCCTGGATCTCGCCGAACCCGGGCGGCGTCGGGCCCATGACGCGGGCCATGCTGCTCGCGAACGTCGTCGAGACCGCCGAACGCCAGGCGTCCTCCCGCTGAGGACGACGCCGGGGCCGCACCGCGCGCTCCATCCGACAGGGCCGCCTTCCCGCACCGGGGAGGCGGCCCTGCCCGTTCTCCGGGCCGCGCCGTGACGGGCCGGTGACGGCCCGCGTCCTACGGTGGCCGCAGCGGGGACGGTTGTTCCCCGCCGGTGCGGGGACGGCTCCGCCGGGTTGGAGCGAGGGGGAGGGCCATGGGCGGGGGACTGCTGATCTGCTACTCGGTGACCTTCCCGCGCGCCGCCGATCCCGCCCCGCTCCTGCGCCAGCTCACGACGAGCCTGTCCAGCCTGCGCCGCCACAACGCGCGCGCCGAGGTGGTCGTGTTCGTCCATTCCGGGGCCCCCGAGGCGCTCGGGGCGCTGTGCCGCGGCCACGATGCCGCCCTCGTCGCCCGCGGCGGCTACCGCGAGCGGTTGGCCGCCGACTGCCCCGAGGGCGCCGCGGTCCTGGCCCGCTACCCGGCCCTGCACAAGTTCCTCAACTACGACTGGATCACCGCCCGCGGGCCGGAACAGGTCCTGTGCTGCGATTGCGACACGGTCTTCCTGGCCGACCCCGCCCCGTGGTGCGTGGCCTACCAGGGGGCCCACCTCGTGGCCCGCGAGGAGGTCTGCACGCGCCGCAGCCACCACCCGGCGGACCCGGCCTTCCTCGACGAGCCCGCGTACGACGCGCTCGCCGCGGCGCTTGGCTTCGCCCCCGTCGCGCCGTTCAACACCGGCGTCGTCCTGCTGAACCACGGGGCCTGGGCCGCGCTCGCCGCCACCCGGGGATGGTTCCTCGACTGCGCGTGGCGGCTGCTCCTGGGCATGTCCGAGGACCCCGGCCGTTTCGCCGGGACCGGCTTCGGCACGCTCGAGGGCTTCCGCGCGGCCCGCCACCTGGCCGGCCCGCGGACCGCCGCGCTGCCCTTTCCCTCCGCCAACCAGTGGATCCTCGAAGAGGTTGCCACCTGGCTCGCGGTGGGCGCGCTCGCCTCCGTGGCGTGCGCGCACTTCGCGCCGGAGCACGTGGCCCAGAACGGCGAGTTCGCCGCGACGGACCCGGACACGGCCGGATGGTTCCTGTGCCACTACTACTCGGGCAACCAGGACGCCGTCCACGCATGGCTGGCCGGCCAGCCGGCCGGCGTCGGATAACCCCCACTGCATCCAAGGAGCACCATCATGGCAACGAAGCCAAGCGGCGGCCGGGGCACCGGCTCGTCGGGGCGGGGCCGCAAGCCCGCCGAGCAGCCGGACGGCGACTTTCCCGCCCGCATCTTCGCGATCGCCTCGCCCGAGTCCCTCGGCGGGCTGTCGATGTTCACGCCGGGACTCGTCCCCGGAGCCGAGACCGTCGGCCTGCACGTCTCCGACGACGAGGCCGTGCACCGCGCCGTCCAGGCGCTGTCGGACGCGGGATTCGAGGTCCTCCAGGCCAATCAGCTCATGGTCAACTTCGCGGGCACGCGCGAGCAGTTCGAGGCCTCCTTCGGCGCGCACCTCTTCACCGAGGAGCGCAGCGTGTTCAAGCCCGGCGGCCTCGAGGAGGAGGCGACGTTCATCGACAACGCCGACACCGAGGTCCCGGGCCTGATCGAGACCGCCGGCACCGGGTTCGAGGGCATCCTCGACGGGGTGGCCCTCGAGGAGCCGTACTACCTGCACGCCGTCGACGTGCTGCCGCCGACCGTGGACTACTACCACCTCAATGTCCCCGACGACGTCTCCGTGCTGCTCAACGCCCAACGGCCGCACCGCTCCGGCGTGACCGGCAAGGACGTCAAGGTCGCCATGGTGGACACGGGCTTCCAGACCCACCCGTTCTTCACCGAGCACGGCTACCGCGTCGAGCCCACGACCCTCGGCCCGGGCACCGCGAATCCCGGCGTGGACGAGAACGGGCACGGCACGGGGGAGTCCGCGAACATCTTCGCGACCGCGCCGGATGTGACGCTCTACCCGGTCAAGTGCGCGACCGCGACCGGGGCGCTCGTGAACGTGACGGCGGCGTTCAACGCGGCCGTGGCGCTCGGCCCCGACATCATCACCAACTCGTGGGGCTCGAGCCAGCCCAACGGGCCGCTCAGCGCCGCCAACCAGGCCCTCGCGGCCGCCGTGGCCGCCGCCGTCGCGGGTGGCATCACGGTGGTCTTCTCGGCGGGCAACGGCGGTTGGGGCTTCCCGGGCCAGCATCCCGACGTGATCTCCGTCGGCGGCGTGGACCGGCAGCGCAACGGCCAGCTGCGGGCCTCCGACTACACGAGCGGCTTCGCCTCGAACGTCTACCCGGGGCGGCGCGTTCCCGATGTCTCCGGTCTCGTCGGCATGAGGCCGAGGGCCATGAACATCATGCTGCCGCTGCCGGCCGGCTGCGCGATCGACGTCGGCAACGGGGGAGGGAGCTTCCCCAACGGCGACGAGACGGCCACCAACGACGGGTGGGCGGCCTTCAGCGGCACCTCGGCCGCCGCGCCGCAGATCGCCGGGGTCTGCGCCCTGATCCGGCAGGCCTGCAAGCGGCTCTCGCCCGCGGCGATCCGCGACGTCCTGCAGACGACCGCCGTGGACGTCACGACGGGGACGAACCACCCGAACTTCGGCCACGCCGCCGTCGTCGGGCCGGACCTGGCCACCGGCCACGGGCTCGTCGACGGCCACCGCGCCGTGCTCATCGCCAAGCTGCGGTGCCGGCTCGTGGGACCGGTGCTCCCGGCCCTGCCGATCCAGCCGCTCATCCCCTTCACGCCCGTGCAGCCGATCCAGCCGCTGTTGCCGTTCAAGCCGCCGGTGCTGCCGATCCAGCCCCTGCTGCCCTTCCGGCCGCCCGTGCTGCCGGTCCAGCCGCTCATCCCGTTCCGCCCGCCGATCATCAACCCGTTCCTGAACCCCATCGGCCCGATCCCGCCCGTCGTGATCCGGGAGGGCGGCCAGGACGCGGACGGCGTGCCGCTGACCGCGGAGGACGTGGCGGAGATCGAGCGCTTCGTCATCGAATCGCCAGAACCCCCGGAGCTGTAGTGGAGGGGCGCCCAGGGGACCCGGTGGCCCTCGTGCTGCTCCGCTCGCCCGGCGGCCTCCCCGGCGCGGCCGGGGCGGTGGCCGGGCGGCTCGAGCGGCACCTGCCGGAGCCGGGAGCGGCCGAGCGGGCCGCCTCGGCCCTCGCCGAGGCGGGGTTCGAGGTCGGCCCCGTCGTGGGGATCTCGTTCTCCATCGCCGGACCGCCGGAGCTGTTCCGCGCCCGGCTCGGGATCGATCCCGTGCCGTCCGCCGGCGGCGCCTGGACGGCGGCCGGCGGGGCCGAGGTGCCCGGGGGGAACTGCCCGCCGCGCTGGCGGGCGACGTCGAGGCGGTCGTCTTCGAGGAGCCCGTCGAGCTCCTGGACGGGGAATGACCGGCGCGGGAGGCGAAAGGAGGAACGCCGATGGGCGTGCTGCAGGGCGCGGAGGCGCGGCTCGCCGCGGGCCCGCTCGCGGCCGCCGGCGGCGTCACCGTCCTGGACGCGGTCCCGGACCCCGGCACGGTGGCCGCCCTGCTCGGCGAGGCGCTCGGGAACTACGCCTCGAGCTCGCTGCAGGACGTCCCCACCGGCGACGGGGCCACGGGGCGCGGTGGTACGCCGGCGCGCCGGCTCAGGACCGCGGGCGGCGGCGCGGTGCAGGACGCGTTCTACGCGCGCCCCGCGCTCGCCGCGCGGCTGGCCGCCGTCTGCGGGACGGCGGTCGAACCCACGGGTGGGCGCGGCAGCTACAGCTACTACGTCTCCCCGGGCGACTACCTGGGGCTGCACCTGGACATCGACACGTGCGACGTCACCCTCATCACGCTCCTGCGCGACGACGCCCCGGACGACGATCCCGCCGGCGCCCTGCTCGTGCACCTCGCCCACTTCGGCGCCCGGCTCGAGGACGTCCGGGCCGATCCGCGGACGGGCGCCGGCGCCGTGAAGGCCCGGCCGGGCCAGAGCATCGTGCTCCTGGGAGGCCTGCTCCCGCACGAGACCGTCCCGGTGGGCCAGGCGGGACCACGGATCATCTCCGCGCTCTGCTTCCGGGCCGTGTAGCGGGGCATCCGGGTCCGTGGCGGAGCACCCCAGCAGCCGCCGGGAAAGCCAGGGCAGGACCACCCGGCCGCAGGCCGCGGGGCCGTACTCCCCGGGGAGTAGGCCGGCTACGACCGGGGGCCGACGCGGTGCGTCCCGCCGCGGCGTAGGCTCCTTCCACGACCGAGCGCCGCCGGCCCCCCGCCGCCTTCCTCGCCCTCGCGGTGGCCGTGGTCCAGATCGCCGGAACGCGCTTCGCCGCGGTGCGGCACGGGATCGAGCTCGACGCCGGGGCGCTGGCCCTGGCGCTCGTCGGCCCCGCCCCTGTTGCTGTTGCGCCGCCGGTTTCCCGGCCCCGTCGCGGCCGGCACCGCCGTCGCCACCCTCGGCTACCTGGCCCTCGGGCACCCCTGGGGTCCCGTCTTCCTCTCCTTCGCCGTCGGCGTCGTCTCGGCCGCGCTCCACGGTGCCCGCTGGTGGTCCCGCGCCTCCGGGGCCGCCGTCGCCGCGGCGCTCGCCGGCGCGGCCGCCGCCCAGTGGGACCCCGCGGGCCGGGTGCCTCCGGCGGGCGTCGCCCTCGCCGCCGCCTGGACGCTGGTCCTCGTCCTCGCCGCCGAGCTCGCCGCGACCCGGATCCCGGGCGGCTCACGGAGGCCCTGCGGGACCATCAAGGCCGGATCAGCCGAGGCCCTGTCCGAGGTCCGCGACGTGCTCGACGTGCTGCGCAGCGACGCGCCGAGGGCGCCGGGACAGCGGCTCGAGCAACTGCCCGATCTCATCGCGCACCTGTCCGCCGCGACGCCGCTGGCCGTGGACTACGCGCCCGCACCGCCCGGCGTCGTCGACCGCCTCGACGACGCGGCGCAGCACGCGGCCTACCGGTCCGTCCAAGAGGCCCTGACGAACGTGGTCCGCCACGCCGGCGCGCGCCGGGCATGGGTGCGGACCCGGCCCGTCGCGGGCGGGCTCGAGGTCTCGGTGAAGGACGACGGCGCCGGCCTCGCGGGCGAGCCCGAGGGCAATGGCCTGCGCGGGATGCGCGAGCGCGTCCAGGCCCCGGGGAGGGACGGCCATGACGACCAGCATCCTGATCGCCGACGACCAGGCGCTCATCCGCGCGGGGTTCCGCGCGCTGCTCGAGGCCGAGGACGGCCTCGAGGTCGTCGGCGAGGCCCGGACCGGGGACGGGGCCGTCGCCGAGGCACGCAGGCTGCGCCCCGACGTCGTCCTCCTGGACCTCCGCATGCCCGGCGGCGACGGGATCGAGGCGGCCGCGCGGATCAAGGCCGATCCCGGCCTCGCCGCCACCCGCGTCGTCATGCTGACGACCTTCGAGATCGACGAGTACATCCTCGACTCCATCCGGGCCGGAGCGGCCGGATTCCTGGTCAAGGACACCGAGCCCGAGGACCTCGTGCGCGCCGTCCGGGCCGTCGCCGACGGCGAGGCGCTCCTCTCGCCGTCCGTCACCCGGAGGCTCCTGGCCTCGATCGCCTCACAGCCGCGCCGCGCGGGAACGGAACCGGTGTACCTGGACCTGCTGACGGCCCGGGAGCGCGAGGTGCTCGAGCTCGTCGGCGGGGGACGGGACAACGCGGGGATCGCGACCCGGTTGTTCATCACGCCGCTCACCGCCAAGACGCACGTCTCCCGCATCATCGCCAAGACGGCCGTGCGGGACCGCGCCCAGCTCGTGGTGCTGGCCTACGAGTCCGGGCTCGTGCGCCCCGGCTGGGCCGGCTGACGGGGCGGACTGCTCCACCGGGAGCATGCCGCCGGGGCGAAGCGACTCCCCGCGGCGGACGCGCGCGTACGGGCCGGCGGGGGACCGTGGAACCGTGGCCGCACGGGCCGCACCGACCCAGGAGGTTCCCATGTCCATCGCCCTGTCCCTTCCCCTGTCCGCGACGACCGCCACGGGCGCCGCCACCCTGGCGGCCACTGCGGCCGACGGCCGCTTCGGCCACGGCCCCGGCTGGTGGTTCTTCCTCATGCCGCTGCTGTGGATCCTGCTGATCGGCCTGTTCATCACGGCGGCGCGCCGGATGGGCTGGCGCCGGCAGCTCCGCGAGGGCCGCCTCGACGCCGAGTCCGTGCTGCGCGAACGCTATGCGCGCGGCGAGGTCGACGAGACGGAGTACCGGCAGCGGCTCGAGGTCCTGCGCGGGGACCAGCGCCGCTGAACCCAGCCGGTGCCGCGCCACCGGGGCGTGCCCGCGGAGGTGCGCCGGTACCGCGTCGCCGTCGCGTCCCGGCGGGGCCGCGCGCTACGGTGGAGGCAGGACATCCAGCACCAGGAGGACCCATGGCCGGCCCCCACGCGGCGCAGACCCCCGCCGAGATCGCGGCGCTCGCCGCCCGCCACGGGCTCGAGGTCGACGCCCGGGGCCTGACGGTCGAGGAGGCTGGCCTGGACTTCCGGGTCGCCTTCGCCGAGGACGCCTCCGGCCGGTCCTGGGTCCTGCGGGTCCCGCGCCGTCCCGACGCGGCCCGGCGGGCGGCCGGCGAGGCGCGGATCCTGCGCCTCGTGTCCGGGCGCATCCCCGCGGCGGTGCCCGACTGGCGGATCCACACGGCCGAGCTCATCGCCTACCCGCTCCTGCCCGGCCGGCCGGGGCTCACCGTCCGCGACGGCGGACCCGTCTGGCACTTCGACCGCTCGTCCTCGGAGTACTGTGCCTCCCTCGGCCGGCTGCTGGCCCAGCTGCACGCGATCGATCCGGACGAGGCGCGGCGCGCGGGCGTCCCGTTCGCGACCCCCGAGCGCGTACGGCAGTCCTTCGCCGAGGACGTCGAACGCGTCCTGTCGGAGTTCGTGGTGCCCCGCGCGGCCGAGGCGGCCTGGCGGGCCCGGCTCGACGACGATGCGCTCTGGCCGGAGCGGACCGTGATGACCCACGGCGAGCCCTACCCCGCCCACCTGCTCCTGGACGACGGCGACCGGATCGCCTCGGTCCTGGACTGGACGACGGCGCGGGTCTGGGACCCCGCCGTCGACTTCACGGCCCACTGGCAGACCTCCACGCCCGAGGCCTTCGCCGCCACCCTCCGCGCCTACGCGGACGCCGGGGGAGCGGAGACCGAGGACCTCGCGGCCCGGTGCGCGGCCGTCGCCGCCTCGTCAGGCCTGGCCTACGCCCTCTTCGCGCTCGAGACCGGCGAGCCGGACCACGTCGCGGCGGCCGGGGCGCTGCTCGCCGACGCGTGAGGACCGCGCCGGACGTCGCGGCCACCGGCCCGGAGGCGACGACCGGCGGCCCGGTCGAGCACCCCGGAGGTGATTGAGTTGTGCCAATCAGTAATCGGGCCTAGAGTTTCCCTGTGCCCCACACCACTACGCGCCCGATCGTCATCTCGGCGAAGAACCTGACCAAGAAGTACGGCGACTTCACCGCCGTCGACTCGATCTCCTTCGAGGTCCCCGCCGGCGAGTCGTTCGGCCTGCTCGGACCCAACGGCGCGGGCAAGTCGACCACCATGCGCATGATTGGCGGCGTCTCCCAGCGCTCCGCGGGCGAGCTGGAGATCATGGGCCTGGACCCCGAGGAGCAGGGCCCCGAGGTCCGCGCGCACCTCGGCGTCGTGCCGCAGCAGGACAACCTCGACGAGGAGCTGCGGGTCCGCGACAACCTCATCATCTACGGCCGCTACTTCGGCCTGCCGCTGTCCTACCTCAAGCCCAAGGCGGACGAGCTGCTCGAGTTCGCCCAGCTCACGGAGAAGGCCGGCTCCCGCGTCGACGACCTCTCCGGCGGCATGAAGCGCCGGCTGACGATCGCCCGCTCGCTCGTGAACGACCCCAAGCTCCTGCTCCTCGACGAGCCCACGACGGGGCTCGACCCGCAGGCCCGCCACATCCTCTGGGACCGGCTCTTCCGGCTCAAGGAACGCGGCGTGACCCTGATCCTCACGACCCACTACATGGACGAGGCCGAGCAGCTCTGCGACCGGCTGATCGTCGTGGACAAGGGACGCATCATGGCCGAGGGATCGCCGGCCTCCCTCATCCGCGAGTACTCGACGCGGGAGGTCCTCGAACTGCGGTTCGGCACGGAGCGGAACGCGACCGTCGGCCGGGAGCTGGAAGGCATCGGGGAACGGACGGAGACCCTTCCGGACCGGGTCCTGATCTATGCCGACGACGGCGAGGCCGCCCTCGAGCAGGTCACGGCCCGCGGGCTGAGCCCGCTCACGTCGCTCGTGCGCCGTTCCTCGCTCGAGGACGTCTTCCTGCGGCTGACCGGAAGGAGCCTCGTTGACTAGCGGTTCCGGCCCCTTGAAGACGCCGACCGCTGAGGAGCGGCTCTTCGACTCGCCCCTGCGCGCCCACACGCCCGCCGTCAGCGCCGCCCGCGCCCGCCGCTTCGGGACGTGGTACATCGCCGAGCAGGTGCTGCGGGGCATGAAGGGCTACCTCGACGTCATCATCGCCTATTCCGTCGGCAACCCGCTGATGTACCTCGTGGCGATGGGCATCGGGCTGGCCAGCCTCGTCGACTCGAATACGGGCGGGGCCGCGTTCGGCGGCGTCGGCTACCTCCAGTTCATCGTGCCCGCGCTGCTGGCCTCCGGCGCGGTCATGACGGCCGCCGAGGAGTTCTCCTACCCGGTCATGAGCGGCTTCAAATGGCACCGCACCTACTACGGGCCGCTCGCCTCGCCGATCTCGGCGCAGCAGATCTGCCAGGGCCGGGTCCTCGCCGTCGCGATCCGCCTCGTCGCCCAGAGCGCGGTCTACCTCGCGATCGTCGCGGCGTTCGGTGCCGCGCCCTCGGGCTGGGCCTGGGTGAGCGTGTTCACCGCGGCCCTCGCGGGCCTGGCGTTCGGCGTCCCGATGATGGCCTACGCGGCCTCGATCAAGGACGACCGCGGCCAGTTCGCCATGGTCCAGCGCTTCATCGTCATGCCGCTCTTCCTCTTCTCCGGCACGTTCTTCCCCCTGTCCGTCATGCCGTGGTTCCTGCAGTGGATCGGCTGGATCTCCCCGGTCTGGCACGGCGCCGAGCTGGGCCGCGTGCTCAGCTACGGCCACGCCGAGCCGCTCTGGCTGAGCATCGTGCACGTGCTCTACCTCGCGGCGGTCGCGGCCGCCGCGCTCGTGGCGGCCCGGCGGATCTACGCGCGCAGGCTGGAGGGCTGAGATGGACCGCACCACACCCACACGCGGCCGGCAGGACCCGTCCGCCGCCCGCGCCGGGCTCGGATCCGTCGTGGACGACGCCGAGCTGGTCCTCACCGCCGACCGGCGCCCCCTCGCGGGGCTCTACGCCCGCAACGCCCGCGCGGTGATCGCCCGCGGGCTCCTCGCGACGAGGACCAGCAACTGGGCCATCACGGTCTCCGGGTTCTTCGAGCCCGTGCTGTACCTGCTCGCGATGGGCATCGGCCTCGGCGCCCTCGTGGGGACGGTCACGGGGCCCACGGGGGAGCCGATCAGCTACGCGGCCTACATCGCCCCGGCGCTCCTGGCGGTCTCGGCGATGAACGGGGCGATCTACGACTCGACGTGGAACGTCTTCTTCAAGATGAACTTCGCCAAGCTGTACCAGAACATGCTCTACACCTCGCTCGGGCCGCTCGACGTCGCGATCGGCGAGATCTTCCTGGCCCTGCTGCGCGGGGCGCTCTACGCCACGGGCTTCACGGCGGTCATGGGGTTCATGGGTCTCATCACGACCCCGTGGGCGCTGCTGATGATCCCCGCGTCCGTCGTGGTGGCGTTCGGCTTCGCGTCGATCGGCATGGGCATCACCTCGTTCATGAAGACCTTCCAGCAGATGGACTGGATCAACTTCATCATGCTGCCGATGTTCCTCTTCTCCGCGACGCTGTACCCGCTCGACGTCTACCCGCAGGCCGTCCAGTGGCTCATCCAGGCGCTGCCGTTGTGGCACGGAGTGGAGCTGCTGCGCCAGCTCTCCGTCGGCGCCTTCGGCTGGGCGATGCTCGGGCACCTGCTCTACTTCGCGGTCATGATCGTCGCGGGGATGGTGCTCACCACCACGCGCCTGCGGGCCCTGTTCCTGAAGTAGGGAACGACGCCGGGGCCGCGCCCGGGGTGCCCCGCGCGCCCTCGGCGCGGCCCCGCCGTCGTGCGCTCCGGGCCCTGCCGTGGCGCCGCCGCCACCGGTAGGGTGTGGGACACACGGCATCGAACCAGGAGGAACCATGATCGGCACGTGGCACGCGGTGGTCTTCGACTGCGAGGACACCGACACGTTGGCGGGCTTCTACGAGCAGGTCCTGGGCATGGTCCGGGTCCAGCACGACGACGACGGCTGGATCACGATCGGCGATGCCCCGGACCGGCCGGCGATCGCCTTCCAGAAGGTCGATCCCTACGTGCCTCCCGAGTGGCCGGGGCACCTGCACCCGCAGCAGGCGCACCTCGACATCCGCGTCAAGGACCTGGACCTCGCCGAGGAGCAGGTGCTCAAGCTCGGCGCCACGTCGATGAACACGGGCGGGCAGAACTACCGCGTGTTCCTGGACCCGCAGCGCCACCCGTTCTGCCTCGTCAGCTGGTAGCCCCGCCGCGCTCCCGCGGCGCCGCTGTTCGCCGACGGTAGAACGGCGGGGGAGGGGCCCGCGCGTTTGAGAGAATGGGGGCATGCAGACTCTCCCCAACGCCGCGGGCCAGGACAAGAAGGTCACGCTCAAGGCCAGCACGCTCTCGATGGCCGTCATGGTGACCGTGTTCCTCGTCGCCGTGGTCTTCGCGGCCAACCAAAACGACGTCATCGGCTGGCTCGTCGTCATCATCTCCCTCGGCTGGCTCCTGCTCTCCGCGTTCCTCGTCTTCGGCCTGCGCCGCGGGGCGCGGAAGGTCAGCGAGCAGCTCAAGAGCGCCACCGCCGGCATGGCCCCGCGCGCCGCCACGCAGGCCTCCGAGACCGTGGTCGTCGACGACGCGACGCGCGCCCGGGACCTCAAGCTCGACCACTCCTTCAAGATCGTCGAGGTCCAGCTGGGCCAGGTCCGCAAGCACCTCGAGGGCGCCTCTGACGAGGACCGCGAGCAGGTCCGCCGCGCCCTCGAGACGATCGAGATCACCGCCCACAACGCCCGCGGGATGCTCAAGCCCGGGGGAGGCGGCGAACCGCTCTCCGGCGAGGTCGTCGACGGCCGCTGATTCGGTAAGGTGGTGCGGGTGAGCACTGCAGACGGAAACCACCTGGGCAAGGACGACGGGGCGCTGCGCATCGCCTCGGTCAACGTCAACGGGCTGCGCGCCGCCTACCGCAAGGGCATGGCGGAGTGGCTCGACGGCCGCGGAGTGGACATCCTGACCCTGCAGGAGGTGCGGGCCCCCGATGCGATCGTCAGGGAGCTCGTCGGCGAGGGGTGGCACATCCTGCACGCCGAGGCCGCCGCGAAGGGCCGCGCCGGCGTCGCGATCGCCTCGCGCGCCGAGCCCACCGCGACGCGCGCCGACATCGGCGACGAGCAGTTCCTGACCTCCGGGCGCTGGGTCGAGGCCGACTTCACCGTGGGCGAGGGCCAGAAACTGACCGTGGTCAGCGCCTACGTCCCCTCGGGCGAGGTGAACACGCCCAAGCAGGTCGAGAAGTACGCCTTCCTCGAGGTCATGGTCCGCCGCCTGCCCGAGCTGGCCGCGGCCAGCGACCACGCCGTGGTCACGGGCGACCTCAACGTCGGGCACACCACGCGGGACATCAAGAACTGGAAGGGCAACGTCAAGCGGGCCGGCTTCCTGCCCGAGGAGCGCGCCTACTTCGACCGCTTCTTCGGCGAGGAGTTCGGCTACCGGGACGTGCACCGCGGCCTGGCCGGCGACGTCGACGGCCCCTACACCTGGTGGTCGCAGCGCGGCAAGGCCTTCGACACCGACACCGGCTGGCGGATCGACTACCACATGGCCACCCCCGCCCTCGCCGACCGCGCCTCCAACGCCGTCGTCGACCGGGCCGCCAGCTGGGACACGCGCTTCTCCGACCACGCGCCGCTGGTCATCGACTACCGCTTCTAGCCCTTCCCCCCCAAGGACCATCCATGAACACCACCGCGCACCACCGTCCGCGCGTCCTGTCCGGCATGCAGCCCTCGGCGGACTCCCTCCACCTGGGCAACTACCTCGGCGCGCTCGTGAACTGGGTCGCGGCCCAGGACGACTTCGACTGCTTCTTCTTCATCCCGGACATGCACGCCATCACGGTCCAGCACGATCCGGCGGTGCTGCGCGAGCGCACCCGGCGCACCGCGGCGCAGTACATCGCCGGCGGGATCGACATCGACAAGTCCACGCTGTTCGTCCAGTCCCAGGTGCCGGAGCACGCGCAGCTCGCCTGGGTCATGATGTGCCTGACGGGCTTCGGCGAGGCCTCGCGGATGACGCAGTTCAAGGACAAGTCGGCCAAGGGCGGCCAGGACGCGGCCGGCGTCGGGCTCTTCACGTACCCGATGCTGATGGCGGCGGACATCCTGCTCTACCAGCCGCAGGCCGTCCCGGTCGGGGACGACCAGCGCCAGCACGTCGAGCTGGCCCGCGACCTCGCCCAGCGCTTCAACCACCGCTTCGGCGAAGGCACGTTCACGGTGCCCGAGGCGATGATCCAGAAGGAGGGCGCGCGGATCTACGACCTGCAGGACCCCACCTCGAAGATGTCCAAGTCGGCCTCGAGCCCCAACGGACTGATCAACATCCTCGACGACCCCAAGACGGTGGCCAAGCGCATCAAGTCCGCCGTCACGGACACCGACACGGTCATCGCCTACGACCGCTCCGCCAAGCCCGGCGTGTCCAACCTGCTCGAGATCCTCTCGACCGTGACCGGGACCCCGGTGGCACGGCTCGTGGAGGACTACGAGGGCCGGATGTACGGCCACCTCAAGGTCGACGTCGCCGAGGCCGTCGTGGCACGCCTCGAGCCCGTGCGCTCCCGCACGCTCGAGCTGCTCGACGACCCGGCCGAGCTCGACCGCCTCCTGGCCGTCGGGGCGTCGAAGGCCCGCGAAGTCGCTTCTGCTACCTTGGCAACTGTGTATTCGAACCTGGGATTCCTGCAGCAGGCCGTGCCGGCCGCCGTCGGTGCCGCCGCGGAGCAGGCAGGACCGGCCCTGTAGCCGATGGTCCACCTGGACCGGGGCCGCCGGGCCCCCGCGCCTGCCGGCCGCCCGTGGGCGGCCGGGTCCTCCGTGCGCGGCGGCCGGGCGCCGGCCGCGCCCGCGGCGGCCGGCAACGTCGGGATCGTCATCCCGCTGCCCGCACCCCTGAGTCGCGAGCTCGAATCATGGCGCGCCTCCTTCGGGGATCCGCTGGCCGCCGTCGTCCCCCCGCACATCACCCTCATCAGCGGCACCGCAAGCAGGGACTGGGCCGTGACCCGCGAGCACGTGCGTGCCGTCGCCGCGGCCACGAGCGCCTTCACCGTGCGGTTGCGCGGCACCGGCACGTTCCGCCCCGTCACCCCCGTGGTGTACCTCAAGGTCGCCGACGGCTGGGAGGAATGCGCCGGGCTGCACCGTGCCCTGCGCTCGGGTCCGCTCGCGCACGATCCCGAGTACGACTACCATCCACACCTGACCATGGCCCACGACGTCACCGAGACGGGCATGGACCACGCCATGAGCGTGCTCGCCGACTACGAGGCCGAGTTCGCGGTGGACAAGATCGGACTGTTCGAACACGATTCGACGGGCTTCTGGGCCCTGCGGGAGGAGCTGCACCTTGGCGGTACGGGAGACGACGGGAACGGGCGACGCGGCCGAGACGGATGAGATCCATCCGCTGGACCGCGCCGGGCTGCGCGCCGAGGCCCTGCGCAAGCGCGCCGAATGGGGCAAGGCCAAGCGGGAGAAGCGCGGCGCGGTCGCCGAGCTCGCCGCCGCGGCACAGTGGCTCCTGGCCCGCCTCAATGCGTTCCGGCCGCTGCGCGTGTGGACGCTCTACGGACGCCGCCACGGACCGCTCATGGCCGCCGGCAGCGCCTACAACATGTTCTTCTCCGTCGCCGCCATGCTCGTGGCCGGCTTCTCCATCTTCGGGCTCGTGGCCAGCGGGAACCGGGAACTCCAGGACGCCGTCGTCGAGACCGTCGCGGAGACCACTCCCGGCCTGATCGACACGGGCGACGGCGGTCTCGCCACCCCGGACGTCCTCTTCAACTCGGGGGGCTTCGGATGGGCGCTCGTCATCTCGACGGCGGCCATGCTCCTGACCTCGCTCGGCTGGATCGCCGGCCTCCGCGAAGGCATGCGGGGCGTCTACGGGCTGCCGCCCGTGAAGATGAACCCGGTGCTGGCGAAGCTGCGAGACCTCGGCATCCTGGCCCTGCTCGGCGTCTCGCTCGTCGTGACCTCCGGCGTCGGCCTCGTCGTCGGCGCCGCGCTGCAGACCGTCCTCGACATCTTGAACCTCGAGTCCGGCTTCGCCGCCGTCATGACGCGCCTGGCCGGCATCGCCGTCATGCTCCTCCTCGACGCCGCCGTCGCCGTCGTGCTGTTCCGGCTCGCGTCCTCCATCACCATGCCGCGGGCCGTGATGCTCCAGGCCGCCCTCATCGCCGCCATCGGCTCCACCCTGTTGCGCTCGTTCTCCTCGCTCCTGCTCGGCAGCGTCGGCAACAACCCCCTGCTCGCCCCGTTCGCGGTGATCCTGGGCCTGTTCGTCTGGTTCTTCCTGCTCAGCCAGGTCTACCTCGTCGCGACCGCGTGGGGGGCCGTCGGAAGCGCCGACGCGGAGACCGACGCCGATGCCGGCAGCGCGGCGGGGCCATTGAGCCTGCGGCGCCGGGCCGCGATCCTGCGCGCCGACGCCCACACGCGCTCCCCGGCCCCGTGGCCGCCCGCGAAGGGCCGCTGAGCGCCGGCCCTGGAACGCCGAAGGCGCCGCCGCCCAGAGGGCGGCGGCGCCTTCGCGCGGTGGTGGTCCTAGAGCGCGCGGGCCAGGATGGCCTGCTTGACCTCGGAGATGGCCTGGGTGACCTGGATACCGCGGGGGCAGGCCTCCGAGCAGTTGAAGGTGGTACGGCAGCGCCACACGCCTTCCTTGTCATTGAGGATCTCCAGCCGCATGTCCCCGGCCTCGTCCCGCGAGTCGAAGATGAAGCGGTGCGCGTTCACGATCGCCGCCGGGCCGAAGTACTGTCCGTCGGTCCAGAAGACCGGGCAGGAGGACGTGCACGCGGCGCAGAGAATGCACTTCGTGGTGTCGTCGTAGCGCTCGCGGTCCTCGGGGGACTGGTAGCGCTCCGAGGCCGGCTCGTGGCCCTTGGCCACGAGGAACGGCATGATCTCCCGGTACGACTGGAAGAAGGGCTCCATGTCGACGATGAGGTCCTTCTCGACCGGCAGGCCCTTGATCGCCTCGACGGTGATGGGCTTGGACGTGTCCAGGTCCTTCAGGAGCGTCTTGCACGCCAGGCGGTTGCGGCCGTTGATGCGCATCGCGTCGGAACCGCAGACGCCGTGGGCGCACGAGCGGCGGAAGGAGAGCGAGCCGTCGATCTCCCACTTGACCTTGTGCAGGGCGTCCAGCACGCGGTCCGTGCCGTACATCGTGAGCTGGTAGTCCTCCCAGGCGGCCTCCTCGGAGACCTCCGGGTTGTACCGGCGGACGCGCAGGGTGATGTCGAAGCTCGGGATCTCCCCGCCGCCACCGACGCCGGCGGCCAGCTCGACCTTGGATGCTGGTTCGGTCACTTCGCTGCTCATTAGTACTTACGCTCCATCGGCTGGTAACGGGTGAAGATCACGGGCTTGGTGTCGAACCGGATGCCCTTGATGCCTTCCATTTCCGCAGACTCGTCCTTGTAGACCATCGAGTGCTTCATGAAGTTCGCGTCGTCGCGGTCCGGGAAGTCCTCGCGGAAGTGGCCGCCGCGGGACTCGTGGCGGTGCAGGGCGGAAACGGACATGACCTCGGCGAGGTCCAGGAGGAAGCCGAGCTCGACGGCCTCCAGCAGGTCCAGGTTGAAGCGCTTGCCCTTGTCCTGGATGCTGATGTCCTTGTAGCGCTCGCGCAGGGACTTGATGTCCGCCAGCGCCTGCATGATGGTCTCGCCCGTGCGGAACACCTGCATGTTCATGTCCATCGTGTCCTGCAGTTCCTTGCGGAGCTGGGCCACGCGCTCGGTTCCCTTGCCGTCGCGGACGACGTTCAGCAGGGACTCCGTCTCGGCGGTCGGATCCTCGGGGATCTCCACGAACTCCGCGGTCTTCGCGTATTCCGCGGCGTAGATGCCGGAGCGCTTGCCGAAGACGTTGATGTCCAGGAGGGAGTTGGTGCCCAGGCGGTTGGAGCCGTGGACGGAGACGCAGGCGACCTCGCCGGCGGCGTAGAGGCCCGGGATCACGGTGTCGTTGTCCTGGAGGACCTCGCCCTTGATGTTGGTCGGAACGCCGCCCATGACGTAGTGGGCCGTCGGGAAGACCGGGACCGGCTCCGTGTACGGCTCCACGCCGAGGTAGGTGCGGGCGAACTCGGTGATGTCGGGCAGCTTCGCGTCGATGTGGGCCGGCTCGAGGTGGGTCAGGTCCAGGAGCACGTAGTCCTTGTTCGGGCCGCAGCCGCGTCCCTCGCGGACCTCGTTGGCCATGGAGCGGGCGACGATGTCGCGCGGCGCCAGGTCCTTGATGGTCGGGGCGTAGCGCTCCATGAAGCGCTCGCCCTCGGAGTTGCGCAGGATCGCGCCCTCGCCGCGTGCGGCCTCGGAGAGCAGGATGCCCAGGCCGGCGAGGCCGGTCGGGTGGAACTGCACGAACTCCATGTCCTCCAGCGGGATGCCGCGGCGGAAGGCGATGCCCATGCCGTCGCCCGTGAGGGTGTGGGCGTTGGAGGTGGTCTTGAAGACCTTGCCGGCGCCGCCGGAGGCGAACACGACCGACTTGGCCTGGAAGACGTGGAGCTCGCCGCTCGCGAGGTCGTAGGAGACGACGCCGGCGACGCGCTTCTGCTTGTAGGCGGTGCCGTCCTCGCGGACGGCGTCCTCCTCGACGGTGAGCAGGTCGAGCACGTAGTACTCGTTGTAGAACTCGACGTTGTGCTTGACGCAGTTCTGGTACAGCGTCTGCAGGATCATGTGCCCGGTGCGGTCGGCGGCGTAGCACGCGCGGCGGACCGGGGCCTTGCCGTGGTCGCGGGTGTGTCCGCCGAAGCGGCGCTGGTCGATCTTGCCCTCGGGCGTGCGGTTGAACGGCAGGCCCATCTTCTCGAGGTCGAGGACGGCGTCGATCGCCTCCTTGGCCATGACCTCTGCGGCGTCCTGGTCGACGAGGTAGTCGCCGCCCTTGATCGTGTCGAAGGTGTGCCACTCCCAGTTGTCTTCCTCGACATTGGCCAGGGCGGCGCACATGCCGCCCTGGGCGGCACCGGTGTGGGACCGGGTGGGGTAAAGCTTGGTGAGGACCGCCGTGCGCGCGCGCTGGCCGGACTCGATGGCCGCGCGCATGCCGGCGCCGCCTGCGCCGACGATGACGACGTCGTACTTATGTACCTGCATACCGGATGCTCTCTCTTTTCTCAGTCAGGATCGGCGGTTGCCGGCGGGATCTACTTGCAGACCTCGAGGGTCGACCCCGGGATGCACGGATCGAAGGTGAAGATGACCAGCGTGCCGAGGACGACGATGACGATGGTCGCGAAGTAGAGCACCAGCTTCAGCCAGAAGCGCGTGCGGTCCTTGTCGGCGTAGTCGTTGATGATCGTGCGGACGCCGTTGGTGCCGTGGAGCATGGCGAGCCACAGCATCGCCAGGTCCCAGAACTGCCACACCGGGTCGGCCCACTTGCCGGCGACGAATCCGAAGTCGATGCCGTGGACGCCCTCGTCGACGAGGAGGTTGGTGAAGAGGTGGCCGAAGATCAGCACGACGAGGAAGACCCCGGAGATGCGCATGAAGAGCCACGCCAGCATCTCGAAGTTGCCGCCCTTGGAGGGCATGCGGTTGTACTTGGCGTCGATGCGGCCCGTGCGGGGCGCCGCGAATTCAGTGGTCGTCATGGCTTAGTGGCCTCCAGCCGGGAAGAGCGCCAGGGACAGGTGGCGGATCGCGAAGCCGATCGTGGCGACGGCCCAGACGGCCAGGACGCCCCAGAGCAGCTGGCGGTGGTACTTGGGGCCCTGCTTCCAGAAATCGACCAGGATCAGGCGAAGGCCGTTGAAGGCGTGGAAGAGGATCGCCGCGACGAGGCCCAGTTCGCCGACGGCCATGAGCGGGTTCTGGTAGGTCGAGATCACGGCGTCGTACGCGCCGGGGGAGACCCGGACGAGCGACGTGTCCAAGACGTGGACCAACAGGAAAAAGAAGATGACTACACCGGTGACCCGATGCCCTACCCAGGACCACATGCCTTCGCGGCCGCGGTAGAGGGTGCCTGACGAAGTCTTCGACACTGAATTACCTCCATGCATCGCAAGGGCGCTTGTGCGGTTCCACACAAAGAGTTGACGCCGGTGCGTGAGCGTTACTGCCCCCGATCCTAGACCACTCGGGAGGCCATTGCCCGTCATGACGGCCCCTCCTGTGACGATCGTCACCGACCCCGGTGGATCCGTGTGAAATCCGCGGAAATCCGCGGCAATTCCGCAACGTCGACGTGACCTAAATGCTCCTTTTGGATCACCCGTCATGTGGGTGGGCGTCGGCTAACCTAGGGCCATGACCATTGACCCCCTGCAGCGCTTTTACGGTGTGATTCCCGCCGGAGGCGTGGGCACCCGGCTCTGGCCGCTCTCGAGGGCCGCGGCCCCGAAGTTCCTCCACGACCTCACCGGCTCCGGCAGCACGCTGATCCGCGCGACGTTCGAGCGGCTGACCCCGCTGGCCGGCGGGCGGATGCTCGTGGTCACCGGCCGTGCGCACCGCCAGGCGGTCCTCGCGCAGCTTCCCGAGCTCGGCGACGACCAGCTCGTCCTCGAGTCCGAGCCGAAGGACTCGGCCGCCGCGATCGGCCTCGCCGCCGCGATCCTGCACCGCCGCGACCCGGACACCATCATGGGTTCCTTCGCCGCCGATCAGGTCATCGGTCCCGTCGACGTGTTCCAGGACGCCGTGCGGGAGGCTATCCACACCGCGGCCACCGGCAAGATCGTCACGATCGGCATCCGGCCGACCCTGCCGTCAACGGGCTTCGGCTACATCCGCCAGGGCGAGCCGCTCGCGGTCCCCGGGGCGCCGAGCGCCACCGACGTCGCGGAGTTCGTCGAGAAGCCCAGCGAGGAGGTCGCCCGGTCCTACGTCGCGAGCGGGGACTACCTCTGGAACGCCGGCATGTTCGTCGCCCCGGTCGCGCTCATGCTCGAGCACCTGGGGCGGACGGAGCCCCAGCTGCACGCGGGCCTGCTCGAGATCGCCGCGGCCTGGGACTCGCCGGACCGCGACGACGTCGTGGACCGCATCTGGCCGACCCTGCCGAAGACGGCCATCGACTACGCCGTGGCAGAGCCGGCGGCCGCGGCGGGCGACGTCGCCATGATCCCCGGGACGTTCACGTGGGACGACGTCGGCGACTTCGCCGCGATCGGACGACTGAACCCGGCGACCGAGAGCAGCCACATCACGGTCCTCGGCGAGGGCGCCCGCGTCTACGCCGACCAGGCCTCCGGCGTCGTCGTCTCGGACACCAAGCGCGTCATCGCCCTCATCGGCATCGACAACGTCGTCATCGTCGACACCCCGGACGCCCTGCTCGTGACCACCCAGGAGCACGCGCAGTCCGTGAAGAAGGCCGTCGAATCCCTCAAGGCCTCGGGGGATGTCGACGTCCTCTAGACCGGCCTGTGGATAACTACAGGAGTTCATCCAGCAGTTCGCCTAGGCTCCCTCGAGGGGGCGCACCACGCGGTTCCCCGTTCATCGAGTGAAGGGGAGACGGTCATGGGGATGCGCGCCGCACGGGATCGGACGCCAGCGGATGTCGAGGCGACGGGGCGGACGCGGCCCAGGAGCCGGCGTGGACGGCCCGTACGCCCGGCGGGCCGACGGATCGCGGCGCTGGCGGCCCTCCTGCCGCTTGTGCTCGGGACGGCCTGCAATTCCCCGGCGAACCCCCTGACCACGGTGAGGGGGCTGAGTGATCCGGTTCAGGCCGTGCCGGCGGCGGCGCAGCGCACGCAGGGCGTCGTCGACCTGGCCGCGGCGGGGACCGATACCCTCCTGCTCGTTTCGGGCGAGGGAGCCACTCCGGGGGCCATGGCCTACCGCAGCGGCGACGCCGGCCGGAACTGGGCGGCCGCCCCGATCGGCGACGGCCCCTACGCCCTGCAGCCCTGGACCTCGGCGCATCTGCGCCCCGGACAGGAGCTCCTCGTCGCGAGCTCCCGGAACCGGCTCGCGCTCGCCCTGTCCACGGGGTCCGGCGGATTCGAGGTCATCGAGGGGCCCGCGCTCACGGAGGGCGAGACGGTCCGGTCCGTCGCCGGAACCGAGGCCGGTTGGGTGGTCCTCGTCGGTTCCGGCAACGCGGCCGCCCGTCAAAGGCTCCTGACGTCCCCCGATGGGCGGACCTGGACGGCAGCCGCCCTCGACGACGCCGGCATCACGGGCGGCGACCTCAACGTCAACGCGCTGGCCGCCGCGGGCGAGGTGATCGTGGCCGCCGGGATCCGGTACGAGGACCGGGACGGGGAGAGCGCGCCGATCGAGGCCGTGCTCTTCTCCTCGACCGACGCCGGGCTGAGCTGGTCGACCCTGGAGCACGACCCCGCCCAGGCGGCACCGCGGAACAGCGGATGGTGGACGGCCACCGCCACCCCGGACGGCGTCGTCCACCTCGCGGGGTGGGGATGGGACGACGGCTTCGCCGAGCGCGGCTACGCCGGTGACCTGACCGGGGTCCTCACCCCGGGACGGGACGGGCAGGGCACGGTCGAGGTCTCGCTCGTGGAACGGATCAGCGGCAGCAGCAGCGAGTTCGAGTGGTCGGACCTGGCGGCGGCGGGCGGCACGACGTTGTTCCTGGGGAACCTGCCGTTGGACCGGACCACCGGATCGTTGAGAAGCCGTGCGCAGGACGGGGAGCCGGGGCCCGTCGCGCTCCCCGGCGGCCCGGACGGCTCGTCGGCGGTACTCGAGGCCATCGAAGCGGTCGCAGGAGGCTACCTCGTCGCCTCCACCCGGCACCTCGGCAGGTACGCGCAACCGGTCCTCCACCTCGTCGACCTGAAGGGCCGGGCCGAGGAGGTGGAGCTCCCGGCGGCGGAGCCGGTTGCCGGTGTCCAGTTGTTCGAGCTGGAGCGGAAAGACGACGGCGGCCTGCGGGCGCTGGGCGCCGAGGGGTCGCGCTTTGGGATCTGGGAGCAGTCGGGGGAGGAATCGTCCTGGGTGCCGTCCCTTGCGCTCGATGCCCCCGCGTCCGTCGGCTTCCGCGGATACTCGGCCAGCAGCCACGGCGAGATGCTGCATGGGAGGGATACCACGACGCACGCCGCCTTCGCGCCGCCGGTCCTCTGGGAGCGCTCCGACGCCGGCGATTCGTTCCAGGCGCACGGCGGCGGTTTCTTCGCGCGCCGCGACCCGAACGACCTCGAACGGGTCAACGACGCGGCCGCCACGAGCAGGGGCGCCCTGATCGGCGGCTGGTTCGCCGAGAGCCAGGAGTCCTCGCGGAGCGCCCTCGCACTGACGGGCGACTTCGCCTCGTTCGAGCGCGCGGCCGGGAAGCAATTGAGTGATTCGAAGGAGGAGACATCGCGCGTCGCCGGCGTCGGCGAGACGGCGGACGGCACGCTGCTGGCCGTCGGCAGCACGGGCACCGACGACGGCGAACGCGCCGCGGCCTGGTTCCTCGCGAAGGATTCGACGGCGTGGGAACGCTCGGCCGTCGAGGGAGGCCTGCCCGAGGGCGAGGGAGAGTTCGTCGGCCTCGTCCGGGACGGCGACGACGTCCATGCCGCCGCGGTGTTCGGGGACGCTGCGGCCTCCGCGGAGCAGGAGGAGGGCGCATGGAGCCTCGTCCACCTGCGCAGCGGGGACGGGGGCCGGACGTGGACGGCGGGTTCCACGATCCACGGGATCGCCGGCGAGGCCTTCGGTCCCACGGCGGGCCGGATGGCCCTGGATGCCGCCGGCGGTGTCGTGGCGGCCGCGGTCGTGGAGGAGGAGGGCACCTCCCTGCGCACGAGGATCTTCCGCCTGGAGCCCGGCGGGACGGAGTTCACCGAGCTCGAGGCGCCCGAGGGGGTGTTCGCGGACGGCCATCCCGTGGCGCACGACCTCCTCGTCGTGCCCGGGGGGATCCTCGTCAGCGGCGTGGCCGGGGCGCCGGGGGAGCGGGCGGCGTTCCTCGAGGTCGTGGGGACCGGGGACTGACGGCCCACGGCGTCACGCAGGGGCCTGCGGCGCCGTCGATTCGGGACGGCGGCCGGAGTGCGGCATATGATCGGTGGAACGTCGCCGCTCCAGGGGACGTCCGCCGTCGTACAGGAAGATTCAGATCCGTGCCCCATGTTCGCCCCGAGACCCCGGCCGCCACGTCCATCCCGCTCCTGCGCGGCTGGGTGGAGCCCCTCGAGGAACAGCTGATCGCCTTCCGCCGGGACCTGCATGCGCATCCCGAGCTGTCCTTCCACGAGGTGCGCACCACCGAGCGGATCGTCGACACGCTCGAGGCGGCCGGACTGCGGCCGGTCAGGCTCGAGGGGACGGGCCTGTGGGTCGACATCGGCGAGGGCCCCGTCGCCCTCGGCCTGCGCGCCGACATCGACGCGCTGCCGATCCTCGAGGAAACCGGGCTCGACTACGCCTCGACCCGCACGGGGGTCTGCCACGCCTGCGGGCACGACATCCACACCACCGTGATGCTCGGCGTCGCCCTCACGCTCAAGTCCCTGCTCGACGCCGGCGAGCTCGCGGGGCGCGTCCGGGTCGTCTTCCAGCCCGCGGAGGAGACCATGCCGGGCGGGGCGCTCGCCGTCATCGAGCAGGGCGTCCTCGACGAGGTCCCGCGGATCCTGGCCCTGCACTGCGAGCCGCGCATCGACGTCGGAAGCATCGGCACGCGCATCGGCGCCATCACGAGCGCGAGCGACACGATCAAGATCGAGCTCACGGGACGCGGTGGCCACACCTCGCGCCCCCACCTGACGGAGGACCTCGTGTTCGCGCTCGCGGAGATCGCCGTGAACGTCCCCGCCGTGCTCAACCGGCGCATCGACGTCCGCTCCGCCGTGTCCGTGGTGTGGGGCCAGATCCACGCCGGCTCCGCGCCGAACGCGATCCCCGCGACGGGCTACATGGCCGGGACCATGCGCTGCCTCGACGGCGAGGCCTGGCAGGACGCCGGCGTGCTGCTCGACGAGGTCGTGCGTCAGGTCGCCGTTCCCTACGGCGTCGACGTCAAGCTCGAGCACATCCGTGGCGTGCCCCCTGTGGTGAACTCCGAACCCGAGACGGACCTCATCGAGGACGCCGCCCGGGCCGAGATCGGCTCCGCGGCGATCGTGCTCACACCGCAGTCCATGGGCGGCGAGGACTTCGCCTGGATGACCAACAAGATCCCCGGCTCGATGCTGCGGCTCGGCACGCGGACCCCCGGCGGTGAGACCTACGACCTGCACCGCGGAGACTACGTCCCCGACGAGCGGGCGATCTCCACGGGAGTGCGCGTCATGGCCGCCGCGGCCCTGCGGGCGGTGGCCCAGCTCAACGCCGTGGACGACGCGGACTGAATCGATACCTGCTGGTAACAAATCGTCAACGATCCTGAAGCGTCCCGAGGCCTAAGGTGGTGGCATCGGCTCCGCTGACGTTACTGTATGTTTCGTCACGCTTCCCTGCCCCGCGCAGGGAGGAACCAGCACACCGGACGACAACAGAACACTTGTGCGGACACTCGCCCGGATTCCCGTGCCGCGGACATTCATCGTTACTGGAGGAATTTTGAAGAACTCACTGCGCAACCTCAAGCGCTCCACGGGCGTCGCCGCTGCCTTCCTCGGCGCGTCCGCCCTCGTCCTGACCGGCTGTGGTGCCGCACCCGAAGCCGGCGGCGGATCCGCCGCGCCCGAGGTCGACTACACGGCCTGCATGGTCTCGGATGAAGGCGGCTTCGACGACCGCTCCTTCAACCAGGCCTCCCACGAGGGCCTCACCCAGGCCCGGACGGACCTCGGCGTCAAGATCAACCAGGCGGAGTCCAACGCCGGCACGGACATGAAGCCGAACATCGAGTCCATGGTCTCCGCGGGCTGCGACATCATCGTCACCGCCGGCTTCCTCATCGGCGACGCGACCCTCGAGGCGGCCGAGAAGTACCCGGACACCAAGTTCGCGATCGTGGACTACGGCTACGAGGAGAACCCGGCCAACCTCCGCACCCTGAACTACAAGACCGACGAGGCCGCCTTCCTGGCCGGCTACGCGGCGGCCGCCTACTCCAAGAGCGGCAAGGTCGGCACCTTCGGCGGCGCCGAGATCCCGACCGTGACCATCTTCATGGACGGGTTCCTCAATGGCGTGAACCACTTCAACGAGGTCAAGGGCGCCGACGTCCAGGTCGTGGGCTGGGGCTCGTCCAAGTCCTTCGTCGGCAACTTCTCCGATGCAGGAAAGGCCCGCCAGCTCTCCGACAACATGCTCGCCGAGGGCGTCGACGTGATCATGCCGGTCGCCGGACCGCTCGGCCAGGCCGCGGTCGACGCCGTGAACGAGTCCTCCAGCGCCGACGACACGGTCGTCTGGGTCGACACCGACGGCTTCGACTACGCGAACAACGGCCAGGACGTCGTCCTGACCTCCGTCATGAAGGAAATGGGCAAGACGGTCGAGGAGTCCATCAAGCTCGGCCTCGACGACACGTTCACCAACGACGCCTACATGGGCACGCTGGAGAACGGCGGCGTCTCGATCGCCCCGTTCCACAACTTCGCGGACAAGGTCCCGGCGGAGCTGCAGGGCGAGATCGACCAGCTGAAGCAGGACATCATCGACGGCACGGTCTCCGTCGGTTCCTAAGCGGAACCCGCACGCAACGACGGCCGGGACGGCGCACCGTCCCGGCCGTCGTTGACGTCGGTGAGATAGTGGTACCAGCTTCCGCCCAAACCATGCCCCAGGTGGTAATCCAGCATGAAACTTGAACTGCAGGGGATCACGAAGTCCTTCGGGGGCTTCGTGGCCAACGACTCCATCGACCTCGTCGTGGAACCCGGCACCGTGCACTGCCTCCTCGGGGAGAACGGTGCCGGCAAGTCGACCCTCATGAACGTCCTCTTCGGCCTCTACGAGCCGACCTCCGGCCGGATCCTGGTCGACGACAAGCCCGTGGCCTTCAAGGGCCCGGCCGACGCGATGAACGTCGGCATCGGCATGGTGCACCAGCACTTCATGCTCGTGCCCGTCTTCACGGTCGCCGAGAACGTCGCGCTCGGCAACGAGTCCGTCAAGGGCGGCGGCGTCCTGGACCTCGAGCAGACCCGGAAGGCGATCCGGGAGATCTCGGACCGCTACGGCTTCCACGTCGATCCGGACGCGGTCGTCGAGGACCTCCCCGTCGGCGTCCAGCAGCGCGTCGAGATCATCAAGGCCCTCGTCCGCAAGGCGGACCTGCTCATCCTCGACGAGCCCACGGCCGTGCTGACGCCGCAGGAGACCGACGAGCTGATCGACATCATCGGCCAGCTCAAGGCGAACGGCACCTCGATCATCTTCATTTCCCACAAGCTGCGCGAGGTCAAGGCCGTCTCGGACAGGATCACCGTGATCCGCCGCGGCAAGGTCGTCGGATCCGCCGACCCGTCGGCCGACGTCAAGGAGCTCGCCTCGCTCATGGTGGGGCGCGAGGTCGACCTCTCCCTCGGCCGCATCCACTCCGACGGCGACGACGTGCGGTTGTCCATCAAGGACCTCACCGTGCGCACGGAGACGGGGCACGCCGCCGTCAACGGCCTCTCGCTCGACGTGCGCGGCGGCGAGATCCTCGCGGTCGCGGGCGTCCAGGGCAACGGCCAGACGGAGCTCGTCGAGGCCATCATCGGCCTGCACCCCAAGGCGGAGGGATCCATCGCCCTCGGCGGCGAGGAGCTGCTCGGCCGCAGCGTCAAGGAGATCATCCGCCGCGGCGTCGGGTTCGTCCCCGAGGACCGCAGCACCGACGGCCTGATCAGCCAGTTCAGCATCGCCGACAACCTCGTCCTCAACCGCTACGACCAGCCGCCGATCGCCCGGGGCCTCGCCCTGAAGCCCAAGGCGATCGCCGCGTCGGCGGTGGAGAAGGTCAAGGAGTACGACATCCGGACGCCGACGGCGGCCAACGCCGCCTCGACGCTCTCGGGCGGCAACCAGCAGAAGGTCGTCCTGGCCCGCGAGCTGGCCCGCGAGCTGCGACTGTTCATCGCCTCGCAGCCGACGCGCGGCGTCGACGTCGGATCCATCGAGTTCCTGCACCGCCGGATCCTCGCCGAGCGCGACCACGGTACGCCCGTCATCATCGTCTCGACCGAGCTCGACGAGGTCATGGAGCTCGGCGACCGGATCGCCGTCCTCTTCCACGGGCGCCTCATGGGCGTCGTCCCGGGGAACACGAGCCGCGACGTGCTCGGCCTGATGATGGCCGGTTCCACGGCCGAGGAGGCCTTCGCGGAGGCCTCCGCTGCCCCCGGCATGGAAACCACCCAAGACGGCCCGACCCTCCCGGGAGGCATCGCGTGAGCGCGCAGACCACCGAGTCCACCACGCCCCTGGCCCAGCGGCTGAGGCAGTCCAGCGCGCTGGTCTCCGTCCTCGCCGTCGTCCTGTCCCTCATCGTCGGCGGGCTCTTGATCGCCCTGACCGACGAGCGGACCCGCGGGGCGGCCGGATACTTCTTCAGCCGGCCCGGAGACACGCTGTCCGCGGCGTGGCAGGCCGCCTCCGGCGCCTATGCGGCGATGTTCCGCGGCGCCGTGTTCAATTACAACGCGTCCAACGGCGTGGACATGATCAAGCCGCTCACCGAGACGCTGACGATGGCCACCCCGCTCATCACCGCCTCGCTCGGCGTCGCGCTCGCGTTCCGCGCGGGCCTGTTCAACATCGGCGCCCAGGGCCAGATCATCATCGGCGCCGCGATGGCCGGCTACATCGGCTTCGCGTGGCAGCTGCCGTGGCCGATCCACATCCTCCTCGTCGTCCTGGTGGCGATGCTCGGCGGCGCCGTCTGGGGCGGCCTCGTCGGCTGGATCAAGGCACGGACGGGGGCGCACGAGGTCATCCTGACCATCATGTTCAACTACGTCGCGGTGCACCTGCTGGCCTACATCCTGACCCTGCCGGCCATGCTGCGCCCGGGCTCGAACAACCCCGTCAGCCCGATCATGCAGCCCTCGGCGCAGTACCCGCTCATCCTCGGCCCGGACTTCCGCGTGCACCTCGGCTTCCTCCTGGGCCTGCTGGCCACGTGGGGGGTCTGGTGGCTCCTGGAGCGCTCGACGATCGGCTTCGAGCTCAAGGCCGTCGGCGCGAACCCCTCCGCCGCGCGGACCGCCGGCATCAACACGACGCGGGCCACGGTCATCGCCATGGTCGGCGCGGGCGCGCTGGCCGGCCTGGCCGGTGCGGCCCAGGTCAACGGCACGGAGTTCTCCCTCGCCAACGGCATCGCGGCCAGCATCGGCTTCGACGCGATCACCGTCGCGCTGCTGGGCCGCTCCAAGCCGCTCGGCGTCCTCTTCGCGGCCCTGCTCTTCGGTGCGTTCCGCGCCGGCGGCGTGGCCATGCAGTCGCAGACCGGAACCCCGATCGACATCGTGCTCGTCGTCCAGTCCCTGATCGTCCTCTTCATCGCCGCGCCGCCGCTGGTGCGCACCGTCTTCGGGCTCAACGCCCGCCGCAAGCGCCGCCAGGCGGAGCCGGACGAGGCCCCGCCGGGCAACCAGCCGCCCAGCAGCTCACTGACCGCCGGGAGCTCCCTGTGACCACCAAGAACAACACCGTCGAGACCCGCGAGCCGGACGCCACCGACCGCGCCTCCGAGGCGGCCCCCGGCAGCCTGAAGTCCGTGATCGGCTACGCGGCGGCCGCCGTCGTCGGGATCGTCCTGTTCGGCTTCCTCGCCCCGGGCGGGGCGGCGACGTTCCGGCTCTCCGGCACGGGCGAGGCCGTCCAGCTGCCCCCGCTGACCGTCCCCGCGGCGGCCGCCGGGTGGATCGTCGCGATCCTGCTGATCGCCGGCGCCGTCTACGCGTGGACCAACCTGCGCGGCAGCCGCACCAATCCGGGGTGGCTCCCGCTCGGCGTCGGGACCCTGTTCCTGGCCGGCTTCCTGGTCTGGGTCACGGCGAGCGCCAACAACCCGAACATCTCCCTCATCACGCTCCTGAGCGGCTCGCTCGCCCTCGCCCTACCCATGGTCTTCGGCTCCATGTCGGGCGTGCTGTGCGAGCGCTCCGGCGTCGTGAACATCGCGATCGAGGGCCAGCTCCTGCTCGGCGCCTTCTCCGCGGCGGTCGGCGGCTCGCTGACCGGCAGCGTGTGGGGGGCCATGATCAGCGCGGCGGTCGGCGGCGTCGTCGTCTCGGCCCTGCTCGCGCTCTTCGCGGTGAAGTACCTCGTGAACCAGATCATCGTCGGCGTCGTGCTCAACGTCCTCGTCGCGGGCCTGACGGGCTTCCTGTTCGGGACGCTCCTGGCCCCGAACTCCCAGCTGCTGAACTCGCCGCCGCGCCTGACCCCGCTGGCCATCCCGCTGCTGTCCGACATCCCGCTGCTCGGCCCGCTGCTCTTCCGCCAGACGCCGCTCGGCTACATCATGTTCGCCACGGTGGCCCTGCTGTGGTTCGCGCTCTACAAGACCCGCTGGGGCCTGCGCATCCGTGCGGTGGGCGAGCACCCGAAGGCCGCGGACACGGTGGGCATCAAGGTCAACCGCACGCGTGTGCTCAACGTCCTGCTCGGCGGCGCGATCGCCGGGCTGGGCGGCAGCTACTACACGCTCGTCTCGGTGAGCCAGTTCGCCCGCGAGATGACCGCCGGCGCGGGATTCATCGCGCTCGCCGCGCTGATCTTCGGCCGCTGGAACCCCATCGGCGCGTTCTTCGCGTCGCTGCTGTTCGGCTTCGCGACCAACCTGCAGTACGTCCTCGCGCAGGCCGGAACGGACGTGCCGAGCCAATTCATGGCCATGCTGCCGTACCTCGTGACCATCCTCGCCGTCGCCGGCCTCGTCGGGCGTTCCCGGCCGCCGGCCGCGAGCGGCATCCCGTACGTCAAGGAGTAGCGGCATGCCCCAGGAGAGGACGACGCCGGAGCCCGGACCCGGCGCGCCGGCGGAAGCCGGGAACGGGGCCGGGTCCGGGGACCACGCGTCGGCGGATCCGGCCGCCGGGGTCCCCGTGGACTGGGAGCGGCTCGCCGAGGCCGCGCGGGAGGCGATGACACACGCCTACGCCCCGTACTCGCGGTACCCGGTCGGCGCCGCGGCACTGACCGACGACGGCCGGCTGATCAGCGGCTGCAACGTGGAGAACGCCGCCTACGGCGTGGTCCTGTGCGCCGAGTGCACGCTCGTCGGCGAACTGCACATGACGGGCGGCGGGACGCTGCGCGCGTTCTACTGCGTGGACGGCAGCGGGCAGGTCCTGATGCCGTGCGGCCGCTGCCGCCAACTGCTCTACGAACACCGGGGCCCCGGCCTCGAGCTGATGACCGTGCGCGGCATCCGCACCATGGACGAGGTCCTCCCGGACGCGTTCGGCCCCGACAACCTGAAAGGCACCACCGCATGAGCACGGAGTCCTTCGACGCCGTCGACGTCATCCGCACCAAGCGGGACCGCGGCACGCTGAGCCCGGAGCAGATCGACTGGGTCATCGACGCCTACACGCGCGGGGCCGTGGCCGACGAGCAGATGGCGTCGCTGAACATGGCGATCCTGCTCAACGGCATGGACCGCACCGAGATCTCCCGCTGGACCTCTGCCATGATCGCCTCGGGCGAGCGGATGGACTTCTCCGGCCTGCGTGGGGCCGACGGTGCCGTGAAGGCCACGGCGGACAAGCACTCCACGGGCGGCGTGGGGGACAAGATCACCCTGCCGCTCGCCCCGCTCGTCGCGGTCTTCGGGGTCGCGGTCCCGCAGCTGTCCGGACGCGGCCTCGGCCACACCGGCGGCACGCTGGACAAGCTCGAGTCCATTCCCGGGTGGCAGGCGGCGCTGTCCAACGAGGCCATGATGGAGCAGCTCTCCGGCGTCGGCGCGGTCATCTGCGCCGCCGGGTCGGGGCTGGCTCCCGCGGACAAGAAGCTCTACGCGCTGCGCGACGTCACGGGAACCGTCGAGGCGATCCCGCTCATCGCCTCCTCGATCATGTCCAAGAAGATCGCCGAGGGCACGGGTGCGCTGGTCCTGGACGTCAAGGTCGGCACCGGTGCGTTCATGAAGGACGAGGCCTCCGCCCGCGAGCTCGCCGAGACCATGGTCGCGCTCGGCACCGACGCCGGCGTCAAGACCGTGGCGTTGCTGACCGACATGTCCACGCCGCTGGGCCTCACGGCGGGCAACGCGATCGAGGTGGAGGAGTCGGTGGAGGTCCTGGCCGGCGGCGGCCCGGCCGACGTCGTCGAGCTCACCGTGCGCCTGGCCGAGGAGATGCTCGAGGCCGCCGGCGTGCACGGCGCCGACGTCGCCGCCGCCCTGAAGGACGGGCGCGCCATGGACGTCTGGAACCGGATGATCGAGGCCCAGGGCGGGGACCCGCGCGCCGCGCTGCCCGTGGCCCGGGAGTCGGAGACCGTCTACGCGCAGGCCGACGGCGTCCTCGCCCGCCTCGACGCGCTCGGCGTCGGGGTGGCCGCGTGGCGCCTCGGCGCGGGACGTGCCCGCAAGGAGGACGCCGTGCAGGCGGGGGCGGGCGTGCGCCTGCACGCCAAGCCGGGGGACGTCGTGCGTCGCGGCCAGCCGCTGATGACCCTCCTGACCGACACCCCGGAGCGCTTCGGGCGGGCGCAGGACGCGCTCGAGGACGCCGTCGAGATCGCTCCCGAGGGCAGCCGGCCCGCGCAGCGGCTCATCCTGGACCGGATCGCGGAGTAGGGGTCCGCTCAGGGATGACCCGGGTTCGCCCCGGAGTCATCCCGTGGTGTGAGGAACGCAGCGCCCCGATGCCGCACAATGGATAGGGAGCGCGACGCGGCCCGGGACCCGGGCGCCGCGCACCGCACCGGACGGGGCGGTTCGAGGTCGAGAGGGAGTCCAGCACGGTGGATGTCATCAACGAGGCGATCATCCAGGCGTCCAGCGCGTGGTGGATCCTGCCGGTCGTCTACCTCTTCTGCCTCATCGACGGGTTCTTCCCCGTCCTGCCGAGCGAGACCCTGATCGTCGGGCTCGCGAGCGTCGCCGTGGGGACGGGCACCCCGAACCTGCTCCTGCTCGGCCTCGTCGGCGCCCTCGGGGCCATGACAGGGGACCAGATCGCCTACCGGCTCGGCCGCGGGGTGGGCACCACGCGCTTCCGCTGGATGCGCACGCGGCGTGCCCGCAAGGTCTTCGCGTTCGCGCAGCACGAGCTCATGAAACGCGGGGCGCTGCTGATCTTCACGGCCCGCTACATCCCGATCGGCCGGGTCGCGGTGAACTTCACGGCGGGGGCGACGCGCTACTCGCTCACCCGCTTCACGATCCTCGACGTCTTCGGCTGCCTCGTCTGGGGCGCCTACTCCGTGGCCATCGGCGCCGTCGCGGGGAACTGGATCGAGCACAACAAGCTGCTCGGGATCGGCCTGTCGGTCGTCATCGCCGTCGTCCTCGGCTACGTCCTGGACCGGATCGTCTACGCGATCCTCAAGCGCCTGGGCAAGCCGACGGAGGCCCCCGAGTACGAGCTCGTGCACGCCCGCCACGAGCCGGCCGACGCGCTGCGGGACTAGCCGGTTCCGCGCCGACGGCCCGGCCAGTAGGCTGGAGCCGTGACTGACGAGCTGATCCACACCGCGTACTCTCCCGACTTCGACTTCCGCAGCCTGCCCAAGGTCTCGCTGCACGACCACCTGGACGGCGGGCTGCGGCCCGCCACGATCATCGAGCTGGCCGCCGAGGCCGGCCACGAGCTGCCGAGCACCGATCCCACCGCCCTCGGGGAATGGTTCCGCGAGTCCGCCGATTCCGGGTCCCTCGAGCGCTATCTCGAGACCTTCGACCACACCATCGCCGTCATGCAGACCCGCGAGGGCCTGGCCCGCGTCGCGCGCGAGTTCGTCGAGGACCTGGCCGACGACGGCGTGGTCTACGGCGAGGTGCGCTGGGCCCCCGAGCAGCATCTGCGCAACGGGCTCAGCCTGGACGACGCCGTCGAGGCCGTCCAGGAGGGCCTCGAGGCCGGCATCGAGGCCGTGACGGCGAGCGGCCGGCCGATCCAGGTCGGCCAGCTCATCACCGCCATGCGGCACGCCGACCGCGGCACCGAGATCGCCGAGCTCGCGCTGCGCCACCGCAGCCGCGGGGCCGTCGGCTTCGACATCGCCGGCGCCGAGGACGGCTTCCCGCCGGCGCGCTTCGCCGACGCCTTCGAGCTCCTGGCCCGCAACTTCTTCCCCGCCACCGTGCACGCCGGCGAGGCCGCGGGCCTGGACTCCATCGCCGACGCGCTCGTCAACGGCCGCGCCCAGCGGCTCGGGCACGGCGTGCGCGTCGCCGAGGACATCGAGGTGCAGTTCGGCGGCGTCGACGACGACGGCGAGGAGGTCGGCGAGGACACCGGCCTCGTGACCCTCGGCCCGGTCGCCAACTGGGTCCGCGACCGCGGCATCGCGCTCGAGGTGTGCCCGTCGTCGAACCTGCAGACCGGGGCGACGGCGGCGTTCGGCGAGGGCATCGAGTCCCACCCCATCGACCTGCTGTACCAGACGGGCTTCAAGGTCACGGTCAGCCCGGACAACCGGCTCATGAGCGGGACGAGCCTGTCCGACGAGTTCGAGCTGCTCGTGGAGGCGTTCGACTACGACCTCGACGACCTCCTGGAGCTGACGCTGAACGCGGCCGAGGCAGCCTTCCTGCCGCTCGAGGAGAAGGAGGCCCTCGTGGAGTACATCAACGAGGCCTACGAGGAGCTCGGAGCCGGCGAGGACGAGGACGACGATGAATCGGGCTACGACGACTGAGCGCGTCCCCGACGCCGCCGAGGCCGTCCAGCGCCTCCTGGAGGTCGCCGACGCGTTGCGCCGGCACTGCCGCTGGACGGCCCGGCTGACGCACCGTTCGCTCGTGGAGTTCCTCGTCGAGGAGAGCTACGAGCTCCTCGAGAGCATCGAGGACGGGCACCCCGACGAGGCCCTGCGCGGCGAACTGGCCGACGTCCTGTTCCAGGTGGTCCTGCACGCGCGGATCGCCGAGGAGCGCGGGGCGTTCGGCTTCGCGGACGTCGTGGAGGAGCTGACGGAGAAGATGGTGCGCCGTAACCGGCACGTCTTCGCCCCCGACGGCACCCTGCGCGGCAGCTACCCGGATTCGGTCGAGGAGATCATCCGCGGTTGGGACCTCGCGAAGCGGGCCGAGCGGCCGGCGGACGCGGGACCCTTTGATTCGCTCCCGCGGCACCTCCCGGCCCTGGCGCTGGCGGCCAAAGCCCTGGACCGCGCGGAGCGCTGGGGGGCCGTCGCGGATCCGCGCCCTGGCCCGGACGACTTCGTCGCCACGGACCCGGCCGCCACGACCGCCCGGGGCCCGGCGGACGCGCCGGTCCCGGACCGCCCGCCGGCTCCCGCGTCGACGGCGCACCACGGCGCGCCCCGGAGCGAGGACGAGCTGGGGGAGCTGCTGCTGGACATCGTCCGCGCGGCGCGCCGCGACGGACTGGACGCCGAGCGGGCGCTGCGCACCGCCGTCGTCCGCTTCACCGAGGGGGAGCGGGGCACCGGGCCCCGCCCCGGGTTGGAAAGGTAGGGCCATGGGCGCATGGGGGATCGGGCCGTTGGAGAACGACGGCGGACTGGACTGGGTCCGGGAGCTCGCCGACGGCGGCACGGACGTCGAGTCGTTCCGCTCCGGCTTCGAGGGCGAGCTCGAGGACGGCTACATCGAGGCCCACGGAGACGGCGTGCTGGCCCTGCTGCGCGTCGCCCGGCTGCTGGACCGGGCCGACGGCGCCGACGACGGCCTGGAGGACGACGCCGGCGAGGGCCTCGAGACCGACCCGGAGCTGTTGCGCCCCGTCATGACGGGCGAGCTCCGCCTGTGGCTCGTCGAGGCCGCCCAGAAGGTCATCGCGCCCGAGGGCTCGGAGCTGTACGACGCGTGGGCGGAGACGCCCGAGCTCAACGAATGGCTCGGGACCACGCGCGAGGACATCGACCAGGTGCGCAACACCCTCTGATGCGCCGCGCAACGAACTTCACGCCCCGGCCGCGGCCCGCGCTACTCTAGTGGCTGAGGTCACCCGTCCCGCTGGCGCGGCGGGACCCGCGATGTCCCACCCACCACGAAGGAGCACCTTCCCATGGCCCTGATCGATGCCATCCACGCCCGCGAGATCCTCGATTCCCGCGGCAACCCGACCGTCGAGGTCGAGGTCCTGCTCTCCGACGGCTCCCTGGGCCGCGCGGCCGTCCCCTCCGGCGCCTCCACGGGCGAGTACGAGGCGGTCGAGCTCCGCGACGGCGACAAGGACCGCTACCTCGGCAAGGGCGTCCGCAAGGCCATCGAGGCCGTGCTCGAGACCATCCAGCCCGCGCTCACCGGCCTGGACGCCACGGACCAGCGCGCGATCGACCAGACGATGATCGACCTGGACGGCAACGCCAACAAGGGCACCCTGGGCGCCAACGCCATCCTGGGCGTCTCCCTCGCCGTCGCGAGCGCCGCGGCCGAGTCCTCGAACCTGCCGCTCTACAAGTACCTCGGCGGCCCGAACGCCCACGTGCTGCCCGTCCCGCTCATGAACATCCTCAACGGCGGCTCCCACGCGGACTCCGACGTCGACATCCAGGAGTTCATGATCGCCCCGATCGGTGCCGCGACCTTCTCCGAGGGCCTGCGCTGGGGCGTCGAGGTCTACCACGAGCTCAAGTCCGTGCTCAAGGGCCGCGGGCTCTCCACGGGCCTGGGCGACGAGGGCGGCTTCGCCCCGAACCTGCCGAGCAACCGCGCCGCGCTCGAGCTGATCTCCGAGGCCATCACCAACGCCGGCTACACCCCGGGCGAGGACATCGCGATGGCCCTGGACGTCGCCTCCTCCGAGTTCTACGAGAACGGCGCCTACCAGTTCGAGGGCAAGGCCCTCTCCGCCGCCGAGATGAGCGACTACTACGCGCAGCTCGTCGCCGACTTCCCGCTCGTCTCCATCGAGGACCCGCTCGACGAGAACGACTGGGACGGCTGGAAGACCCTCACCGACGCGATCGGCGACAAGGTCCAGCTCGTCGGCGACGACCTGTTCGTCACCAACCCGGAGCGCCTCCAGGACGGGATCGACCGCGGCACCGCGAACTCCCTGCTCGTCAAGGTCAACCAGATCGGCTCGCTGACCGAGACCCTCGACGCCGTGTCCCTGGCCCAGCGCTCCGGCTACACCACGATCACCTCCCACCGCTCCGGCGAGACCGAGGACACCACGATCGCGGACATCGCCGTGGCCACGAACGCCGGCCAGATCAAGACCGGCGCCCCGGCCCGCTCCGAGCGCGTCGCGAAGTACAACCAGCTGCTACGCATCGAGGAGGAGCTCGGCGACGCCGCGCGCTACGCCGGAAAGGGCGCCTTCCCGCGTTTCACCGCGTAGCCGGCACGCGAACCGCGTATGGTCTTGAGGGGAGCCGTCCGGCAGGACGGTTCCCCTCAGCTTTCGACGCGCGAGACCGGTAGGAGACAGATGGCCACCCGACGCCCGAACATGCCGCGCGCCAACCGCGCCACGGGGGAGCGGCAGGGCACCGGCACGAATGCGGCACCGGGCACGGCGCCGGGCCTGGCGCCGGGGGCGGGCGGACGCGGCACCCGCGGATCCGGAGGCCCGGCCGGAGCCCGGCCGTCCTCGGCCAAGGTCATCCCGCTCGGGGCCGTCCCGTCGAGCGAGCCGGACACCGGGCGCCCGTCCGCGCCCGCGCGGAGCAGCCAGGATCCGGCGTCGGAGCCGTCGCTGGCCACCTCGGCGGCCCGCGGCACCTCGCGCGTTGCGGGGGCCTCCCAGCCGGATCAGCCGCGGAAGGCCTCCGCGGCCCGTCCCGCCCGGACCGCACAGCGCGGACCGGCGTCGTCCGCGTCCCCCCGGGACGGGGCGCCCGCCCGCCCCACGCCGCCGTCGGCGCGGAAGCCGGCGCGGAAGGCCAACGCCCCCCGGTCCGAGCGCCGCCTGCGTGAGCGTGCCGAGCTCTCAGGGGCCATCCGCGCGCCCCGCGCCACGTCGAAGGGGCAGGAACCGCGCCCGGCGGGCCGGGAAGCGAAGGCCCAGCCGGCCGCGTCCCCGGTGCCGGCCCGCAGCTTCTCCGGCCGCCTCCTGGCCCTCGCCGTCGTGCTCGTGGCGATCACCATTCTCCTCCTGCCGAGCGTGGCCACCTACGCGGGCCAGCGGGCCGAGATGGCCCAGCTGCGCGAGACGATCGCCGTGCAGGAGGCCGAGCAGGCCGAGCTCAAGGAGCAGATCGCCCGCTGGGACGACCCGGTCTACATCCGCCAGCAGGCGCGGGAACGCATAAACTTGGTCATGCCCGGCGAGCGGAAGTACATGGTGGTCGGCGCCCCCGCGGAAGAGGAGCTCCCGGAGAACGCGAGCCCCGGCGACGTCCGTACGGACCTGCCCTGGGTGGACGCCCTCTGGGACACGGTCAAGCGCTCGGCCACCGACTAGCCGGGTCTCGGAAGAGCCCGGCCACCCAGCCCGCCGCCGCACGCCGCGGTCAGTCGACGAACAGAAGGAGGCCAGGTGCAGCCACCGGCCGGAACGCCCCGCCACGAAAGCCTCGACGAGCACCAGCGCGTACCCACCGGGGCGGATCTCGAGACGCTCAGCCGACAGCTGGGACGCCCGGTCCGCGACGTCGTCGAGATCGGCGCCCGCTGCGTCTGCGGCAATCCGCTCGTCGCCGTCACCGCGCCGCGGCTCTCCTCCGGGATTCCGTTCCCGACGACCTTCTACCTGACCCACCCCGTCATCACCGCCGCCGTCTCCCGCCTCGAGGCCGCCGGCGAGATGAACGCGATGAACGAGCGCCTGGCCTCCGACGCCGCCCTGGCATCCGCCTACCGTGCCGCCCACGAGGACTACCTCGCCGCGCGCGACGCGATCGGCGAGAGGACCGGCACCGGTCCCGTCCCCGAGATCAGCGGCGTGTCCGCGGGCGGCATGCCGGAGCGCGTCAAGTGCCTGCACGTCCTGGCCGGCCACTCGCTGGCCGCCGGCCCGGGCGTCAATCCGCTCGGCGACGAGACCCTGCAACGCATCGGCGCGTGGTGGACCGCGCAGGCGTGCGCCTGCGCGGGGGCCTGGGACACCGAGGCGCCCGCGCCGTCCCGCGACCGCAGCCGGCACGTGAAGACGCAGGAGCGGCAGGACCCCGAGGCCAAGAAGCGCGAGCGCGCCGAGGCGAGGGCGCGGCGCGAGGCGGGGGAGTCCTGATGCGCGTCGCCGCGATCGACTGCGGGACCAACTCCATCCGCCTCCTCGTCGCCGACGTGTACGAGGAGGACGGCGCCACGCGCCTGCGCGACGTCGTGCGGCTCATGCGCGTCGTCCGGCTCGGCCAGGGCGTCGACGCAACGGGCCGGCTGGCGCCCGAGGCGCTCGAGCGGACCTTTGCGGCGCTGGATGAATACGTCGGCCTCATCCGCGACCACGGCGCCGAACGCGTGCGCTTCGTCGCGACCTCCGCCACGCGCGACGCCTCCAACCGCGACGAGTTCGCCGACGGAGTCCGCGCACGGCTCGGTGCCGGGCCCGAGGTGGTCACGGGAGAGGAAGAGGCCGCTCTGAGCTTCGCCGGCGCGGTGTCCGTCTACCCGCCGGCCGACGGCGAACGCGTCCTCGTCGTCGACCTCGGCGGCGGCTCGACGGAGTTCGTCGTGGGCGGCGCCGGCGGGGTCCTCGCGGGACGAAGCACCAACATGGGCTGCGTGCGCTTCACCGAGCGCTTCCTGCCCTCCGACCCGCCGGGCCGCCAGGAGGTCGCCGCCGCCGAGGCCGAGGTCGAGCGCCTCCTCGACGGCGTCGCCGCCGACGTGCCGCTGGGCACGGTGGACCGCGTCATCGGCGTCGCAGGCTCCATCACGACCGTGACGGCCCATGCCCTCGACCTCGACGCGTACCGCTCCGAGCGGATCGACGGCGCGGAACTGCCGCTGGGCGTGGTCGAGGCGGCCGCGGAGGAGCTCATCGCCCTGCCGCGGGACCACCGGGCCTCCCTGCCCTTTATGCACCCGGGCCGGGTCGACGTCATCGGCGCAGGGGCCCTGATCTGGCGCTGCATCCTGCGCCGCCTCGACGCCGAGACGTCCGGCCGCGTGCGCACCGCCATGGCCAGCGAACACGATATCCTTGACGGCATTGCCCTGGGGCTGGCCGGAAGGATCGGCTGAACCCCGGTGCCCACCGTTCCCGACCACCGAGGAGTCCGTCGATGAGGCCACGCGGTTCCGGCGTCATGGGCGCCCTCGCCGCCGTCGTCCTCGCGGCCGGGCTCGCCCTCGGCGGGGCGCCCGCGGCCCTCGCCGACCCGATCCGCGAGCAGCAGTACTGGCTCGAGGACTACGGGATCGAGGCGGCGTGGAAGGACACGAAGGGCGCCGGCGTGAAGGTCGCGGTCATCGACACCGGCGTCGACACGGAGCACCCGGACCTCGTCGGCAACGTGGCGGGCGGGATCGACGTGTCCGGAAGCGGCGAGCCCGACGGCTCCGGGCCCATCGGGGCGAGGCCCGAGCACGGGACCCTCGTCGCCACGATGCTCGCGGGGCACGGGAACAACAAGCTCGAGATCGCCTGGGCGAAGGCCGAGGCGGAGCAGCAGCGCATCGCCTACGAGCGCGCAGTCGCCGACGCCGAGGAACACGACGAGGACCCGCCCGCCGAACCCGAGCCCATCGAGATCCCGGAGCCGGGCCCCGGCCCCGACGGCGTCATCGGCGTGGCCCCGGAGGCCCAACTGCTCACGGTTTCCCTGTGGCTCGGCAGCACCAACCCCGGCGGCGTCAGTGTCGAGGAGCAGGTCCCGAAGGCGCTGCGGTGGGCCGTGGACCAAGGGGCGAAGGTCGTGAACCTCTCCCTCGGATCCACCACGACCGACTGGCCGCGCAGCTGGGACGACGCGTTCCTCTACGCGGAACAGCAGGACGTCGTGGTCGTCGCCGCGGCCGGCAACCGGGCCGGCGGCATGATCCAGGTCGGCGCCCCCGCGACCATTCCCGGCGTCCTGACCGTGGCCGGCGTGGACCGCGACGGCAAGGCGAGCTGGGATTCCTCCACGCAGGGCATCAGCATCGGCGTCTCGGCCCCGGCCGACCCGCTGGTCGGCGGCATGCCCGGCGGCGGCTACGCCGAGTGGACGGGGACCTCCGGGGCCGCGCCGCTCGTCGCCGGCGTCGCCGCGCTGATCCGCTCCAAGCACCCCGAGCTGTCCGCCGGGCAGGTCGTGAACCGGATCCTCGCCACGGCGAAGGACACGGGCGCGCCCGGGGTGGACAACCTCTACGGCTTCGGGCTGCTCGATGCCGACGCCGCAGTCAACGCCGACGTCGCCGACTCCGGGGCCAATCCGCTCGGGACCATCGCCGAGTGGATCCGGGTGCACCGGCGCGGTGCAGGGGATCCCGGCGAATCCTCGACGCCGACGGCCGTCCCCAGCGTGGACTCCACCGTTCCGCCCGCGGCCGCGCCCAGCCCGCGGGAACCCGCCAGACCCGGGGCCGGGCTGCCCCAGGTCCTCGTCCTCGGCGGTGGTGCGCTGCTCGTGGCGATGCTGGCAGCCGCGGCCGTCCACGCGGGCATCACCCGCCGCGCGCTGCGCCGCCGAAAGGCGGCCGAGGTGACGGTCGCGGCCGGCTCGTGGGGCCCCGCGGAGGACGGCCACGACGCCTTCGACGACGTCCCCGAAGGGCGCTAGTGAAGATTTTCACAAAATAGCCGGGCGCGGCTATCATGGAGGCATGCCAAACTCACTCCAGCTTTCTGACCGCCCGCGCATCCTCGTCGTCGGCGGAGGCTATGTCGGCCTGTACGTCGCGATGAAGCTGCAGAAGAAGGTCAAGGCCCACGGCGGCATCGTGACCGTCGTCGACCCGCTGCCGTACATGACCTACCAGCCGTTCCTGCCCGAGGTGGCCGGTGGCCAGATCGAGGCGCGGCACGCCATCGTCTCCCACCGCACGCACCTGCAGGACGCCGAGCTCATCACCGGCCGCGTCACCGCCGTCGACCACGCGAACCGCAAGGCCGTCGTCGTCCCGGCCTCCGGCGAGCCGTTCGAGCTCGAGTACCGCGACGTCGTGATGGCCGCCGGCGCCGTCACCCGCACCTTCCCGATCCCGGGCCTGGCCGAGGCCGGCATCGGCCTGAAGACCATCGAAGAGGCCGTCGCGCTGCGCAACAAGGTCCTCGAGCGCATCGAGACCGCCTCCGTCATGACCGACGAGTCGGCCCGCGCGCGGGCCCTGACGTTCACCGTGGTCGGCGGCGGCTTCGCCGGCATCGAGGCCATCACCGAGATCGAGGACATGGCGCGCGCCGCGGCCCGCAAGAACGGCCGCATCGCCGACGGCGAGCTGCGCTTCGTCCTCGTCGAGGCCATGGGCCGCATCATGCCCGAGGTCACCGCCGAGCAGGCCGAGTGGGTCGTGGAGCACATGCGCTCCCGCGGCATCGAGGTCCTGCTCAACACCTCCCTGGCCAAGGCCGAGGACGGCGTGCTGGAGCTCATCAACATGGCCGACAAGTCCCCGGCCGGGACCTTCGGCGCCGACACCCTCATCTGGACCGCCGGCGTCATGGCCAACCCGATGGTCCGCTCCACGGACTTCACGATCGAGCCGCGCGGCCGCATCAAGACCGGCCAGGACCTGCGCATCGTCGACGAGGACGGCAACCCGATCGAGGGTGCCTGGGCCGCCGGCGACATCTCCGCCGTTCCGGACGTCACGGGCGGCCTGCCGGACGGGACCTGCGTCCCGAACGCCCAGCACGCCGTGCGCCAGGCCAAGCGCCTCGCCAAGAACCTCTACGCGACCCGCTACGGCGTGGGCACCGTGAAGGTCTACAAGCACAAGAACCTCGGCGCCGTCGCCGGATTCGGCTCCTGGAAGGGCGTCGCCAAGGTCATGGGCGTCAAGCTCCGCGGCGTTCCCGCCTGGCTCGCGCACCGTGGATACCACGGCATGGCCATGCCGACGTTCGAGCGCAAGTTCCGCGTCGTCGGCGGCTGGTTCCTGAGCCTCTTCTGGGGCCGCGACACGACGCAGATCTCCGATCTCGAGACTCCGCGCCGCCAGTTCGTCGAGGCCGCCACCCCGGCCCCGAAGCCCGCCGAGAAGAATGACGGGCAGCCGGCCGAGAAGCCTGCCGACAAGCCGGTCGAGGCGAAGGCGGAGCCGGCCGAGGCCAAGTAGGCCGACGCTCCCGCCCGGAGGGCGGCGGAGGGACAACCCTTCCGCCGCCCTCCGGCGTTTCAGGTCGGAATTCCGTGCCGACCCGTCGCGGCCCGGGAACTCGGCGGCCGGTGTCCGTGGCGACGGCCGTCGCTTCACGTCGTCCAGCCGGCCGGGTCCCGGATTCCAGTACGCTGGAGGGGCGCCCCCATGGCCCAACTGGCAGAGGCAGGAGACTTAAAATCTCTGTGTTGTGGGTTCGAATCCCACTGGGGGTACTGAAAAACCGGGTCTGACGAGGTGTTCCGGAAACCGGGTCCGCGGCCCCGTCAGCGGACGTACTCGAAGTGCCACGCCTCGGCGTAGGGGGAGCCCTGCTCGAGGCGCTTGTGGTGCACCCAGCCCCACTGCTTCGAGTACTTCTTGAGCCACGTGTAGTACGCGCCGCCGAAACCGTAGGGCTTGGTCTCGGGGAAATCGATCGCGAGGCCCCAGCCGTGGCTCGACGTGCCGGGTCGGGCGGCGATCATCGGGCCCAGGTCCGTGTAGAGGTACCGCTGCATGCCGAGCGTGCGGTAGGTCAGGTCGACCTCGAGATCCCGTCCGAACTTCTTCTTGAAGGCCGCGTTCATCCGCGTCAGGTCCGCCAGCGCCGGCCCGGCGATGAGGTTCTTCTGCGGATCCCACGGGATCGCCACGAGCGCCGAGCTGGGCAGCTTCCCATTGGCCGAGCGGCGCAGCTGTGCCGCCGTCGTCTTGCCCTTCCACGCCGTCGCGCGGGGCTGCGTGCGGCGGAGGTCGGCGGTCCGCATCCAGCCGAGGGCTCCGGCGGTGCGGACGTAGGCCCAACCCGCCCGCGGCCCGTAGGCCTTCTCCAGCGCGGCATCGCGCCAGACCGGGGTGCCCGCGTAGAGGTCGGCGACCATGACGGCGCCCCCGGGAAGGTGGTAGAGGCGGACGCCGGAGGACCGCGTGAACCACAGGGCGGAGAGCGGCAGCCCGTTGCGCGTGGTCGTGTACTTCTCCTTCGTCTTCGCATGCGTCAGCACGGTGTGGGAGACGTAGGCGGTGCGCTGCTTCCAGGTCAGCCGGAACCAGCCGTTGGAGGCCCGCCCGGTCACCGCGAGCGTCGTGCCCTTCTTCGCGACTCCCAGGACCTTGTGCGACGTCGAGGCGCCGGAGCGGATGTTGACGTTCGCGAGCGTCGCCAGGCGCAGCTTGATGGGAACGACCGCCGCCTGTGCGGGCGCTGCCTGCAGGCCGGTGGCGCCCGCGACGAGGGTGGCGATCCCCGCGGCGAGGACCGTGCGGCGTGCGGCGGGGCCGGAGGTGGGCGGGAACGGGGTCGGCATGGTCGGGTCCTTTGACAAGTCGGGGCGGCGGGGGCGGGGTTCGTCGGGATACAAGCTAGCACCGCCGGTGCGCCATTGTTCTCCACGGTGAAGTCGGTGCTGCGATATCCGTCGCGGGACACCCTCGTCGCCCACGGAAATCGTGGTCGGCAGTTGATCCGAAGCAAATGTGATGGGAGTTACAAGGATGTAACAAAAAGTCCTTATCTTCGCCCCATTTCTGGGCTACCTTCTTCAGTAATCAGGAACCCCTGAGATGCGCATCACAGGGCCGGACCGGCCCTTGATCGAGGAGATTATTTTATGAATGCATCACGCGATGCCCGTTTTGCCCGCGGCGCCAAGCTGCTGGCCGCCGGTGCGGCCATTGCCCTGATGGCCACCGCCTGTGGCGGGTCCAATGGAGCCGGGACCGGAGGCGGCAACGGCGGAGGGGGCGACGGCGAGGCGCTCAAGCTCGGCAGCCTCCTGCCGACCACCGGCGCGCTCGCCTTCCTCGGCCCGCCGGAGATCGCCGGCGTCGACCTGGCCATCAAGGAAATCAACGAGGCCGGAGGGGTCAACGGCCAGGACGTCCAGATCGTCCACCGCGACTCCGGCGACACCACCACCAACATCGCCACCCAGTCCACCACCGACCTGTTGGGCCAGGGGGTCTCCGCGATCATCGGCGCCGCGTCCTCGGGCGTTTCCAAGACCGTCATCAACCAGATCACCGGCGAGGGAACCATCATGTTCTCCCCGGCGAACACCTCCCCGGACTTCACCGACTGGGACGACGACAACCTCTACTGGCGCACCGCCCCGTCCGACGTCATGCAGGGCCGCATCCTCGGCAACTTCATGGTCAGCCAGGGCGCCGCGAACGTCGGCATGATCGTCCTCAACGACGCCTACGGCACCGGTCTTGCCTCCAACATCAAGACCGCCGTCGAGGAAGCCGGCGGCCAGATCGTCGCCGAGCCGATGTTCAACGAGGGCGACTCCCAGTTCTCCGCCCAGGTCGACGACGTCGTGGCGGCCAACCCGGACGCGATCGCGGTGATCTCCTTCGACCAGTCGAAGCAGATCATCCCGCTGCTGATCCAGAAGGGCATCAGCCCGGAGCAGCTGTACTTCGTCGACGGCAACCTCTCCGACTACTCGGCCGACTTCGACCCGGGCACCCTCGAGGGCGCCTGGGGCACCCAGCCGGGTTCGTTCGCCAAGGACGACTTCAAGGCCCGCCTGGCCGAGGTCGACGACTCCCTCGAGGTCTGGAACTACGCCGGCGAGTCCTACGATGCGACCATCCTGATCGCGCTCGCAGCCGTCGCCGGCGGCGGCACGGATGCCCGCACGATCGCCGACAACCTCGTGGCCGTGTCCCGCGACGGTGAGAAGTGCAACGACTTCGCCTCGTGCAAGGCCCTGCTCGACGAGGGCAAGGACATCGACTTCGACGGCATCTCGGGACCGATCTCCTTCTCCGACAAGGGCGACGTCTCCGAGGGCATCATGGGCATCTACCAGTACGACGGGGACAACGTCCCGCAGCCGATCCAGGAAGAAGAGGGCTCGATCTAGAGCCGCCCATCACATCGCCCGCACTGTCGGGAAGGCCCGCCACGGATTCCGTGGCGGGCCTTCCCGCGTCGAGGGCACGGAGCCACCGCGATTCCCCTCACGCCCCGCCGACCCCGGGACGATCCCGCGGGGACATCCTGCGGCCCCGGCACCCGCAGCAGCCCGCTCCCTGCTCGCCAGAGGCCCTCCCTCATCCCCTCCGGCGGCGTCGGGATAGTTGTCGCTCAGCCGGCCTCTTTCCAGCCTTGACACCGACACCGCCGGGGCCGTGGGGCCGGGGCTGTGCGCGCCGGCCGATTCCCGTCCGCCAGGAGCCCTCCCTCATCCCCTCCCGCGGCGTCGGGGTAGTTGCCGGTCAGCCGGCCTCCTTCCAGCCTTGACGCCGGCACCGCCGGGTGGCGTGGAGCCGGGGCCGTGCGGGAGTCGGCCGCGCTCCCGGGCCCCGGCACGCGGAAAGCCCCGGACCATTGGTCCGGGGCCTTCCGAGGGCGTGCGGCGGGCTACTGGTCCGCTTCCGCCACCTTGTCGGCCAGGTCGCCGAGGTAGAGCTTGATGACCTGGGGGTCCTTCATGAGCTCGCGGCCCGTCCCCGTGTACGCGTCGCGTCCCTGGTCCAGCACGTAGGCGCGGTCGCAGATCTGCAGGCAGCGCCGGGCGTTCTGCTCGACCATGATCACGCTCACGCCGGCGCGGTTGATCTCGTGGACGCGCAGGAACGTCTCGTCCTGCTTCACGGGGGAGAGGCCGGCCGAGGGCTCGTCGAGCAGCAGCACCGCGGGATCCATCATCAGGGCCCGCCCCATGGCGACCATCTGCCGCTCGCCGCCGGAGAGCGAACCCGCCCGCTGCGCGCGCCGCTTGCCGAGCTCCGGGAAGAGCGACGTGACGAAGTCGAAGCGGTGGGAGAAGTCCTTCGGGCGCTGGTACATGCCCATCTGGAGGTTCTCCTCGATCGACAGCGACGGGAAGACGTTGTTCGTCTGCGGGACGAACCCGACGCCGCGGGAGACGAGCTTGTTCGCCTTGAGCCCGGTGAGGTCCTGCCCGCGCACCACGACGGTGCCCGAGTGGACCTTGACGAGCCCGAACATGGCCTTGAGGAGCGTCGACTTGCCGGCGCCATTGGGACCGATGATGCCGATCAGCTCGCCCTTGCGGGCCTCGATGCTGCACCCATTCAGGATGTTGACGCCGGGCAGGTATCCGGCGACGAGGTCGGTGACGGTGACGACCGCCTCCGCCTGTTCCGTCGCGGCTTCGTCCCCGGTGGGATTCGTGGTCGTGTTCATGCCTTGTCCTCCTTGCCCTCGGTGCCGGCGTCGTCGTGGCCCGCGGTTCCCTCCACGCCCTCGCCGAGCTCGATCGAGCCGGCGTCGACGTCGCCGAGGATGCCGGCATCCTCGGTTCCGACGACGGATTCCTCGTCCTGCGCCAGCTGCTCCTCGAGCGCCTCGACGCCCGCGTCGGAACCCAGGTCGACGTCGTGGTGCGCGCCCAGGTAGGCGTCGATCACGGCCTGGTCCTTCATGACGATCCCCGGCGGGCCCTCGGCCACGACCTTGCCCTCCGCCATCACGACGACCCAGTCGGCGATGTGGCGGACCATGTGCATGTCGTGCTCGACGAACAGCACGGTCATGCCCTCGGCCTTCAGGTTCTTGATGTGGTCCAGGAGCGACTGGGTCAGGGCCGGGTTCACGCCCGCCATGGGCTCGTCGAGCATCACGAGCTTCGGGTTGGTCATGAGCGAGCGCGCCATCTCGAGGAGCTTGCGCTGGCCGCCCGAGAGCGATGCGGCGTAGTCCTCGCGTTTGGCGTCGAGCTTGAACTTCTCGAGCAGCACGTCGGCGTTCCGTGTGATCTCGTCCTCGCGGCCGCTCCAGATCCAGCGGAACATGGCCTTGAAGAGGCTCTCGCCCGGCTGCTTGTCCGCCCCGAGCCGCATGTTCTCGATGACCGTCAGCTTGCCCATGACCTTGGTGAGCTGGAAGGTGCGCACCATGCCCATGCGCGCCACGCGGTGCGGGGGCACGCCCGAGATCTTGGTCCCGTCGAACTCCCAGTCGCCCGAGTTGGGGGTGTCGAACCCCGTCAGGAGGTTGAAGAGCGTCGTCTTCCCGGCCCCGTTCGGGCCGATCAGCGCCGTGATCTTGTGCCGCGGGATCTCGAGGTAGTCGACGTCGACGGCGTTGAGCGCTCCGAAACTGCGTGTCACGTTCTTCGCGACGACGATGGGATCCCGCTTCTTGCAGCCGGGGCCGGTCTCCCCGGCGGCGATGGGGCGGGTGTCCGTCATGTAGTGGGACGGGTCGGCGACGGCCTGGGCCGTGCTTCCCGCGTCCGGCGCTGGTGTCTGTGCTGCGTGGCTCATGAGAACGCGAGCTCCTTCTTGTTGCCGAGGATGCCCTGGGGCCTGAAGACCATCAGGAGCATGAGCGCCACGCCGACGAGGATGTAGCGCAGCTGGCCGGCCTGGGCCGGGCTGAGGAACGTGACGATGCCGGCCTGGATGAGCCCGACGAGCAGGCCCTGGGTCAGGGACAGGACCACCCAGAAGATCATCGCGCCGATCACGGAGCCGAACACGGTGGCCATGCCGCCGAGCAGCAGCGCCGTCCACAGGAAGAACGTCAGCTCCGTGCCGTAGTTGGCGGGCTGGACGGCCCCTGTCGGCAAGGTGAAGAGGATGCCGGCGAGCGAACCGAAGATGCCGCCGATGACGAGCGCCTGCATCTTGTAGACGAAGACGTTCTTGCCGAGCGAGCGCACGGCGTCCTCGTCCTCCCGGATGCCCTTGAGGATGCGGCCCCACGGGCTGCGCATGAGCAGCCACACGGCCAGGGCGCACAGCAGCACGACGCTCCAGGCGACGACCGTGACCCACAGCGTCCGGTCGTTGAAGCGCAGCGGGCCGAGGTTGTAGGTGCCGGAGGAGAACGGGTTCAGCGCGTAGAAGCCGCGTTCGAAGTTCGCGAGGCCGTTGGCGGATCCGGTCACCCGCGTCAGCGAGTTCGTCGTGACGACGTAGCGGACGATCTCGGCCGCCGCGATCGTGACGATGGCCAGGTAGTCGGCCCGCAGCCTCAGGGTGGGGATGCCGAGCAGGAGCGCGAAGACGACCGAGCAGACGATGGCCGAGAGGACGGCCAGCGGCAACGGCGCGTTGAACGTCAGCGTCGAGATGGCGAAGCCGTAGGCGCCGACCGCCATGAACCCGGCCTGGCCGAAGTTCAGCAGGCCCGAGTAGCCGAAGTGCACGGCCAGGCCGAGCGCGCCCAGGGCGTAGGCGGCGGTGATGGGGCTGACGATCTCGCCGAGCGCGTTTCCGAGGATGAGTGCGAAGTCCATGGTTTCTCCTAACCCACGCGCTCTTTGCGGCCCAGGATGCCCTGGGGCCGGAAGAGGAGGACGGCGATCATGACGAACAGTGCGCCGACGTACTTCAGGTCGGCTTCGAGCCAGATGGTGGAGATCTCCACCATGAGGCCCACGAGGATCGAGCCGACGAGCGCGCCGAACACGGTGCCGAGCCCGCCGAGGGTGACGCCGGCGAAGATCAGCAGCAGGATCTGCTGGCCCATGTTGAAGGAGGCGCCGGGCCGGTAGTAGGCCCACAGGATCCCGCCGAGCGCGGCGAGCATGCCTCCGGCGACCCACACCATGCGGATCACGGCGTCGACGTCGATGCCGGAGGCAGAGGCGAGGGCGGGGTTGTCGGCGACGGCGCGGGTGGCCTTGCCGAAGCGGGTCTTGAGCAGCAGGATGCCCAGCAGGGTGATGACGACGGCCGAGATGATGAGCGAGGTCAGGTTGTTCCGCGTGATGGCCACGGTGCCGAACTCGATCACGGGGCTCTGCGCCCCGGGCAGCTGGCGGGTGGATCCGCCGAAGAAGAACTGGATGACGTAGCGCATCGCGAGGGCGAGGCCGATCGAGACGATCATCATCGGCACGAGGGCGGATCCGCGGCGGCGCAAGGGGCGCCAGAGGCCCCAGTCCTGCGCGTAGCCGAGGGCGCCGCCCAGGAGGACGGCGATGCCGAGCGCGAGCCAGACGGGCATTCCGGTGGCCGCGAGCCCGAACGCGGCGACGGCGCCGAAGGTGACCATCTCGCCGTGGGCGAAGTTGGTCAGCCCGGTCGTGCCGAAGATCAGGGAGAGTCCGACGGCGGCGAGGGCCAGCAGGAGCCCGAAGCTGAGTCCTGCGAGGGCCCGCTCGGCGAGCGTGTCCAGGAAGGTGGCTCCGCCCCCGGCCGCGACCTCGCCGACCTGGAAGATCACGCCGACGTTGGACGTGTTGCCGAAGGTGACGGTGCGGGGGTTCTGCTGTCCTTCGGCCAGCGGCGCCTCCTCGGGGAGGGTACTGGTGTCCAGCTCGACCGTGTACTGGGCCTTGACGGGGACGATGATCTCCCAGCGGCCGTTCTCGTCGGTGATCGACTCCCCGGTGAAGCCGTCGCCCGTGGCGGTGATTCTCACCCCCTGCAGCGGTTCCTGCGCGTGGCGGATGGTTCCGCGGATCGCTAGTTCCTGGGTGCTGGCCTGCGTGGCGGCCGCCGGCACGGATGCGGCGGCTGGCAGGGCGTTCGCCGCGGGGGCCAGGGCAAGCAGCGATGCCAGCATGGCCAGCATCAGTGCGCCCAGGATCCCCCAACGGGTCAGGCTGTGGGCATGACTCACGGTGTGGACCTCCAGTGTGGGGGCGGTTGCCCCCATGGACGGGAATGAACGGTGCGAGGATCCAGTCAGTGTGAGCTGAATCACTAGTGCCCTTATCGTAGTCCCACGAAGTTTCGCCCTAATCAAATTAATGTTTCCCGGAAGGTCGCAATCCGATAACGACGGCGGGGCGTCGCCGCCCGCGGGGATCGTCCGCGCGCCCCCGCGCGTTGAGACCGGTAGGCTAGTGACAAACACCACCGGAGGAGAACCACATGGCACTCGGGGGAAATCCCGTCTTCAACTCGAAGTCGTTCAAGGAGCAGATGCGTCCGCAGGGCGTTTCGGGAGCGGCCGTGGCGCAGCAGTCCACGCTGTCCGCGCAGCAGCTCGAGGAGCTCTACAACCAGCGTTCCGCCGGCCCCGCCGAGACGGGCCGGATGAGCGTCAACGACGTCGTCACCAAGACCCTGATGTGCTTCGGCGTCCTGCTCATCGGCGCCGTCGTCGGCTGGCAGCTGCCCGGGCTGATGCTCCCGGCGGTCCTGATCGGGCTCGTGCTCGGCTTGGTGAACAGCTTCAAGAAGGAGCCGTCGCCGGCCCTGATCCTCCTCTACGCGGGCGTCGAGGGAGTCTTCCTCGGCGGGCTCTCGGGCGTGCTGGAGACGATGTACCCGGGCATCGCGGTCCAGGCCGTGATCGCCACCCTCAGCGTCTTCGCCGTCACGCTCGTGCTCTACCGGTCGGGGAAGTACCGGGCCACCCCGAAGATGACCCGGATGTTCATGATCGCGATGGGCGCCTACCTGGTGTTCTCCCTCGTGAACCTCGGGCTCGTCCTCTTCGGCGTCACCGAGGGCATGTTCGGCCTGCGTCAGGGCTGGCTCGGACTCGCGATCGGCGCCCTCGCCGTCCTGCTGGCCACCTACGCCCTCGTCCTGGACTTCACCTCCATCGAGGAGGGCGTCCGCAACGGGGCGCCCGAGCGCTATTCCTGGACGGGCGCCTTCGGCCTGACCGTGACCATGGTCTGGCTCTACGTGGAGATCATCCGCATCATCGCGATCCTGCGCGGGAACGACTAGCACCACGCGCGACCACGCCCCGCCCGCTCGACGGGCCGCGGGAGACGGAGGCGGCACCCCGGCACGGGGTGCCGCCTCCGTCACGTATTCCCCGCGCGGCACATCATGGCGTTACCGTAAGTGCATGAACGCGCATGCAACGGATGAAGCCACGGCGTCCCACGTCACCGGCCGCCGGTTCGTCATCCGCAACGGCGGGGCGGAAGCCGAGATCGCGTCGCTCGCCGCGGCGCTGCGCGGCTACCGGCGGCAGGGCGTCGAGCTCGCGGAGCCCTTCGGACCCGACGAGCTGCCGCCGATGGGGTCCGGGATCCTGCTGGCGCCGTGGGGCAACCGCATCGAGGACGGACGCTGGACGCTCGACGGCGCGGTCCAACAGCTCGACATCACCGAGCCCTCCCGCGGGCACGCCTCCCATGGGCTGTTGCGCAACACCGGCTACCACGCGCTCGCCCAGGAACCCGGGCAGCTCCTGCTCGGCGCCGAGATCTTCCCCCAGCACGGCTTCCCGTTCCGGATGACGCACACGGTGCGCTACCGGCTCGACGACGACGGCCACCTGCACGTCGAGCAGGATCTGGTCAACCATTCCCGGGCAGTCGCCCCGGCCGCGCTGGGCGCCCACCCGTACCTGCGCATCGGGGACGTCCCGACGGAGCGGCTGCGGCTGACGGTCCCCGCCACGCGCTACCTCCAGGCCGACGAGCGGCTCATCCCGCGTGCCGTCGCCCCCCTCGACGGGGAGCACGACTTCACCCGGGGGCGCGCCCTCGACGGCATCCTGCTCGACTGCGCCTTCACGGGGCTCGAAGCCGACGCCGACGGGCTCGTCCGGCACCGGCTCGAGGCCCCGGACGGCCGGGCCGCGGCGCTGTGGACCGACGATGCATTCCCCTATGTGCATATCTTCGTCACCAACCAGTACCGAGGACGTCCGCTCGCCGTCGCGATCGAGCCGATGACCGCTCCGGCCAACGCCTTCAATTCCGGGGACGGCCTGCGCTGGCTCGCCCCGGGCGGGCGGCTGACCGCCCGGTGGGGGATCGAATCGTGGCTGTAGTCCCGGAACCGGTCCGCGGCGCGGACCAGGGCGTTCCCTACGGCGTCCGGGTCGCCGCGGCCTGGGCCTGGCGCGTGGCCGTCATCCTCGCCACCACGGGCCTCGTCGTGTGGCTGCTCAGCCACGTCTCCCTCCTGGTCATTCCCCTGATGATCGCCGCCCTGCTCGCCGGCCTACTGCTGCCCGCCGTGAAGTGGATGTGCCGCCTGCACGTCCCCAACGGCGTCGCGACGGGCGTGACCGTCGTCGTCTTCCTCGGCGTCGTCACGGGGTCGCTGACCCTCGTGGGCCGCACGATGGCCCAGGGCTTCGCGAGCCTGTGGCAACAGGCCCTCAAGGGCCTGACGCAGATCGAAGGCTGGCTGGCCACGGGTCCCCTGCAATTGAGCACGGAGGAGCTCCAGGGCTTCGTCAACGACGCCCTCGACCAGATCCAGGCCAACAGCAGCCAGATCGTCACCGGCGCCCTGTCGGCCGGTACCACGATCGGACACATCGCCGCCGGAACGCTCCTGGCGGTCTTCGCGTTGATCTTCTTCCTCCTCGAGGGCGAGAGGATCTGGCGCTTCGTGGTCCGCCTCTTCCCCCGTGCGGCCCGTCCGGCCGCCGACGGCGCCGGGCGCCAGGGCTGGCGCAGCCTCGTGAACTACGTGCGCGTGCAGCTCTTCGTCGCCTTCGTGGACGCCGTCGGCATCGGCGTCGGCGCGGCGATCCTCGGCGTCCCCCTCGCCCTGCCGCTCGCCGTGCTCGTGTTCATCGGCTCGTTCGTGCCCATCCTCGGCGCGCTCTTCACGGGCGCGGTCGCCGTGCTCCTGGCCCTCGTCGCCAACGGCTGGGTCAACGCCCTGATCATGCTCGCCGTCGTCCTGGCCGTCCAGCAGGCCGAGTCCCACATCCTCCAGCCGCTCGTGATGGGCAAGGCCGTGAGCCTGCACCCGCTCGCCGTCGTCCTCGCGGTCGCCGGCGGCTCGATGATCGCCGGCATCGCCGGCGCCCTGTTCGCCGTCCCCGTGATGGCCGTCCTGAATTCCGTCGTCCGCTACATCGCCTCCCGCGGCTGGGAGGGCCCGGCCGACGCGGACACGGGACCCCCGGACGAGCCGGCGCGCGCGGCCTCCGTTCCCCGCGCCCCGGCCCCCGCGGACCTCGACGGCGAAACCGTTCCCGACGCCGCCGACGGCCGTCCCTGACCGCAGACCCCAGGAAGACACCATGACCTTGAAGACCACGCTCCCCGTCACCCTCGCCGACGTCGAATCCGCAGCGGCCCTGCTGGAAGGGGTCGTGGCCCGCACGCCGATCGAGCACTCCCGCGCCCTCGGCCTCGTCACGGGCTCCGAGGTGAACCTCAAGTGCGAGAACCTGCAGCGCGCCGGATCCTTCAAGGTCCGCGGTGCCTACGTGCGGATGGCACGGCTGTCGCCCGAGGAGCGGGCGCGCGGCGTCGTCGCGGCATCGGCCGGCAACCACGCCCAGGGCGTCGCGGTGGCCGCGGACCGGCTGGGCATCAAGGCCCGGATCTACATGCCGCTCGGCGTCGCCCTGCCCAAGCTGACGGCCACCAAGGACCACGGCGCGGAGGTGGTCCTGCACGGGCACAACGTCGACGAGGCCCTCGCCGAGGCGAAGCGCTTCGCCGACGCCACGGGCGCGGTGTTCGTGCACCCCTTCGACAACACCGACATCATCTCCGGCCAGGGGACGATCGGCCTCGAGCTGCTCGAGCAGCTGCCCGGGGTCGACACGGTCGTCATGGGCGTCGGGGGCGGCGGGCTCCTCGCGGGCGTTGCGGTGGCCGTGAAGGCGAAGGCGCGCGAGCTCGGCCGCGAGATCAAGGTCATCGGCGTGCAGGCGGAGAACGCCGCCGCGTACCCGCCCTCCCTCGCGGCCGACGCGCTCGTCCCGCTCGAGAAGGTCTCGACGATCGCCGACGGCATCGCCGTGGGCCGCCCGGGGCAGCTGCCGTTCCAGATCATCCGTGAGCTCGTCGACGACGTCGTCACGGTGAGCGAGGACGCCCTGGCCCGGGCGCTGGTCTTCCTGCTCGAGCGCTCCAAGCTCGTCGTCGAGCCGGCCGGGGCCGTCGGCGTCGCCGCGCTGCTGGAGGGCAAGCTCGCCGAGATCGGGGTCGAGTCGAAGAACACGGCCGTGATCCTCTCCGGGGGCAACATCGACCCGCTGCTGATGCTCAAGGTCATCCAGCGGGGCCTGTCCGTGGCCGGGCGGTACCTCACGGTGCGGATGATGCTCGACGACCGTCCCGGCGAGCTCGCCACGATCTCGCGCGTCATCGCCGAGTCGGACGCCAACGTGACCCGCGTGGACCACACACGCGTCGGGGGTTCGTTGAGCATGGGAGACGTCGCGATCACGATCGACATGGAGACCAAGGGGCACATCCACTCCGAGCAGGTGCTCAACAACCTCCGCGCGGAGGGCTTCCAGCCGCTCGTCGTCCACGCCTAGGATCCGGTCGCGCCCGGCCCCCGGGGACGACGACGGCGCCGCTCCTTCCGTCCGGAAGGCGCGGCGCCGTCGTCGTACCGCTTCTGGTCCCCCTCGGGGGGCGGGGTCAGCCCTGGAAGGGCTTGGCGGCGAGGATCTCGACCGCGATCTCCTTGCCGTTCGGGGCGGTGTAGGAGAGCTTGTCGCCGACCTTCTTGCCGTGCACGGCCGCGCCGATGGGGGAGCGCTCGCTGTAGACCTCGAGGTCGGACTCGCCGGCGACCTCGCGGCTGCCGAAGAGGAACGTCGTCTTGTCGCCCGCGATGAGGGCCTCGACGAGCATGCCCGGCTCCACGACGCCGTCGTCAGCCGGGGACTCCCCGACGTGGGCCTTCTGCAGGAGGTCCTTGAGGTACGTGATGCGCGCCTCGGCCTTGCCCTGCTCTTCCTTGGCGGCGTGGTAGCCGCCGTTCTCCTTCAGGTCACCCTCGGAGCGGGCCTGCTCGATGCGGTCCACGATTTCCGCGCGTCCCGGACCCTGCAGATGCTCGAGTTCGGCGGTCAGGCGGTCGAAGGCCTCCTGGGTGAGCCAGACAACTGCTTCATTGTTGGTGGGCACGTACTTCTCCTTGTAGTGATGGACCGGATGGTGTCCGGCCACGGGACATCCCTGCCGGCGGCGATGACGCCTCCAAGCAAAGACCCCGCCTCCATGGTGTTCAGGACCTGCGGCCGCGTCACCATTCCAAGCGGGGTGGATCGTATTAGAGACATTTTAGCCAGTGAGCGGGACAAACCCCAATCACCCCGGGCCGGAGTGTCATCTCCGGCCGCGCGCGGCCCGCGGCTACGGCGTCCAGCAGGCCCCGACGCCGCCCGAGACGCCCTCGTGCTCCGTCCGCAGCTCGACCGTGCGCCGCAGCACCTCGCGGCCGCCGCCCTCGCCGGCGGGGAAGGAGACGGCGGTCCAGCCGACGACGGCGTAGCTCTCGTCCAGCACGCGCGCCGAGCACTCGACGGCCGTCCCGACCGGCTTGTCGACGTCGAACGTCACGGAGGCCGCCGTGGGCGAGGAGATCGAGAAGGAGATGTCCTTGTGGTTCACCTCGGCGGCGTTGAGCAGCGCGACGGCTCCCGCGGCGCCCACGGAGATCGCCAGCGCGGCGGCGATCGCCAGATTGCGGATCCGCGCCGGGACGGTGCGCTTGGGTGCGCCGTAGCGATTGGCTAGGCTGGTCTCCGGCGCGCCGCCGGATCCGCTGGCGGGTGCTGGCTGGTGGGAAGTCATCCCGTCCAGTCTACTGTCCTTTCCCGGGGCCGCCCGCGGGCCCGGGAACCCCGAGGGAGAGCCGACGCCCGTGCAGCTGAACCACCACGACGCCCCGAGGATCCCGGTCCCGCCCTCGCAGGGACTGCGTCTCCTCGCGGTCCACGCCCACCCCGACGACGAGTCGAGCAAGGGGGCCGCCACGATGGCCGCCTACGTGGCCGCCGGCGCAGAGGTCATGGTCGCCACGTGCACCGGGGGCGAGCGTGGGGACATCCTCAACGCCGCCGTCGGCGAACTCGCGCACGCCCACCGGGACCTCGCCGGCGTGCGCCGGACCGAGATGGCCGAGGCCGCCCGCGCCCTCGGGATCCGGCACCGCTGGATCGGCTTCGTCGACTCCGGCCTGCCCGAGGGCGATCCGCTGCCGCCGCTGCCCGCCGGCTGCTTCGCCCTGCAGCCGCTCGAGCGCGCCGCCGCGCCGCTCGTGCGCCTGATCCGCGAGTTCCGTCCGCACGTCGTCACGACCTACGACGAGAACGGCGGCTACCCGCACCCGGACCACATCATGGCCCACCGCGTGGCCGTCGAGGCCTTCCACGCCGCCGGCGACGCCGACCGCTATCCGGAGCAGGGGGAGCCGTGGGCCCCGTCGAAGCTCTACTACGACCGCGCGTTCAGCCCCGAGCGGTTCCGGACCCTCCACCATGGCATGGAGGAGAGCGGCCTCGAGTCCCCGTACGCCGAGCGGGTCTCGGCGTGGGAGCAGGACCCGGACGCCGAGATGTTCGCGTGGGTCAAGCACCACAACACGACGACGCAGATCCTGTGCGCGGAGCAGTTCGGCCGGCGCGACGAGGCCCTCATCGCCCACCGCACCCAGATCGACCCGGAGGGCTTCTTCTTCGCCGTGCCCACCGAGGTCTACGCGAAGTACTGGCCGTGGGAGGACTACACGCTGGCGTCGTCGACGGTCCAGACGCAGCTGCCGGAGTCCGACCTCTTCGCCGGCGTGCGCTGAGCGGCGCCCGCCCTCCCCGTCACCGATAGGATGGAGGCGCCGGCAAGGAGCCGGCGCACCACTGGAAAGAGCTTTTCGTGAACCTGTTGTCCTCCCTGGCCGCCGCCACCGCCACGATGCCGCCCGCACCGACCGGGGACGCCGCGCGGCAGATCGGGCCGGGTTTCGCGGGCTTCCTGGCCACGGCGCTCATGGTCGTGGCCGTCATCTTCCTGATCCGTGACATGGTGCGCAGGATCCGCCGCGTCCGCTACGCGGCCGACGCCGAGTCGAGGCAGCAGGAGCTGGTCGAGCGCGGCCGCGAACTGCAGCCCGACGACGACGCGCTGCCGCGGGCCAACGACGCGGCAGCGGACGGCGGGCCCGCACCCGATGCGTCCAGTGCGCGCGGCGCTTCCGACGCGCGCGAAGGGACCGCCGGCGACGACACCCGGGGCTGATCCGCCGGCCCCACGAGCCAAGCCGCACACCCGCGGCGGCCGAGGAGGGACCATGGCCGGCCACATCGACGCGGAGGCCTCCGCCTACCTGCGCCAGCACGCCCACCAGCCCGTGGACTGGTGGCCCTACGGGGACGCCGCCTTCGAGGAGGCGGCGCGGCGCGACGTCCCGGTCTTCCTCTCCATCGGCTACGCCGCGTGCCACTGGTGCCACGTGATGGCCCGCGAGTCCTTCGACGATCCCGCGACCGCCGCCTACCTGAACGCGCGCTTCGTCCCGGTGAAGGTGGACCGCGAGGAACGGCCCGAGGTCGACGCCGTCTACCTCGCCGCGACCCAGACCCTCTCCGGGCAGGGAGGATGGCCCATGAGCGTGTTCGCGCTGCCGGACGGCCGGGCGTTCCACGCCGGGACCTACTTCCCGCCCGTTCCCCGCCAGGGCCAGCCCTCCTTCGGGCAGGTCCTCGAGGCCGTTGCCGAGGCCTGGCGAGACCGCCGCGAGGGGATCGAGCGCCAGGCCGGCGCCCTCGCGGAGCACCTCGGCGCCCTGGCCGACGCGCAGCGCGGGCTGCTCGCCCCGCCGTCGGGCACCGCCCGGGAAGACCCGGCGGCTACCGCCCCGCCCCCCGGAACGTCGGGCGCCGGAGCCGGTGCGGCGCCGTCGGGCCCCTTCCCCGGACTCCGGGGCGGCGGGCCGCGGGGCCCGGACCTCGCGTCCCTCGCGCTCGATGCCCTCGAGGCCTTGCGGGATCCCGACGGGGGCTTCTCGCCGGCACCCAAGTTCCCGCCGTCGTCCGCCCTGGACTTCCTCCTGCAGGAGGCCGCGGGCGGAACGCACGCCGGGCGGGCCCTCGACCTCGCCGGCACGGTCCTGGAGCCGATGCTCCTCGGCGCGCTGCAGGACCACGTCGGCGGCGGCTTCTCCCGCTACTGCATCGACGGGCCATGGCTCCTGCCGCACTTCGAGAAGATGCTCTACGACAACGCCCAGCTGCTGCGCCATGCCGCCCGCTGGTCCCGGCTGGCCGGCGACGCGCCGCGGCGGGAGCTGGGCCGCCGGGCCGCGACGGGCGCGGCGGAGTGGATGCTCGCCGAGCTCGAGGCCGGCGGACTCCTGGCCTCCTCCCTGGACGCCGATACCGTGCTGGCCGACGGGTCCCACGTCGAGGGCGGAGCGTATCTCTTCAGCCGGTTACAGCTCCGGGACGCCGCCGGCGAGGACTGGTCCCTGCTGGGTCCGATCCTGCGCGGACGTTCCCCCGAACGCCCCCACGGCCCCGACCCGGACCCGGGGGAGCCGGCGACCATCGCCTTCGTCCGTCTGCCGGACGACGCCGAGTGGGCCGCGTGGGACCGCGTGCGGCCGCGGCTGCTCGCCGCCCGGGCCCGGCGTCCCCAGCCCGCCCGCGACGCCAAGGCCGTCGCGTCGTGGAACGGCCTGGCCGTCCAGGCGCTCGCCGAGGCCGGGCTGCTGCTGGGGCGACGCGACTGGGTCGTGGCGGCGGCCGGGATCGGCGGGGCCCTGTGGCGACGGCAGTGGGACGGACGGCGCGTGATGCGGGTCGGCTACCCCGGGGGCGCGCCGGCGCGGATCGACGGGACGCTCGAGGACCACGCGGGCGTCGCGCTCGGATTCCTCGCGCTCGCCGCGGCGGAAGGCGATGCGGTGTGGCTGGAGCGTGCGCGGACCGTCCTCGACGCCGCGGAGCGGGACCTCGTGCCGGACGGAAGCCCCCGCGACGGCTCGGGAGGGGACGGGAGGCTCCTGGCCGCGCGGGGCGGAAGGGCCGCCGTCGAACCCCTCGACGACGCCGTGCCGAGCGGGACCGCCCTGTTCGCCGCCGCCCAGCTGTCCCTCGGGGCGTACGACGCCGATGCCCGCCGCCTCGAGCTGGCCTCCGCCCTGGCCGCGGCGCCGGACAGGCTCGCGGGGCGGGCGCCGCAGGCCGTGGGCACCGCGCTGGCGGTCCGGGCGCGGCTGGGCGCGGGTCCCGCGACTGTTGTCGCCTCCGGCGGGAGCCCCGCCGAACGCGACGCGTGCCTCGCGGCCGCGGTGCTGGCCGGGGCCGCGGCCTGGGCCGGCGGCGCGCCGGGAGGGGGCGTGCCCGTGCTCGCGCGGGACCGTCCCGCCGGTCCGGACGGAGGGCTCCGGGCCTACGCGTGCTTCGGCAGCGTCTGCGAGGCGCCCGTGGCCGGTCCCGGCGCCGCCGGGGAGCTCGCGCGGCTGCTCGCGGCGCGCGCCGCGCGGTGAGGGTGGATCAGCGGGTCCCCAGGACCGCGAACATGATGGCGATGTAGTGGCACGTGAAGCCGCCGACGGTGAACGCGTGGAAGAGCTCGTGGAAGCCGAACCACTCGAGGTGGATGTTGGGGCGCTTGAGCGCGTAGAAGACGGCGCCGGCGATGTACAGCGCGCCTCCCGCGCAGATGAGGACGGCGGCCGGGACGCTCGCGGCGAAGAAGTCGCCGATGAAGAGCAGCGCCGCGAGGCCCAGGGCGATGTAGACGGGGACGTAGAGCCAGCGCGGCGCGTCCGTCCAGACCACCCGGAAGAGGACGCCGAGGAGCGCGCCGCTCCAGACGAGCCACAAGAGCAGCGTCGACTTCGAGGGCGGCAGGAGGGCCCAGGCCAGCGGCGTGTAGGAACCGGCGATGACCAGCATGATGTTGGTGTGGTCCAGGCGCTTCAGGACGCGCTTGACGTTGGGGGACCAGTTGCCGCGGTGGTAGACGGCGGAGACGGTGAACAGGAGCAGGCCCGTCACCGCGTAGACCGTCGAGGCCAGCCGGCCCGCCGGCGAGGGGGCCAGGGCGATCAGGACGATTCCTGCCGCGAGCGCGAGCGGGATCATCCCGGCGTGGATCCACCCCCTGAGCCGGGGCTTGAACTCGTCCATGAGGGAGCCGTCCGGCTGCTGCGTCTGCATGGATCCATTCTATCCCTACTGGTCGGTAACTTATCCGGCGGGCGCCGGGCGCGGTAGCGTTGGAGCGTCGTCGGCCACCGGGCCGGGGCGCGACGCGGGAACGGACCGCCGGATGGAGGATGCCAGGTGAAGCTGCCGACGTTCCTGTACCGGTTGTACGGGAAGTTCATCACGCGCGAGCTGCCGCCGGAGAAGCTCCCCGGACACATCGGGATGATGGTCGACGGCAACCGGCGCTGGGCCAAGCTGGCCGGAGCCCCCACGGCGCACGGCCATCAGGCCGGCGCGGACAACATCGTCTCCTTCCTCGGCTGGTGCGACGAGCTGAAGATCCGCACCGTCACCCTCTACATGCTCTCCACGGACAACATGAGCCGCTCCGGCGAGGAGCTCGACCAGCTGATGGGCATCATCGCCAACCTCCTGGACCGCCTCGGGGAGAACAAGACGCTGCGCGTGCAGCCCGTCGGCGCCCTCGAGCTCCTGCCCGGCTACCTGGCCGAGAAGCTGCGCCGGCTCGGCGAGGACACCGCGGGGGCCACCGGGCTGCACGTCAACGTCGCGGTCGGCTACGGCGGGCGCCGCGAGATCGTGGACGCGATCAAGGAGCTGCTGCGCGACGCCCACGCCCAGGGGCGCAGCGCCGAGGAGGTCGCGGCGACGCTCGAGGTCGAGGACATCTCCCGCTTCCTCTACACGCGCGGCCAGCCGGACCCGGACCTCGTCATCCGCACGTCCGGCGAGCAGCGCCTCTCCGGATTCCTGACGTGGCAGAGCGCCTACAGCGAGTTCTACTTCTGCGAGGCGCTGTGGCCGGACTTCCGCAAGGTCGACTTCCTGCGCGCCCTGCGCGACTTCGCCAACCGGCAACGGCGCTTCGGCTCCTGAGCGCGGCCCCTGCGGGTGCGGCGGGGCGCCGCGGGATACCGGCATCCGGCGGTCCCGCCCGTTCACACGGAATTAACCGAAACGCCGACGCGTCGTGACCTCGAACACCCCGCCACGGGGTTAGTTTGGGGGCATCGGGCGGCAACCCGGCCGTCCGATCGGAAAGGCCGCCTGTTGAGCTTGTCCTCAATCCCAGGAAGGGCCGGAACCGGCCCGTCGGCCGTTTCGGACCACCCGTTCAGAACGTCCTAGGGCACACGCCCTGGTTGGGAGTCATCGTGGCAGCACAGACCGAGTCCGCAGCCCCGCCGGTTCAGACCGCACCGGGAACCGCGACCGCGCACGGGGCGGGCCCCGCACCGGGAAGCCACGCTAACGCCCACGGGCCCGAGCGGCAGAGCGTCGGCGAGAAGTCCTACGTCCTGGACACCTCCGTGCTGATCTCGGATCCCCGCGCGGTCCTGCGCTTCGCCGAGCACGAGGTGATCGTGCCGATCGTCGTCATCTCCGAGCTCGAGAAGAAGCGCCACGATCCTGAGGTCGGCTACTTCGCGCGCAAGGCCCTGCGCCTGCTCGACGAGCTGCGCATCGAGCACGGCGGGCTGGACAAGCCGCTGCCGCTCGGCGAGGACGGCGGGTCCCTGCGGATCGAGCTCAACCACATCTCGACCGAGGTCCTGCCCGTCGGATTCCGGGGCACGGACAACGACTCGCGGATCCTCGCCGTCGCCAAGAACTTCAGCGACGAGGGCCGTGACGTCACGGTCGTCTCCAAGGACCTGCCGATGCGCGTCAAGGCCTCGGCCATGGGGCTGCAGGCGGACGAGTACCGCAACGAGCTCGTCAAGGACTCGGGCTGGACGGGCACGGCGGAGGTCGACGTCGCGGACGACGACGTCGTGGCCCTGTACAACAACGAGGCCGTCCACATCGGTGCCGCGGCCGAGCTTCCCACGAACACGGGACTGGTCATCCTCTCCAACCGCGGCTCCGCGCTGGGCCGCGTCGGCGGCGACGGGCTCGTGCGGCTCGTCAAGGGGGACCGCGACGTGTTCGGCCTGCACGGCCGCTCCGCCGAGCAGCGGCTCGCGATCGACCTGCTGATGGACCAGGACGTCGGGATCGTCTCCCTCGGGGGCCGGGCCGGCACCGGCAAGTCGGCGCTCGCGCTCTGCGCCGGCCTCGAGGCGGTCATGGAGCGGCGCGAGCACAAGAAGGTCGTGGTCTTCCGGCCCCTCTACGCCGTCGGGGGCCAGGAGCTCGGCTACCTGCCCGGCACGGAGAACGAGAAGATGAACCCGTGGGCGCAGGCGGTGTTCGACACCCTGGGCGCGCTCGTGAGCGAGAACGTCATGGAGGAGGTCGTGGACCGCGGGATGCTCGAGGTCCTGCCGCTGACCCACATCCGCGGCCGCTCGCTGCACGACTCGTTCGTGATCGTCGACGAGGCACAGTCGCTCGAGAAGAACGTCCTGCTGACCGTGATGAGCCGCATCGGGCAGAACTCCAAGATCGTCCTCACCCACGACGTCGCCCAGCGTGACAACCTGCGTGTGGGCCGGCACGACGGCGTCGCGGCCGTCGTCGAGACGCTCAAGGGGCATCCGCTCTTCGGGCACATCACGCTCACTCGCTCCGAGCGCTCGCCGATCGCCGCCCTCGTGACGGACATGCTCGAGGACACGGTCCTCTAGCGTGTAGCCTCTAGCGCTCCGCCGCGGCGTCGCCCGGTCCCAGGCCGAGGAACGCCGCGGCGGCCGCGTGCCCTTCGACCTCGAGGCGCCACGGCGGCCGGACGAGCGTCTCCGGGGTGACGGCCGTGAAGCGGACCTCCTGCACGGTGTCGCCCCACAGCTGCCGGCGCGAGCCGTTGGGCCGGTAGCCGAGCGAGCTGGAGACGCCGAGCGACGCCGAGTTCCATGCGGCGGCGTCGGACTCGGCTGCCCCGGCGCCCAAGTGGTCGAACGAGTAGAGCAGCACGGCCGCGCGCATCTCCCGGCCGTAGCCGCGGCCCTGGGCGGAGCGCGTGAGCCACGAGCCGGTCTGGACGGTGCGCAGGCGGGGGATATCGCGGGCGGTCACGTCCTGGACGCCGATCATCCTGGATCCGCACCACACGCCGAAGGGCAGCGTCCACGCCCCGGGCCCAGTTTCCGCCCGCGTCCTCCAGGCGTGCCGGGCCGTGTTGGCCGGCAGCTCGGCGTCGGGGACCGAGGTCCACGGAAAGGAGAACGGGCTGCGGCTCGCTTCGTGGATCCCCGCGAGCGCTGCCTCCACGAGGTGCGGGACGTCGTCGTCCCGCACGGGCCGCAGTTCGAGGCGTGGCGTAGACAGGCGGAGGCCGAACAGGGGCCAGATCGGATCGTCCATCGGCATGGCCGCCACGCTAGCACGACGTCCAAGGGCAGGCGCCGCCCCCGCGGAGGGCGCCGGCGTCCGTCGCGGCCGCGCTTCCGGCTCAGCGGCGCGCGCGTCCTTCGGGAGGCACGATCCAGGGGATGTGGTCCCTGACGTCGGTCAGGTGCATCGACTGCTCCACGAACAGGTCGTCGAGCATGTACTCGTCGACGCCGTGGATATCGATCCGGTGCCCGGCCCCGGCACCGGGCCCGTCGAGGACCTCCGTGGCCACGCACACGCCCGTGGGCACGTCGATCGCGACGCGCGTCCGCCCTGCGCCGATGAGGGGGTGGCCCGCGCAGGCGGGACGGAACGTGCGGTTGGGGGAGACGACGGCCTCGAGGACCGGCCGCCCGTGGTGGAGGGCGTCGTCGAGCCGGTGGATCTCCACGACGTTGGAGAAGGGGATCTCCGTCGGCACCGGGGCGTTGCCGGCAAGTTCGACGGGATCGAGCATGGCGGCCCAGAACGGGTCGCCGAAGACCGGGTCCCCGTACGCGGCCTCCGGGCGCCGGCGGACCAGCCCGTCGTCGTCGTACACGGGATTGGTCAGGCGCGGCGGCAGGAGCCAGGACGTGCGCGTTGCGGCGACGTAGAAGGAGCCGCGCGAGGCGTTGATCCGCGTCGTCGAGAACAGCAGGGTGCCCTCGGGGTCTTGGACGCGGAGGGCGTCCGGCCGGCGCAGCCAGGCGTCGACGCGTGGGACGGGGACGACGCCGGAGCCCGGCCCTGGCGCGGGTGGGCCGGTCGGTGCCGGGCCGGGGGCCGCTGTCCACTCGACGCTGAACCGCAGGGTCTCCCACCGCCACGGCGACGAACGGCAGAGGCGGCGGAACGCCGCGGCCCGGGCGGGGCCGACGCCGGCGGACGGATCTGCGGGAGCTCCCAGGATGCCCATGTCCACAGTCTAGCGCCGCGGCGCCGCCGGCTGCCGGGCGTGCAGTAGCGTGGTTGCCATGATCGATGCCCTCGTCGAGCTGCGTCAGGAGCAGCAGCTGGCGGCCACCTCGCTGGCCCTCGCGTTGTTCCTCTTCGTGGTCAACGGGGCGAGGCTGGCGTGGATCGACGCCCGGACGCACCTGCTGCCCAACCGCATCGTGCTGCCCTGGTATCCGGCGGCGCTGCTGACGCTCGGTGGCGCCGCGGCGTTCGCGGGCGACTGGGGCGCGCTCCTGCGCCTCGTGGCGGCCGGGACGGCCCTGTTCGCGTTCTACCTGGCGCTGCATCTCGTCAAGCGCAGCGGCATGGGCCTGGGCGATGTCAAGCTCGCCGGCGTCCTGGGCCTGTACCTGGGCTACCTCGGGTGGGAGCACTTGGTGCTGGCGACCCTGCTGACGTTCGTGCTGGGCGGCATCGGCGCGCTCGTGCTCATCGCGGCCCGTCGGGCGACGCGCAGCTCGGCGATCCCGTTCGGCCCCTTTATGGTCATCGGGACGGCGCTCGCGCTGCTTGTGGCAGGCTAGGGGCCATGCCCACGCCCGACTTCATCCTCGAACTGCGCGCCCGCATCGGCACGCACCCCCTTTGGCTGCCCGGCGTCAAGGCCGTCGTCCACCGCGGCGACGGGGCCGTGCTGCTGGTCAAGCGCGTGGACAACGGGCGCTGGACCGTGCCCGCCGGCATCCTCGAACCGGGCGAGGAACCGGCCGGTGCCGCCGTGCGCGAGGTCCAGGAGGAGACCGGGGTCCGCTGCGTCGTCGAACGCCTCGCGGGCGTCGGGACGACGGCGCCCGTGACGTACCCCAACGGGGACCGGGCCCAGTACCTGGACGTCGTCTTCGCCTGCCGCTACGTCGGCGGCGAGGCGCGCGTGAACGACGACGAGAACTCGGAGGTCGCCTGGTTCGCCCCCGGCGAGGTGCCCGAACTGCCGCCGCTGCACCGCCGGGCCATCGACTGGGCCCTGTCCGCGGACCCCGCCGCGCGCTTCGTCGGCTGACGGGTCGGCAGCGCGCGGAACGAGGGGCCGTCCGCGCGGTCCGCGGACGGCCCCTCGCCGGTCCGGCGTCCAGCCCTTGGTTCGGCGTGCCGGGACCGGGGCCGGTCTCAGGCCCCCGAGGGCGAGGTCATGGTCGTCACGTCCAGGGCGCGGTCCAGCTGTTCCCGGGTCAGCTCGCCGCGCTCGACGAACCCGAGCGACAACGTCGCCTCGCGGATCGTCAGCCCCTCCGCGACGGCCTTCTTGGCGATCTTCGCGGCGTTCTCGTAGCCGATGTACTTGTTCAAGGGGGTCACGATCGACGGCGAGGCCTCCGCCAGGAAGCGGGCCCGCTCCACGTTCGCCGTGATGCCGTCCACCATCTTGTCCGCCACGACGCGCGAGGTGTTGGCCAGGAGACGCACGGACTCGAGCAGGTTCGCCGCCATGACGGGGATGCCGACGTTGAGCTCGAACGCGCCGTTGGTCGAGGAGAGCGAGACGGTCGTGTCGTTGCCGATGACCTGGGACGCCGCCATGATCGCCGCCTCGCAGATGACCGGATTCACCTTGCCCGGCATGATCGAGGACCCCGGCTGCAGGTCCGGGATCGCGATCTCGCCGAGCCCCGTGTTCGGGCCGGAACCCATCCAGCGCAGGTCGTTGTTGATCTTGATGAAGGAGTAGGCGATGTTGCGCAGCTGCCCCGAGGCCTCGACGAGCCCGTCCCGGTTGGCCTGCGCCTCGAAGTGGTTCCGCGCCTCCGTCAGCGGCAGCCCGGTGTCCTCGGCCAGGAGCGCGATGACGCGCTGCGGGAAGCCCGCCGGCGTGTTGATGCCGGTGCCGACGGCGGTCCCCCCGAGCGGTACCTCGGCGACGCGGGGGAGCGAGGACTCGATCCGCTCGATTCCATAGCGCACCTGGGCCGCGTAGCCGCCGAACTCCTGGCCGAGCGTCACCGGCGTGGCGTCCATGAGGTGCGTGCGGCCGGACTTCACGACCTCGGCGAACTCCGCCTCCTTGCGCTCGAGCGAGGCGGCCAGGTGGTCCAACGCCGGGACCAGGTCGTTGATCAGGGCGTCCGTCACGGCGACGTGGACGGACGTGGGGAAGACGTCGTTGGACGACTGCGACGCGTTGACGTGGTCGTTCGGGTGGATCCGCGTTGCCGAGCCCGACTCCTCGAGCCGGCGGTTCGCAAGGGCCGCGACGACCTCGTTCGTGTTCATGTTGGAGGACGTCCCGGAGCCCGTCTGGAAGACGTCGATCGGGAAGTGGGCGTCGAACTCGCCCGTCGCGACGGCCTCCGCGGCGACGGCGATCGCCTGGGCGCGCTCGTCGTCGAGCACTCCCAGCTCGGCATTGGCGAGCGCGGCGGCGCGCTTGACGCGGGCGAGGGCTTCGATGTGGCGGCGTTCGAGCGTCTTGCCGGAGATCGGGAAGTTCTCGACCGCGCGCTGCGTCTGGGCGCTGTAGAGGGCGTCGACCGGGACCCGGACCTCGCCCATCGTGTCGTGTTCAATGCGGAAATCCTCTGGGGTAGCCATGGGATCACCCTACGCCCGCCGCGGGCGGCTCCGGGAGGTGATCTCGACCACTGGACGCCTCCGCTACGACTCCTCCGGGAGGCGGCCGGCCGCTGCTACGGCCTCGGCGATCGGCGTCGGGCCGTTGTTGAACGGCACGGTGCGCCGGATGGTTCCGGGGGCGGAGAGCACCTCGGCGGCGACGGCGGCGACGTCCTCGCGGGCCACGGAGTCCTGCTCGATCGCGTCGCCGATGGCGATGCGGCCCGACCCCGGTTCGAGCGTCAGCCGGCCGGGGCCCAGGATGGTCCAGTCCAGCTCCGTGTCGCGCAGGTAGGCGTCCGCGGCGGCCTTGGCCTCCGCATAGGCGAAGAAGGGGTCCCCGGCAGGCACGCCGTGCCGCGTCGACGAACCGAGGTAGGAGACCATGACGTAGCGCCGGGCCCCGGCGGCCGCGGCGGCGTCCATGGAACGGATGGCGGCGTCACGGTCGACCGCGTAGGTGCGGTCCGCATCGCCGCCACCGGCTCCCGCGGACCAGACGACGGCGTCGTGCCCGGCCAGGAGCGCGGCGAGGCCCTCCGCGTCGAGGGCCTCGACGTCGGCGGTCAGCGGCGTCGCGCCCGCCGCCTCGATGTCCGCGGCGTGCGCCGGATTGCGGACGATCGACGTGACCTCGTCGCCCCGCCCGGCGAGGAGCCGGGCCAGGTGCAGGGCGACCTTTCCGTGGCCTCCGATGACGGCGATGCGGGACATGGTTCCTCCTGGGGTCGGCCTGTGGTCGGTCTCTAACGTCCGCTGCCGACGCTATCGCCCAGCGCCGGCCGTGGCCAGCCGCTGTTACAGCGCGCCGAAGCCGGAGACCATCTCGGCCTGGCCCTCGGCAAGCCGGTAGGTCACGCCGATCACCGCGGTGCTGCCCGCGTCGACGGCCGCGGAGATCACCTTGGAGGCATCGACGAGCCGCTGCGTGGTCTGCTGGACGTGCTCGACGACGTTGGAGTTGACGTCGTGGATGCCGTTGCGGTGCGCCGTGATCACGGAGGGCGTGATGCGCTCGACGAGGTCGCGGATGAAGCCGGGGGGCATGACCCCGGAATCGAAGGCCTCCATCGTCGCCGTCACGGCTCCGCAGTTGTCGTGCCCGAGGACCACGATGAGCGGGACCTCGAGCAACGCGACGCTGTACTCGAGGGACCCGAGGACCGCGTCGTCGATGACGTGGCCCGCCGTGCGGACCACGAAGACGTCGCCGAGGCCCACGTCGAAGATGATCTCCGCGGCCAGCCGGGAGTCGGAGCAGCCGAAGATCACGGCGAAGGGGTGCTGCTTCGCCACCAGCGAATGGCGCCGGGGGGCGTCCTGGTTCGGGTGCGCCGTGCTGCCGTCGACGAAGCGGTTGTTGCCGTCGCGCAGGCGGCGCCAGGCCTGGGCCGGGGTGAGGTCCTCGGAGAGGGAGGGGGGAACATGCATGGTACAAGGGTAGCGGCCCGGGCCGTCCCGCCCCTGCCCGCTGCGGCGTGTGACGCGTCAGGGCGCAGGCACGTCGAGGACGGCCGCGGTCCGGTCCGGGAACGCGTCAGGAGCCGGCCGAGAGTCCGCGCTGGACCGCGCGGGCGGCCTCGTCCAGGTCCTCCCACGGGCCGTCGGAGCTCAAGAGGACCGTGGTCCCGTCGAGCTCTCCGACGAGCGTGCGCTCGCCGGACTTGTCGCGCAGCTCCCACGCCGTGCCGTCGACCATCCGTTCGCCCGTCACGGGGGCCTGCCCGGACTTCTCCGCGATCCAGCTCGGGTTGGCGTCGCCGGCCTGCCGGATCCAGACGAAGCCCTCGTCCGTCGTCACATAGCCGATCTCCCAGTAGTCGACGCCGTCGGCCTTGCCCGAGATCCACCGCGCGAAGTTGGGGTACCAGCCCTGGGGGGCGAGCGGGGCCACGGGCGTGAAGTCGGCGGCCTGCGCGGCCTGCCCGGCGACGGCGGCGACGTCGACATCCGGGCGGTAGGTGTTCTCCGTGCTCCCGGGATTCAGCGCGATCACGGGGATCGCGACCAGGACGGTGAGCACGACCGAGATCACCATCCCCTTGAGGGACTGGTTGGCCCGCTTGGCCTGGGCCGCCGTCAGGACGGGCTTGGGGGCCTCGGCCTGCTGGGTCTGCTCGGGGAGGGGGGTGCCGGAAGAATCGCTCACCCTTCCATTGTCACCGATGTCACGCGGGCCCCCGACCCGGGGGAGGGCCGGATATGATCGACGAGGACCGGAATCCGGCCGAAGCAACCGCTCAACGATGAGGACCACCGTGACTGAAGCCACGAATTTCGCCCACTTGTCCCCGCGCTTGTCCGTCGGCGACGCCGAACCCGACCGCAACCTCGCCCTCGAACTCGTCCGCGTCACCGAGGCCGCGGCGATCGCCGCGAGCCCGTGGGTGGGCTTCGGCGACAAGAACGCCGCCGACGGCGCGGCCGTGGACGCGATGCGCTCGCTGCTCTCGACCGTGTCCTTCAACGGCGTCGTCGTCATCGGCGAAGGCGAGAAGGACGAGGCCCCCATGCTCTTCAACGGGGAGCGCGTGGGAGACGGCAGCGGGCCGGAGGTCGACGTGGCCGTCGACCCGATCGACGGCACCCGGCTGACGGCGCTGGGCATCAACAACGCCCTGGCCGTGCTGGCCGTCGCCGAGCGGGGCACGATGTTCGACCCCTCGGCCGTCTTCTACATGGAGAAGCTCGTCACGGGCCCCGAGGCGGCCGAGCTCGTCGACCTCCGGCTGCCCGTCAAGCAGAACCTCCACCTCATCGCGAAGGCCAAGAACAAGCCGATCAGCCAGGTCACGGTCTGCATCCTCGACCGTCCCCGCCACCAGGGGCTCGTCGACGAGATCCGCGCGGCCGGGGCCCGCACCAAGTTCATCATGGACGGCGACGTGGCCGGGGCGATCGCGGCGACGCGCGAGGGCACCGGGGTCGATGTCCTCATGGGCGTCGGCGGCACGCCGGAGGGCATCGTCACGGCCTGCGCCATCAAGAGCCTCGGCGGCGTCATCCAGGGCCGCTTGTGGCCGCAGGACGACGACGAGAAGCAGAAGGCGATCGACGCCGGCCACGACATCGGCACGGTCCTGTCCACCAACGACCTCGTCACGAGCGAGAACTGCTACTTCGCCGCGACCGGGATCACCGACGGCGACCTGCTGCGCGGCGTCCGCTACCGCGACGAGCGGATCTTCACCCAGTCGATCGTGATGCGTTCGAAGTCGGGCACCATCCGCACCGTCGAGGGAGAGCACCAGTCCCGCAAGTGGGAGGCCTACACCCGCTGACGCCCAGGCGCCGCCCCGGCGAACGGAGGGCGCGTCCCCGCCGGCCGAGAGGCCCGGCAGGGGGCGCGCCCTCCGCACGTCCGGCCCCGGGGGAGGCCGGGCGGCCGGACGCGTGGGCCGTCCGGCCTCAGGGCAGCGTGACGGCGAAGGCCTCCGCCGGTCCGGGCCCGTGGTGCTTGACGACGACGGGAGCCTCGCAGGCCGGGACGAACACGGAGCCGCCCCGCTCGAGGACCAGGTCGCCGCGGGGCGAGTCCAGCACCATGGATCCCGCCGTGGCGACGACGAGGACGGGCCCGTTCTGCAGGAGCGGGACGTCGTCGTCCGCCATGGCGTCCAGGCCGGGAGCCGCCGCGAAGGCGATCCGCTGCAGCACGAACTCGTCGAAGCCGGGGGAGTAGACCTCCTGGCCCAGTTCGGTCGTCCCCGCCTCGACGAACGGGACCGGAAGCGCCTCGAAGTCGACCGTGTCGAGCAGCTCGGGGATGTCGACGTGCTTCGCGGTCAGGCCGCCGCGCAGGACGTTGTCCGAGCTCGCCATGACCTCCACCCCGAGCCCGCGCAGATAGGCGTGCACATTGCCCGCCGGCAGGCAGATCGCCTGCCCGGGCTCGAGCTCGACCAGGTTGAGCATCAGCGAGACCAGCACTCCCGGGTCGCCGGGGTAGGCCGCCTCGAGCCGTGGCAGCTCCGCGAGTCCCGCGTCGTGCGGCCCGGCCCCCGCGGACGCCGCCGCCGAGGCGCCGACGAGGGCCACGACGTCGTCCGGGGCCTCGAGCAGCCCCGTGAAGGCCTCCCGCAGGCGCCCGCCGCGCAGGAGTCCGGCCGTGCGCCGGGCGGCCCCCGCTGCCGGCTCCGGGACCCGCCCGGCGAGCAGCTCGAACAGCGCGGCCGACTCGTCGGCCGGGCGGAAGCCGCACAGGGCCGTGAACGGGGTCAGCGCGAAGATCATCTCCGGCTTGTGGTTGTCGTCCTTGTAGTTCCGGTGGGCGGCGGAGCGGTCGACGCCGGCGCCCTCCTCGAGCGCGAAGCCCTCCCGGGCCCGGGCCAGGGTCGGGTGGACCTGGATCGACAAGGGGGCGTCGGCCGCGAGCAGCTTGGCCAGATAGGGCAGCCGGCCGAAGCGCTCCGCGGCGTCGGCTCCGAGTGCCGAGGCCGGGTCGTCCTCGATGAGCCGGTCGAGGGGCACGGGCGCGGCGCCGGGGACCTCGGCGAGGGAGGGGGCGCCGGGGTGGGCCCCGATCCACAGTTCGGCCTCCGGCCCGCCCGGCGCGTCGTGGCCCAGCAGCCCGGCCAGCGCGGTCCGGGACCCCCAGGCGTAGTCGCGGATGGTGTTCCTCAGACGGTACATGGCCCTCCTAGGGCGTGGAGCACTCGTTGTTGTTGGCCGCGATGAGCGAAAGCTGGTCCTCCCGGCCGAGCTCCTCGAGCCGGACCAGGTAGTCCTCCGTGATCGGGGATCCGTCGGGCTGCGTACTGGGCACCGCATCGGCACCCTGTTCGATGGCGTCGGTCGACGACGGAGCCGGGGTCGAGGCGCCGGATCCTGCCTGGCCGCCCCCGGCGGACGGGGAAGCGCCCGATCCGCCGCCGGAAGCCCCGGCACCGCCCTGGCCGTCCGTCGACGCCGAGGCGGGGGCGCTGCTCGCGGGGGCGGCACCCGAGGCCGCGAGCAGGAGCGCATCGACGCGCGTGTGGATCCGGTCGAAGTCGGGGAAGGTCGAGAAGCGCTCCGCGCTCGTGCCGAAATCGGGGGCTCCGAGCGTCAGGCGCTCGAACGGGGACTTGCGGGCCTTGTCGGCGAGATTCAGGAAGCTGCCGAGCTGGTCCTGCGGGATGTTGGTCTCCACGAGCTCCTCGCCCGCCGACATGATGTCCGTGAAGCGCGTCAACACGGTCTGCGGATTGAACTGGTTGATCATCGCCTGCTGCAGGCACTGCTGGCGGCGGATCCGGTGGTAGTCGGTCGTGAAGTAGCGCGAGCGGGCAAACCACAGGGCGTCCTGGCCATCGAGCTTGAGCTCGCCCGGAGCGAACCACCGCGTCCTGACGAAGGTGTCGTCCCGCGGCGCACCGCGATAGGGAACCCAACCGCCCGAGTCCACGGTGACGCCGCCCATCGCGTCGATGAACTGCTCGAAGCCGGCCATGTCCACGAGGACGTAGCCCTGGACCTTCAGGCCCGTGATGCCTTCGGCGGCGTCCATCATGGCCTCCGCCCCGGCATTCGAACCCGCCGGGAAGACATCGGCGTGCTCGTTCTCGACCGTGGGGTAGAGGGCATTGAGGATGCACTCGTCGCCGCAGCTGAACCCCTCGGGGTAGACGTCGTGCAGCGGCGACCCGGCGGGGAAGGGCGCCCTTTGGAAGTTGCGTGGGAAGGAGATCACGGCGGTCTTGCCGGTCGCGGCGTCGATGCTGAAGAGGGACATCGTGTCCGGGCGGAGCCCTACGCGGTTCGCACCGGCGTCGCCGCCGAGCAGCATGATGTTGTACCGGCCGTCGACGGGGTCGAACGCCGGGCCGGAAGCGAAGACGTTCTGGATGGTTCCGCGCCCCGTGTTGAGCACGAACGCGCCGTAGCCGAGGACGCCGCTCGTCGCCAGGACGGCCACGACGCTCGCCCCCGCGACGATCCCGCGCATGCCCGGGGCCAGCAGCCGCGGCCGGATGATGGCGAGCGTATTGATGAAGAGGACGAGCCAGCCCACGGCCAGGAGCCCCAGGACCACGACGAGCACGAGCTGGACCGCCGGCCGGGCGAGGAGCTCGATGAGGATGCTGCGGTTCAGCACCGCGACGGCCGCGACGGCGAGGAGGAGGAACCAGCAGGTAAGCGTCACCCGCAGTGCCCGCCGGCCCAGGCGCTTGCTGCCCGCGACGAGCTGCGCCCCGCCCGGGACCAGCACGGTCAGCAGGAGCAGCACCCAGGCCCTCTTGGTCCTCACGGGCGCGCTGGCGCTCTCGGGGTGGCGGACCGGGTCGGTCAGGCCCGAGGAGTCCGGGGTGCGTTCACTCATGCGTTCCTAACGTTCCGCGGCGAGCCGGCGCAGGGCGGCCCCCTTGTCGGCGGCCTGTTGACGCAGCGCCGACGCGAACTCGACGAGACGTCCGCGCAGTTCCCCGGCGAAGGGTCCATCCCCCGCGGCGAGGATGCGCGCCGCGAGGAGGCCGGCGTTCCGGGCGCCGCCGATCGAGACGGTCGCAACGGGCACGCCGGCCGGCATCTGGACGATGGAGAGGAGGGAGTCCATGCCGTCGAGGGTCTTGAGCGGCACGGGAACGCCGACCACGGGAAGCGGCGTCACGGAGGCGAGCATTCCCGGCAGATGGGCCGCGCCGCCCGCGCCGGCGATGACGACGCGCAAGCCGCGGGCATGGGCCTGCTTGCCGTAGTCGATCATCTCCTCCGGCATGCGGTGGGCGGAGACGACGTCGACCTCGAAGGGGATGCCGAACTCCTCCAGGGCCTCTGCCGCGAGGCGCATCACGGGCCAGTCGGAGTCGGAGCCCATGACGACGCCGACGAGCGGGCTTGCGGTGCTCATGCCAGGGTTCCTCCGGTGGCTGGTACGGGGGAACCGTCGGTTCCCGCCGGGGTGGTGGCCGCGGGACCGGCCGCCGGTTCGCGCCCGTCGCGGATGATCGCCGCGGCGCGTCCGGCCCGAGCCCGGACGGTGCCGGGGTCCTCGCCGGGCAGGCCCACCACGTTGACGTGCCCGATCTTACGTCCGGGACGGACGGATTTGCCGTAGGCATGGATCTTCGCGCGCGGCTCGGCGGCGAGGGCGGCGGGAAAGGCGGAATAGAGGTCCTCGTTCGCCCCGCCGAGGTAGTTCTTCATCACGCTGTAGCCCCCGAGGGCGGCCGTGTCGCCGAGCGGGAGGCCCAGGACGGCCCTCAAATGCTGTTCGAACTGGCTCGTCACGGAGCCGTTCATGGTCCAGTGGCCCGTGTTGTGAGGGCGCATGGCGAGCTCGTTGACGACGAACCCGGCGCCGTGTCCCGGGGTCTCGAAGAGCTCGGCGGCCATGACGCCCGTGACGTCGAACGCGTCGGCGATGCGCAGGGCGGTCTCCTGCGCGGTGCGGGCCACCTCGGTGGCGAGCCCGGGTGCGGGGGCGATGACCTCGTCGCAGACGCCGTCGACCTGGATGGTGTGCACCACGGGCCAGGCGGCCGAACGGCCGTCGGGCGTGCGGGCCACGAGGGCCGACAGCTCCCGCGTGAAGCCGACCTTGGCCTCGGCCAGGAGCGGGCCGTCGCCGAACCAGTCGGCGCAGTCCTCCGCTGCGGCGGGGCCGTCGACGATCCTCACGCCCTTGCCGTCGTAGCCGCCCGTGGGCGTCTTCAGGACCACGGGCCAGCCGATCTCCTCGCCGAACGCGCGCAGCTCGATCACGGAGGACACGGCGGACCACTCGGGGTTGGGCAGCCCGAGCCGCTCGATCGCCGCGCGCATCACGAGCTTGTCCTGGGCGTGGATCAGGGCGGCCGGGCGCGGCTGGACGTTGACGCCCTCCTCGATCAGCACGTGCAGGTGCTCGTTCGGGACGTGCTCGTGGTCGAACGTCAAGACGTCGACGCCCGCGGCGAAGCGGCGCAGGGTGTCCAGGTCGCGGTAGTCGCCCACGGGCGCTGAGCGCACCGCCGCGACGGCGGAGACATCCTCCGCCTCGGCGAGGATTCGCAGTTCGAAGCCGAGGCCGATCGCCTCGGGCGCCATCATTCGGGCCAATTGGCCGCCACCGACCACGCCGATCACAGGAAACGTCACCCCACTAGGTTACCCAAGCGGCGCGCGGACGGGCGCCCGCCGGGGCAGGGCAGGAGGCCCTTCCAAGCGAATCCACAGCAGGGATGCCTACAATAAGGGGTTGACTGGCTCCCGGACCGGACCGGACCGGAGCGTCGCGGACCCGTCCGGTCCGCGCCGGGGGACCGCACATCACACGAACACGTGGAGGAACATGCTGAAGGACTTGATGAGCCGGGCCACCGGTCTCGTATCGATGCTGTGGCGCGAGGTCATGAAGTTCGGAGTCGTCGGCGGCATCGCCTTTGTGATCGACACCACGATCTTCCTGTGGGCGATGAACGGTCCGATGCACGGCTCCGAGGTCAAGGCCAAGGTCCTGGCCGGCATCATCGCGACCCTGTTCTCGTGGGTGGCCAACCGCTACTGGACGTTCCGCCACCGGCGCCGCGCGTCGGTCGTGCGCGAGCTCGTCCTGTTCCTCGTGATGAACGGGATCGGCCTGTTCATCGCGGCGGCCTGCGTGTGGGTCACCAAGTACTGGCTGCAGCTCACGGACAAGACGAGCCTCTTCATCGCGGGTTCGGTCGTCGGACTCGTCCTCGGCACGATCTTCCGCTTCTTCGCCTACCGCTTCTGGGTCTTCACGGAGGAGCTGGACGCGGAGCCCCAGTTCCAGAAGGACCACGAACTGCTCCACCCGCATGCCACGGCCGCACGCCACGCCGCCGGCGGGGGGCAGCCGGCGGCCCCGCTCGAGACGCAGGGGGCCGGGGACCGCGAGCCCTAGCCCGCGCCTGGGCGGGACGCCGCGCCGGGGGAGCAGTCCCTCTCCACGCGTTCGCCCGTCAGCAGGCGCTCCGTGGCCGTGACGCCCGCTCCCAGGAGCACGAGGGGCACGCCGGCGCCGAAGAGTCCGACGGCGGTGCGCAGCAAGTGCCCCAGCACGCCGGGGGTGCCGGGATCGGCCCAGAGGGCCGTTCCCCCGGGCAGGCCCGCGCCGCCGAAGAGCTCCGCATAGGAGGTGTCGTCGACCGCTCCGGCGAGGGCCGGGGAGGAGCCGTCGACGGGATCGGCGAGGTAGTGGTCGCCGAAGGCCCGGACCTCGGCGGAGTAGTCCAGCGCACCCGGTGGGAGTCCGTCGTCGTACCGGAGCGAGAGCGCCCCCAGCGCGACGGCGGCCAGGTCCGCGTCCGGCCAGCGCTCCGCGGCCGCGGCGGCCGACGACGCCAGGACGAGGTCCGGGTGTCCGGAGCCGTCGATGACCAGCCGGGCGCCCGTGTGCCAGACGGCGAGGGCGAGGGCCACCGATTTCCAATGGGGCGGTGCCTCGAGCGCGACCGAGGTCCCGGGGCCGCAGTCGAACTCCTCCGCGAGGAGGTTGGCCGACTTGGCGACCCAGTTGTCCACGACCCGACCGCTCAGTTCCACGCGTTCGCCGTCCGGGCCGTGCCAGACGAGCAGCGGCGCGGTCGAGGCGCGCAGCGGCCTCAGCAGCCGTTCCGTAAAATCTAACGAAATGGTCTCGGAGTCCACGGGGGACCGCCTTTCGATGCTGGGAAAACCCTGTGAATCCGCGGAACTTGGGACACGCCCGGAATCCGCGGAATTCGCCGGGCGTGGCGTGGCGCCTTTCGAGGGGGCGGTATCTATAAAATCACCGCTTCCACTTGACGTACACCGAGTTACACCAGTGTAATTAGACAGCGAACCGGCTTGGCCCAAGCGACGGATAAACCGGTCCCCGCGCGGCATGGACCCCACGGTCCACGGCGGCGGGACGGGCCGGTGGAACCCGGAGCCGACCCGGCGGCCGGGAGGCAGTGACAGACGACCAGCGGAAGGGCTCACATCATGGGGACAGCAGAGCGCATTCACGAAGACAACGGGGTCGCCGCGCAGTCCGCGGCGGCCTACGGATCCCGCGGCGTGCCCGCGGACTGGTTCGTCGACCCCGCGGACGAGTCCGCCGCCGAACGCTACCGCGCGGCCACGGGCCAGGACCTCGAGGACCAGGCCACGGCCTTCCTCGCTGCGCACGAATCGGCGGCAGAGGCGCTTCACGAGGAAGCCCCCGTCGCCCCCGTCCGCGAGTTGCACTCCGGGCGCGCTGCCGAGGCCACCCCGTCCACGGCCCTCTGGATCGGCATGCCGCAGTTCCCCGGCGCCGAGGACGAGGGCGAGCTCGGATGGCAGACCGAGGCGCTGTGCGCCCAGACGGACCCGGAGGCCTTCTTCCCCGAGAAGGGCGGATCCACGCGGGACGCCAAGAAGGTCTGCGGCGCATGCAACGTCCGGGCCGAGTGCCTCGAGTACGCCCTGTCCAACGACGAGCGCTTCGGAATCTGGGGCGGCCTGTCGGAGCGCGAGCGGCGCCGGTTGCGGAAGCGAGCAGTCTGATTCACTCGCAAGTCCGCGTCACCGCAGTACTGGTCGCACACAATGGCGCACGCTATCTTCCGGGCACCCTGGAGGCACTGAACGGCCAGAGCCGGCCCGCCGACGTGTGCATCGGCGTCGACGCGGGGTCCTCCGACGCATCGGGTGCGCTCCTGCGCGCGGGCCTGCCCCAGGGCTCGCCGGTCGTCGAGGCCGCGTCGCAGGGCTTCGGCCATTCCGTGGCCACGGGGCTGCAGGGACGACTTCCGGCCGCGGACCCCGAGATCCAGGACTGGATCTGGCTGCTGCACGACGACGCGGCGCCGGACCCCTACGCCCTTGAGTCGCTCCTGCGGTCCGTCGAGACCACCCCGTCCGTGACCATCGCCGGCTGCAAGCAGCTGGACCGGGACGCGCCGCGTCGCCTCCTCGACGCCGGACTGACCGTCAGCCGCTGGGGCGAGCGCCTGACCCTGATCGACGTGGACGAGCTCGACCAGGGCCAGTACGACCGCCGCTCGGACAGCTTCGCCGTGAACTCCGCCGGAATGCTCGTCCGGCGCGACGCCTGGGAGCAGCTCGGCGGCTTCGACCCGGCCCTGCCCGGACACGGCGACGACCTCGACCTCTGCTGGCGGAACCGCCTGGCCGGGCACCGCGTCGTCGTCGTCCCGCAGGCCCGGATGTACCACTCCGCGGACACCATCAAGTCCATGGCCGGACCCGTGGCAGCCCGACGGGCCGAGGTGTACCTGCGGCTCAAGCACGCCCGCGCGTGGCAGTTGCCGTTCGTGGCCCTGGGCGCGGTGCTCGGCGGTGTGCTCCGCTTCTTCGCGAGCCTCGTGGCCAAGGACCCGGGGCACGCCCTCGGCCAGCTCGGGGCGAGCCTCGCCGCCGTCCTGTCCCCGCTGCGGCTGGCCAGGTCCCGGCGCGCCGCCCGGCGCACGCGCAGGGTCTCCCGCTCAATGGTGCGGATCCTCATGGTTCCCCGGCGGGAGGTCTGGGCCCACCGCCGGAACCTGCTCGAGGGCCTCGAGGCCACGCGCGTCGTCGGCGACGGCACCGGCTCGACGTCGGAGGCCTCGAACCCCTCGGGGGACAACAACGACGACTTCGCGGCGCTCGCCGCGCCGGCCCGGACCTCCGACGCCGTGAGCGCGGTCCTCGTCGTGCTCATCGCCGGAACGGCCGCGTTGATCGGCCTGCGCAGCCTCGTCAACGCGCCGGCCCTGACGGGCGGGTCGCTGCTCCCGCTCTCGCCGGGCCTCGGGGACATCTGGCACCACGCGACGGCCTGGTGGCAGGGTGCGGGCGGCGGCCAACCCGGCCCCGGCGACCCGTTCGACCACGTCTTGTGGCTCGTGGGAGCGGCCGGTCTCGGAAACGCCAACGCCGCCTTCGTCGTCCTCTTCCTCGCCGCGATGCCGCTGGCCGCCCTCGGCGCCTGGACGGCGCTCGGCGCCGTCACCGGCAGCCGTGCCGCGCGCCTCGTCGGGGCGCTCCTCTGGGCCCTCGCCCCGGCCCTGCAGTCCGCCCTCGGCGGAGGACGGGCCGGAGCGGTCGCGGTCCACGTTGTGCTCCCGTGGGTCGTGCTCGGGTGCATCCGGGCCGTCGGGGCCGCCCGGGAACGCCGGACGGGCGACGACGCCGGGGCCGGGCCGCCGCGGGCCGGCGTCCGTTCCGTCCCCTCCTGGGCGGCCGCCGCCGGGGCCGGTCTCGGACTCGCCGCCTGCACGGCCGGTTCGCCCGCCCTTCTGCCCTTCGCCGTCGTCGCCACGGTCCTCGTCGCGCTGCCCCTTGGTCGGCGGGCCAAGACCCTGTGGTGGGTTCCCGTGCCGGCGCTCGTTCTCGCGGCGGGCCACCTCGTCGCCGCAGCGGAGCAGCCCCGGATCCTCCTGGCCGACCCCGGCGTCCCCCAGGCCTTCGAGGCCGCGCCGCTGTGGCAGCAGCTCCTCGGCTTCCCCACGGCGTTCGACGCCGCGGCGCCCCTCGCCGGCTTCGGCTGGCTCCCCGCGGAAGTCCCCGGCGCGCTGACCGCCGCGATCGCCATCGGCGCGCCGGTGTTGCTGCTCGCGGCCGTCGGGCTCTTCAGGCCCGGACCGCGGGGCTGGACCGCGCGCACGCTGTGGACCGTCGGCGTCCTGGCCCTCGCCGCCGGCGTCGCGTCCGGACTCGTTCCGACGGCCGTCGACGCCGGAACCCCCGTGTCCGCGTTTACCGGCCCGTTCGTCTCCGTCTTCACGCTCGCCGCGGTCTTCGCCGCCGTCGTCGGACTCGACGGGCTGCGCCGCCTCCACCGCGACGCGCGCGCCAACCACGAGCCCGGGGCGCCCCGCGGCCGCGGGCGCACCGCGGCCTTCGCCGCGGCGATGGCGCTCCTGCTCGCCGCCACGGCGGCCTCCACGGCGCTGTGGCTCGTTCCCGGACTCGCGACGGGAGAAGCGGTCGCCGACGCCGCCGGCGACGGTGCCGCGACGCCCGAGCGCCTCGGCACCGCGCTCGAGGTCGTTCCGGGCGCCGCCCGGACGCTGCCCGCGACAGCCGCCGACCGCGGCACCGGTCCGTTCGAGGACCGCTCGCTCGTGATCGGGCGGGGCGACGACGGCATGATGACGGCATCGCTCATGGACGGCGCGGGCACGAGCCTCGACGGACTCGCCGCCATCGTCGACGTCGGGCGCTTCCACGGCGGCCTCGTCGATGCCGAACCGCGCCAGGACGACGACGTGACGGCGCTCGTGCGCTCCACGGTCGCCTCCATCGTCTCCGGCCAGTCGATCGATCCCCGTCAGGCGCTCCAGGAGCTCGGGGTCTCGTTCGTGGTCCTGCGGCCGGGGGATGCGGCCACTGACGCGCTGGCCGGCCAGCTCGATTCCGTCCCGGGCCTCGGGGCCGTGGGCCGGACCGAATCCGGGTGGCTGTGGCGCGTCGAGCCCGCCGCGGGTCTCGAGGGGACGGACAATCCCGCGGACTTCACGGCCCGGGTCAGGATCGTCGACGCCGGGGGCGCCACGGTCCGGCTCGTGCCGTCCGAACGCGCCCAGGTCTCCGGCCACGACGTTCCGGCAGGCGCCGAGGGCCGGCTCGTCGTCCTGGCCGAGCGCAGCGATCCCGGATGGCGGGCGCGCTTCAACGGCGAGCCCCTCCCGCCGGCCGGCACGGGCTGGGCCCAGGCCTTCGAACTGCCCGCCGGCCCGGGAACGCTCGAGATCCGCTACGACTCCGCCTGGACCGTCCCGGTCCTGGCCGCGCAGGGAACGGTCCTCGGGATGGCCCTGCTCCTGCTGGTCCCCATCCCGCAGCGCCGCCGTTTCGCCGTGCGCCGGCTTGAGCAGTACCGTTCGACGTCGAGCGCGGACAGCATCCGCGAGCTCGACGCCGGGGGGAGCGGGGACCCGACCGCGGACAGCGCCGCGGACGGCGGCGAGGGCTCCGGCCGGGACACTGCGGCCGGTGGCCACGGTGAGGCCGCCGCGGGCGGGCACGCCGCCGAGGCCGGCGCGGCGGACGCGGATGACGCGGCCGCCCCGGAGCCCGCAGGCGGTCCGGAGCCGGAGAACCACCAGGAGGCAGCACGATGACCGCTACCACGCAGAGGCGCAAGCGCGGCCGGATCGCCGCGGCGGCCGCCGGGGCCGCCCTCGTGCTGGGGACCGGGGGCGGCGTCGCCGCGGCCGCGTGGCTCCTGCCGGGCCCCGGAACGGCCGATGGAGCGGTGCCGCGCATCACGCTACCGGCCGGCGACTTCGTGGCGTCGTGCCCCGAGGCGCCCCGCGTTGTGGAGGGCACCACCGCCGAGGGGACGGACCCGGCCTTCGGCTCCGCCTCCTCGACCGAACGGGCGCCGCTGCGCGCCGTCGTCGTCGGCGACGCCGCCGAACGGATCCCCGGGAGCGTGGTCTCGGACGCCGAAGGCGGCGAGGTGCAGCGGCTGGCGCCCGCGGTACCGGACGCCGAGGCCGCCCAGGAGGCGGCGGCCAGCGCGGACGGGTTCTCGGGTCGCTCCGCCGCGGCCCGATCCGGCATCGAGTCCGGGGGGCCGACGGCGCTGACCGTCCAGCCGCTTGGCGGCTTCACCTCCGTCGCCGGCATGGCGCGGGGCTACGAGGCCGAAGACGGAGACCTGGCCGGCCTGGCCAGCTCCCGCTGCCAGAGCCCGTCGCACGAGCAGTGGCTCGTCGGCGCCTCGACCGAGCTGGGGCGGATGGCGCTGCTCGTCGTCACCAACCCCTCGGCCTCCGCCTCGACCGTCGACCTCGAGGTCCACGGGCCCACGGGTCCCATCGACTCCGGCGCCACGCGGGGGATCGTCCTGGCCCCCGGGGAATCCAAGCGGATCGTGCTCGCGGGCCTCGCCGCGGACGAGCCGGCGGTGTCCGTCCACGTCGTGGCGAAGGGTGCCCCCGTGGTCAGCGTGATCCAGCAGAGCGTCCTGCGCGGGCTGGTGCCCGGGGGAGTGGAGTACATCGAACCCTCCGCGGCGCCCGCCGACGGGCAGACGGTCGCCGGCGTCCTGGTCCAGGACCCGGAGGCGACCGCTCACCTCGACGGCGACGAGTACGCTGACGCGTCCACTGCGCTGCAGGTCACCGTCCCCGGAACCGAGGACGCCGTGCTCAACGTCCGCGCCTTCGGCACCGGAGGGGAGGCCGCGCTCCCCGGAGACGGCGTCCACTCCGTCGAGGCCGGACAGACCGTGCTCGTCCCGCTGGACTCGCTCGGCGCCGGTACCTACACCGTCAACGTCCAGGCGGACCAGCCGCTGGTGGCGGCCGTCCGGACCGTGTGGGGCAACGCGGAGTCACCGGAGACGGACCTCGCGTGGATGGCCTCGGCCGAGCGGCTCGGCAGCGAGCACCTCGTCGTCGTGCCGGAGACGGGGACGGCGCGCCTGGCCTTCGGTTCCGTCGGCGGGGAGTCCACGATCACCCTGAGGCCCGTCTCCGCGGATGGAGGGATCGGGGCCGAGACCACGCTCCAGACGTCCGGGGGGACCACTCTCGTCCAGGACATCACCCGGCTCGGCGGGGACACGGTCGCGGTGATCGTCGGGACGAGCGGGGACCCCGTCTACGGCGGGCTCGTGGGCTTCCAGCCCCGGGGAACGGCGACGGGGACGACCCTGCCGCCCGCGACCCCCTCCCAGCGCTCAGTCGTCGTCGACGTCACACCCTAGCCCAGGGTCGCCGGGTCCCGTTCCCGGGGTCGGGGCCGCTAGTGTCCCTGCAAACCGCGGCCGTAGCTGGAATCGACGTCCTCGGGGGCCATCGCGAGCAGTTCGGCCACGAGTTCCACGACGACGTCGTGGACGACGTCCCCCAGGTCGACGGCGTGTCCCGCGAGCTGCTCCACGGGGCGGCGGTAGACGCGGATGACGGCGGAACGGCGGGCCGTCGCGGAGGACGCCGTGCCGAGGGGAACGGGCCCGCCGGAGGACTCGGCGCGGCGCAGCGACTTCTCGGAGGGCACGAGCTCGACCTCGAAGGCCACGGCCGCGATCCGCGGTCCCCACAACTCCTCGAGCCGCTCGGCGGAACCCGCCACGAGGTCCTCGAAGCGCTCGGCCCGGGTCCGCGACCCCGGCAGCTGCTGCAGCATGAGCGCGCCGCGCAGCCCGCGGCCGTGCCGGTTGCGGCGCCGGCGGGCGAACGGCCGCCCGCGGGATCCCGTGGACGGGCCGTGACCTGGATCGAGGGAGTCGGCGTCGGACATGTTCCGAGCTTATCGGCTCGGGACGCGACCGGCGCCGCCGGACGGCGAGGCCCGCTCGGACGGCGGCGCGCGGGAGCGGACCGCGTCGCGGGCGGAACGACGGCGGCCCGCCGGGCGGCGTCAATCCCCGGCCGGGGAGGGCCCGCCGGGTAGGCTGGGTCCTCGTGGGATCCATCAGACTCTGTTCACGCTCGGCCTGCCGCCAGCCGGCCATCGCCACGCTGACCTATGTCTACGCCGACTCGACGGCCGTGCTGGGTCCGCTCGCGACGTTCGCCGAACCCCATTGCTACGACCTCTGCGCGGCCCATGCCGAACGGCTGACCGTCCCGCGCGGATGGGATGTCGTCCGGCTCGAACTGCCCGAGCGCCCGCGCCTGGAATCCGACGATCTCTCGGCGCTCGCGGACGCCGTCCGGGAAGACCCGTCCCGTGTGGCCGCCGGGGACGCGCCCGGCGCCGGTGCGCCCCCGGCGCCGCGGAACGCTCCGGAGCCGCTCGAGCCCCCGGCCGACGCCGAGGCGGGGCGCCCACGGCTCCGCGTCCTGCGCGGCCCCTCCTGAGGCACCGGACGTTCCGGCGATCCGGGCAGCCGGCCCCCGCCCGTCACGGGATGGCAGCGCTCGCGGCGCGAGACCATAAACTGGGGCCATGGCCCATATTCCTCCCCAGCTGCTGGCCGTCCTGCGGTGCCCCGTGACGGGTTCGACCCTGGTCCGGCGCGGCGACGAGCTGGTGTCCACCGTCCCCGGCCCCGGCGGCGAGCCCCTGTGCTACGCCGTCCAGGACGGGATCCCCGTCCTCCTGCCGACCCCCGCCGAAACCACCAGCGACCCCACGGAGCAGCCCTCATGACCTTCGACTACAAGATCGCCGACATCGGCCTCCACGAGGCGGGCCGCCACCAGATCCGCCTCGCCGAGCACGAGATGCCGGGCCTGATGTCCCTGCGCCGGGAGTTCGGGCCGACGCAGCCGCTCAAGGGCGCCCGGATCGCCGGATCGCTGCACATGACCGTCCAGACCGCCGTGCTGATCGAGACGCTCACGGCCCTCGGCGCGGAGGTCCGCTGGGCCTCCTGCAACATCTTCTCCACCCAGGACGAGGCCGCTGCGGCCGTCGTCGTCGGTGACGGGACCCCGGAGGATCCCCGGGGGGTCCCGGTCTTCGCGTGGAAGAACGAGTCGCTGGAGGAGTACTGGTGGACCGCCGAGCAGATCCTCACGTGGCCCGGCGCCGCCGGCGACCCGGAGCTCGGTCCCAACATGATCCTGGACGACGGCGGGGACGCGACCCTGCTGCTGCACAAGGGCGTCGAGTTCGAGGCCGCCGGTGCGGTCCCGTCCGCCGCGGAGGGCGACGCGCACGAGTACACGATCATCCTGGACACGCTCCGCCGCTCGCTCGCCCACGATCCGCGGAAGTGGACGCGGACGGCCGAGCGGATCCTCGGCGTCACCGAGGAGACCACGACGGGCGTCATGCGGCTGTACCAGCTGGCGGAGGCCGGCCAGCTGCTCTTCCCGGCGATCAACGTCAACGACTCGGTGACGAAGTCCAAGTTCGACAACAAGTACGGCATCCGCCACTCGCTGCCCGACGGCATCATGCGGGCGACCGACGTGCTCATCGGCGGCAAGGTCGCCGTCGTCTGCGGCTACGGCGACGTCGGCAAGGGCGCCGCCGAGGCGCTGCGGGGCCAGGGCGCACGCGTCATCGTCACCGAGATCGATCCGATCTGCGCGCTGCAGGCCGCGATGGACGGCTACCAGGTGGCGCGGCTCGATTCCGTGCTGGAGCAGGGAGACCTCTTCATCACGACGACCGGCGGCAAGGACATCATCATGGCCGACGACATGCTGCGCATGAAGGACAAGGCCATCGTCGGCAACGTCGGCCACTTCGATAACGAGATCGACATGGCCGGCCTCGCCCGCGTGCCCGGCGTCCGCAAGGTCGAGATCAAGCCGCAGGTCCACGAGTGGGTCTTCGAGTCCGGCACGGAGGCGGAACGCTCGATCATCGTGCTCTCCGAGGGCCGGCTGCTGAACCTCGGCAACGCCACGGGGCACCCGAGCTTCGTCATGTCCAACTCCTTCGCGAACCAGACGATCGCCCAGATCGAGCTCTTCACGAAGCATGGACAGCTCGACGCCGAGGGGCGCCCCGCCTACGGCAAGCAGGTCTACGTGCTGCCGAAGATCCTCGACGAGAAGGTCGCCCGGCTGCACCTCGACGCCCTCGGGGTCGAGCTGACGGAGCTGAGCAAGGAGCAGGCGGAGTACCTGGACGTGGACGTCGCCGGCCCGTACAAGGCGGACCACTACCGCTACTAGCGCAGCGGGCCGGCCGCCTGGTCCCGGAATCCCCGGGACGGGCGGCCGAGCCGTGCCGGAGCCCGCCGCGGGCGTCCCCTACCGCGTGCCCTGGAACGGCAGCCGGTGCAGCCGCTCGGCGACGGCGCGCTGGCGCTCCTTGGCCGCGCTGAGGCGCTGGAAGTCGCGGTTGCGCCGCTCGGCCATCACCGCGGTCAGGAAGTCCTCGGCCCCCGTGCCGGGCGGGGGGGCGGGGGCGACGAATGCGTGGACCTGGGTGGCCAGCTCGGCGCCGACGCGCTCCCGGGACCGCGGCGTCATCGACGCGGACTGGCGGACGAACCGCACCACCTGGGCCGCCAGCGCGTCCGGCACGCGGCCCAGGTCGGCGAGCTCGGCCCACGGCTGCAGACGCGTCGGGACGGGCGGGAGCTGGGGCGTGAACCGGGCCCGGCGTTCGCGCATCGAGTACGTCCCCGCCAACATGTCGCCGAGCCGTTTGCCCCGCTCGTTGGAGAACGCCACGATCAAGGCGAGCGAGCCGAACAGGGCCAGGACCTCCAGCAGGGCCAGCATGCCGCGGATGAACGCGTGGCGAAAGCGGATCGATCCGCCGTCGTCGCGGACGATCCGCAGCCCCATGACGGCGCGGCCGAGCGACTTGCCGCGCGTGAGCGTCTCCACGGCGACGGGTACGGCGAGAAGCCAGAAGAGGGAGATCCCCAGCCACATCGCCGTCGCGGCGGATTCGTCGAGCAGCGTGGTGGTCTCGCCCAGCAGGACCACGGTGCCGAGGAGCGCCAGGGCGTAGACGAGGTAGTCGATCAGGCAGCCGACGGCGCGGGGGACGAAGCTGGCCTCGCGGAGTTCCAGGACCACGGCCTCGCCCGTGATGACGGTGCTCATGGTCCTCCCGGATCGCGGTGGTGCGGTCCTCCCAATGTAGCCGACGGGCCCGGGATAGGGTGGGAGCGTGGACCTTGATGCCTTCGTCGCCGTGCACCAGCCGGACTGGCAGCGCCTCGATGCGCTGTCTTCCCGGCGTCGGCTGAGCGGCCCCGAGGCGGACGAGTTCCTGGCCCTGTACGAGCGCGTGTCGACGCACTTGTCGATGGTCCGCTCCGTGGAACCGGACACCGTGGTGTCCGCGGACCTCTCGGCCCGCCTGTCCCGGGCGAGGACCCGGTTCACGGGCGCGCGCGGTGACGTCCTGGCGGAGCTGGCCCGCTTCTTCGTCGTCTCCCTGCCGGCGGCGTTCTACCGCATCCGGCACCTGACCGTGGTCATCGGGGTCCTGTTCACGGCGCTCGCCACGGCCTTCGGCTTCTGGGCCGCGGGCACGCCGGGAGTCGTCGAGGCGATGGGCTCCCATGAGGAGCTGCGGGCCTACGCCGAGCACCGTTTCGTGGACTACTACTCGGAGAACCCCGCGGCCTCGTTCGCGGGGGCGGTCTGGAGCAACAACGCCTTCATCGCGGGGATGTGCGTCGCGTTCGGCATCACGGGCCTCTACGTGCCGTTCGTCCTGGTCCAGAATGCGATCGGGATCGGGATGGCCGGCGGCGTCATGGCGGCGTTCGGGGAGCTGGACACCTTCTTCCTCTACATCCTTCCGCACGGCTTCATGGAGCTCACGGCCATCTTCATCGCCGCGGCCGCCGGGCTGCGGATCTTCTGGGCCTGGGTGGCTCCGGGGCCGAGGACGCGGGCCGCTGCGCTGGCCGCGGAGGGGCGCTCCCTCATGACGGTGGCCCTGGGGCTGGTCCTCGTGCTGCTCGTCTCGGGGATCGTCGAGGCGTACGTGACGCCGAGCCCGCTCCCGCATGGGGTGCGGATGGGCCTGGGCCTGGCGGTCCTGGCCGGCTATTGGACCTACACCCTGGTCCTGGGGCGGCGCGCCGTCGCCTCGGGCGCCACGGGAGACATGGATACTTACGACGCCGGGGCCACGGTTCCGACGGCGTAGCACCCCCGTGGTGCCGAGAAAGGAAAAGGCAACGCATGAGCGAGAACAAGACCCCGACGCCCGCGCCTGGAACGGAGCCGGAGCCGTCGCAGGACGCGCGCGACGAGGAGCTCGAGCGCTTCAACGAGGCGCTGCGCGCCCTGGGTGAGGACCCCGAGGACTTCGGCTGCGACGAAGGGCGGTTCGAATCCGCGCCGGTTCATCGGGAGGGAACCGTGGAGCCGGAGCCGGAGCCGGAATCGGAAACTGAACGGGAGCGGGAGTCCGCGCCGGAGCCGGACATGAAGCCGAGCCGGGAGGCGGACCCCGCGGTGGAAGCCTCCTCGGGGGCTGCCGGTGGCCGAGCCGCCCGCGATGCCGCCGGCGCCCGGAAGCCGGCCGTCGACGGGCCCGGGGACGAACCCGGCCGCGGCGTCGAGCCCGGACGCGACGATGACGGGCCGGGAGTAGAAGCGCGCTCCCGGCCGGACCAGTCGGACGACTCGGCCCGCGCGAGCGAACCCGTGCCCGGGGCCGGGACAGGCGACCGGCCGAGGGACGCGCAGACCGTTGCGACGCCGCCCGGGAGGATCGACGCCGAACGGGACGACGCGGTGCTGGACCGCGCCGCCAGGCGTGGGCCCGCGCCTGAGCCCGTGACCGAGGCGACCTCCGTCCAGCCGGCCGCCACCGCAGACCAGCGGCACGCGGCTGCTGAGGAGGCACCCCACCCGGCGTCGACCGCCGTTCAGCCGGCGGTCCCGGTGGCCGCGGCCCCGGCGGCCGGTTCCCCCGGGGCGGGTCGGGCGGCGGCCGCTGCCGCGGCCAAGCGCAAGGATCCGCTGCCCGCCGAGCTGGCGGCCCTGCGGGACCCGGACGCCCGCCGTCGCCAGGCCGCGCGCGACGCCGCGCTGACCGCCAAGCCCCGCCTGCCGCGCGTGCTCCAAGTGGTCCTGGCCTTGGCCTTCCCGCTCCTGCTGCTCATCGGGGCGGTCCGCGCCGTCGCCACGCCGTGGTTCCTCTGGCTCGCCTACAACCGCCCCGGATTCCCGGCCGATGCCTACGGGTTCACCGGCGCCGAACGGCTGAACTACGGCTCCTACGGCGTCGACTACCTGACCAACGCCGCGGGGTCCGACTACCTCGGCGGCCTCGTCGACGGGCGGGGCGACCCGCTGTTCCTCGCCACCGAGGTGGCGCACATGGCCGACGTGAAGATGGTCCTCGGCACGGCGTTCTGGGGCGGGCTCGGGCTCGCCGTCCTGGCGCTGGGCATCATGTGGTACCTCGCCGTGCGCTACGCGGGGGGGATCCGCCGCGGGTTGTTCGCCGGGGCGCTCGTCTCGCTCGGACTCATCGCGGGCCTCGCCGCCGCGGCGATCGTGGGCTGGCAGTCGTTCTTCACCGCCGTGCACCAGGTCTTCTTCGCCGACGGGACCTGGACGTTCCGCCTCGACGACACCCTGATCCGGCTCTACCCGCCGCAGTTCTGGGTCGACGCGGGGATCGCCGTCGGGGCCCTGGCCCTGCTCGGCATCGTCGTCGTGCTCATCGCCACGTGGCCCACCGCCAAGCGGCGCGAGCGTTCCCGCCTGCGCCAGGAGGCCCGGGACTTCGGCCTGGTGCGCCAGCCGTAGGCGGCCGGCCCCGGAGCCGCGGTGCGCGGCCGCCGGGGGGAACGGCGAAGGCCCGGGGGAGCACCCCCGGGCCTTCGCCGTCCGCGGCCGGGTCAGCCCGCGTAGAGCTTCTCGATGGCCCCGGCGCTGGACTCCATGACGGCGAGCCGCTTGAGCTTGAGCGACGGCGTCAGGTGGCCGGACTCCTCCGTGAACTCCTCGTCCAGGACCACGAAGCGGCGGATGCCCTCGGCGCGCGAGACCGTGGCGTTGGCCTCGTCGACGGCCGCCTGGATCTCCGCGAGGACCTCCGGATGCCGGACGGCCTCGGAGGGGTCGAGGGCGCCGAGTCCCTTCCCGGCCGCCCAGGGGCCGAGCTCGTCCCGGTCCAGGGTGACCAGCGCGCCGATGAAGGGGCGGTTCTCGCCCACGAGGACCACCTGCCCCACGATCCGGCAGGCGCGGACGATCTCTTCGAGCGGCCCCGGTGCCACGTTCTTGCCGCCGGCCGTGACCAGGAGGTCCTTCTTGCGCCCCGTGATGGTGAGGAAGCCGCCGTCGTCCAGGGTCCCGAGGTCTCCCGTGCGGAAGAATCCGTCCGCGTCGAACGCCTCCGCCGAGGCCTCCGGGTTGTCGTGGTAGCCGGCGAAGACGCCGATGCCCTTGATGAGGACCTCGCCGTCGTCGGCGATCCGGACCGTGGTGCCCGGGATCGGCCGGCCGACGCTGCCCACCCGCGTGTCGCCCGCCATGTTCACGGTGGCCGGGGCGGTGGTCTCCGTGAGGCCGTAGCCCTCGAGGAGGCCGATCCCGGCGCCGCGGAAGAAGTGGGCGAGCCCCGTGTTGAGCTCGCTGGCCCCGGAGATCGCGTACTCCGCCTGGCCTCCGAGGACGGCGCGCAGCTTCGGGTACAGGGCCTTGTCGAAAAAGAGGTGGCGCGCCCGCGTCGCGAGCGGCAGCCGGGCGGCCCCGCCGCGGGCCTTCGCGTCGCGCCACCGGGAGACGTCGACGGCCGCCTCCTCGGCCTGCAGGAAGAGCCCGGCCTTCCCGCCGGCCTCCGCCTTGGCGAGGGCCCCCGAACGGATCTTCTCGAAGATCCGGGGGACGGCGAGCAGGAACGTGGGCCTGAAGGTCTTGAGGTCCTCCATGAGGTCCGCCGCGCCGGGCGTGTGGGCCACGGTGGTTCCTGCGTGGAGGCAGCATTGCTGGACGGCCCGGGCCAGCACGTGGGCGAGCGGGAGGAACATGAGGGTGCGCGAGCCCTCGGAGACGACCTCGCGCATGTGCGGGACGAGGTTCACGGCGATGGCCGCGAAGTTCCCGTGGGTCATCATGCAGCCCTTGGGGCGGCCCGTGGTGCCGGAGGTGTAGACCAGGGTCGCGACGTCGTCGTACCCGCGCGAGGTGCGCGCCGCCTCCAGCTCCGCCTCGGACACCGGGCTGGTGCGGCCGGCGCCGATCAGGCGGGCGAGGTCGCTCCCCGTCCCGATGCCGGTGGGGGCGGTGCCGGGGCCCGGCTGGTGGGCCGTTCCTCCGGTGACGGGTGGCGGCGTCGCGACGCCCGAAGCCGCCGGGGCGGACGCCTCGTCCGTGCCGGGGGCCGATCCCGTGAAGCACCAGAGCGTGACGGCTTCGCCGAGGGACTCGGCGGCCGCGGCGATCACCGCGGCGCGCTGCGGATCCTCGGCGAACGCGTGCCGGGCGCCGGAATCCCGCAGGATCCACTCGACCTGGAACGGCGAGCTGGTCTCGTAGACCGGGACGGAGACGCCTCCCGCGAACCAGACGGCCTGTTCCGCGACGGCCCACTCGTAGCGGGTGCGGGACATGATGGCCACGGCGTCGCCCGGACGGACCCCGGCTTCGACCAGCGAACGCCCCGCTGCCCGGACGACCGCGACGAACTCCGCCGTCGGGATGCCGTGCCACGCGCCGTCGACCTTGACGGCATAGGCGTCGGCGCCCCCGCCGCGGGCCAGCCGGTCGATGAGCAGCTGGCTGGCACCGTAGCCGGCCGGCAGCTCGTGGAGCAAGGGGGTGGTGGCTTCGCGCATCGGCCTCTCCTGGGTGGATTGCATGGTCCGGGTCACAGTCTAAGTTACTTGCTGGTAATAAAGGGTCAGGCCCAGCTCGGCATCCAGATCCGCAGCCGCCATTGCTCGTAGGGGATCGTCTCACCGGTCCAGACGGGCCAGAAGAAGGCCGAGAGCGCCACCACGGTGAACAGGAACACCGCGACGGCCACGACGCCGGCCCGGCGCCGCTCGGGCGGGGCGTCCCGCCGGCCCAGGACGAGGCCCAGCGCGTAGGTGAGGGCCAGGACCATAAAGGGGTGGAACGAGATCGTGTAGAAGAAGAACATCGTGCGTTCCGGGTAGAGGAACCACGGAACGAATCCGGCCAGCAGCCCGGAGAGGATGGCCCCCGCCCGCCAATCGCGGCGGCCGGCCCAGAAGAGCAGCACCACGCACGCGCTCAGGGAGGCCGCCCACCAGAGGACGGGATTGGGCAGGTCCGTGATGACCGCGCTGCAGCTTGCCGCCGCGCACCCCGGCTCCCCGGACTCGACGCCCTCGTAGTAGAAGAGCACGGGCCGGCCGGCGAAGAGCCAGGTCCACGGCCCCGACTCCCACGAGTGGTCCGAGGACAGCCCCTGGTGGAAGGAATAGGCGCTGCGGTGGTAGTCGATGAGGGACCGCAGGGGCCCGGGAACGAGCGGCCACGCCTGCTCGGGGTGCTGCGACGCCCAGTCGCGGTGATAGCCGCCGGAGGTGGCGAGCCACCCGGACCACGTCGCCACGTAGACCGCCACGGCGGCGGGGATCATCGTCAGGAAGGCGGGCACGCCGTCGCGCAGGATGCCCGCGGTGAACCAGCGGCGGATGCCGGCGGCGCGCCGGGCCGAGACGTCCCAGAGGACGGTCATGAGCCCGAAGACGGCGATGAAGGACAGCGAGGACCACTTCACGCCGGCAGCGGCGCCGAGGAGGATCCCGGCCGCGAGCCGCCACGGGCGCCACGCGAGCCACGGCCCGTAGAGGAGGGCGTCGCGGGTCCGCGGGGCATCGGGTGCGCCGCACCCGACGGCGGCCGCGAGCCGTTGCGCGAGCCTGCGCCGTCCGTCGTCGCGGTCCACGAGCAGCAGGTAGAACGCGGCCAAGAGGAAGAACATCTGGAAGATGTCCAGCAAGGCGGTGCGGGACATGACCAGATGGTGGCCGTCGACGGCCGAGAGGAGCCCGGCGAGGCCGCCGAGGACGGGGGATCGGAACAGCCGCTGGGCCGCAAGCGCCACGAGGAGCACGGACAAGGTGCCGGCCAGGGCGCCGGCCGATCGCCACCCGAGCCCGTTGTCCCAGCCGAAGACCAGCATGCCGAGCCCGATCAGCCACTTGCCCAGCGGGGGGTGCACCACGTAGGCCGCGTCGTCGTTCGGCGCCGGGCTGCCCGCGATGAAGGCGTCGTTCGCCTCGTCCGGCCAGCTGCGCTCGTAGCCGGACTCCAGGAGCGTGTAGGCGTCCTTGATGTAGTAGGTCTCGTCGAAGGTGAACGCGTGGGGGTGGGAGAGGTTCCAGAAGCGCAGCAGCGCGGCGAGCGCGGTGACGGCGAGCGGGACGATCCAGGCCAGGCGCGTAGCCGCTACCGCTGGTCCGAGCAGGCGGCCGCGGAGCGACGTTTCACCGAACGCATCGGCGGGGTCGCGGACCCAGCGCGGGCTGGTGGTTCCGGTCGATGCGCTCACCCGGCCCACTCTACCGGCGGAGTCCGGCACGGCGCCGGAGGCGGACGCGTGGACGGTAGGCTGGCGGGGTGAACACGACCCCCGGCCCCGGACGGATCGTCCTGGCGGCCACGCCGATCGGAAACCTGGGTGATGCCTCGCCCCGCCTCGTCGAGTGGCTGACGACGGCCCCGCTCGTCGCCGCGGAGGACACGCGTCGGCTCCTCCACCTGGCCAATGCGCTCGGCCTCCGGGTCGCCGGCCGACTCATCAGCTTCCACGAGCACAACGAGGGCGCGCGGATCGAGGAGCTGCTCGGGCTCGTCCGCGACGGCAACGACCTCCTCGTGGTCAGCGACGCCGGAATGCCCGCCGTCTCCGACCCAGGCTTCCGGCTCGTCGAGGCGGCCGTCGCGGCCGGGCTCGACGTCACCGCGGTCCCCGGCCCCTCCGCCGTGCCCACGGCGCTCGCGCTGTCCGGCCTGCCGACGGACCGCTTCACGTTCGAGGGCTTCCTGCCCCGCAAGCCGGGCGACCGTGCCGGCCGCCTCGCCGAACTCGCCGACGAGCGGCGCACGATGGTCTTCTTCGAGGCGCCGCACCGGCTCGAACCCATGCTGCGCGCGCTCGCCGAGGCGTTCGGTCCCCTGCGCCGGGCCGCCGTCGCCCGCGAGCTCACGAAGCTCCACGAGGAAGTGCGGCGCGGCACCCTCGACGAACTGGTCACGTGGTCGTCCGACGGGGTGAAGGGGGAGATCGCCGTCGTCGTCGCCGGGGCCGGGGAGGCGGCGCCGGCCGAGGCGGCCGACCACGTCGCGGCCGTGCAGGCCCTCGTCGACGGGGGGCTGCGGCTCAAGGACGCCGTCGGCGCCGTGGCCGAGCGCGAGCGCGTCTCCAAGCGGGAGCTCTACGCGGCCGTCCTCGACGCGCGGGCCTGAGCTCCGCGGAGGCCGGGGTCCGGCACGGGGACAAGTGCACAACGGGCAGCCCGCGTCATGGTGCAGGGCGGCATTTACACCGGGGAAGCCACGTCGATACGGTGGCAGGGACACACCAGCCCACCACTTGCGGGAGATCACTCAATGACGACCATCACCCCGGAGCGCGAAGCCGAACTGCTCGCCTCCGTCCCCACCGGCCTGCTCATCGACGGCGAGTGGCGGGACGCGTCGGACGGCGGGACCTTCGACGTGCACGATCCCTCCACGGGCCGCGTCCTGGCCACCCTCGCCTCGGCCACGAGCGAGGACGCCGTGGCCGCCCTCGACGCCGCCGACGCGGCGCAGGCCGCCTGGGCCCGGACGGCCCCGCGCGAGCGGGCCGAGATCCTGCGGCGCGCCTTCGACCTGGTCACGGCGCGGTCCGAGGACTTCGCACTCCTGATGACCCTCGAAATGGGCAAGCCGCTCGCCGAGGCCCGTGGCGAAGTCGTCTACGGCGCCGAGTTCCTGCGCTGGTTCTCCGAGGAGGCCGTCCGCGACTACGGGCGCTACGTGACGACGCCCGAGGGCAAGAACAAGATCCTCGTCCAGCGCAAGCCGCTCGGCCCGTGCCTGCTCATCACCCCCTGGAACTTCCCGCTCGCGATGGCCACCCGCAAGGTCGGCCCCGCCGTGGCGGCCGGCTGCACCATGGTGCTCAAGCCGGCCAAGCTGACGCCCCTGACGAGCCAGCTCTTCGCGGCCGTCCTGCTGGAGGCCGGCCTGCCCGCCGGCGTCCTGAACGTCGTCTCCTCGAAGTCCGCCTCCGGCATCTCCGGCCCGCTCATGCAGGACCCGCGTCTGCGCAAGGTCTCCTTCACCGGCTCCACCCCGGTGGGCCGGCAGCTGCTCAAGGACGCGGCGGACAACGTCCTGCGGACCTCGATGGAGCTCGGCGGCAACGCCCCGTTCATCGTCTTCGAGGACGCCGACCTCGACCGGGCCGTCGAGGGCGCCATGGCCGCGAAGATGCGCAACATGGGCGAGGCCTGCACGGCGGCGAACCGCTTCCTCGTCCAGGCGTCGGTGGCGGAGGAGTTCACGCGCCGCTTCGCCGAGGCCATGGGGCGCCTGGTGCCGGGCCGCGGCACCGAGGCGTCCACGACCGTGGGCCCGCTCATCGACGGCGGCGCGCGAGAGGACGTCCACGCCCTCGTCACGGCGGCCGTCGAGGCCGGTGCCGAGGCGGTCACGGGCGGTGCGCCGATCGACGGCGACGGCTTTTTCTACCAGCCCACCGTGCTCGCGGGCGTGCCGAACGACGCCGAGATCCTGCGTCAGGAGATCTTCGGCCCCGTGGCTCCCGTGACGACGTTCGAGACGGAGGAGGAAGCCGTCAAGCTCGCCAACGCGAGCGAGTACGGCCTCGCGTCCTACCTCTACACCGCGGACTACAACCGCATGTTCCGCGTCGCCGAGCAGATCGAGTTCGGCATGGTGGGCTTCAACGCGGGCGTGATCTCCAACGCCGCCGCGCCGTTCGGCGGCGTCAAGCAGTCCGGCCTGGGCCGCGAGGGCGGCGCCGAGGGCATCGCGGAGTACACGACGACCCAGTACATCGGCATCGCCGACCCCTACGCGGTCTGACGGGCCGCGGCGCGCCGGGGTCAGCGGGCGAACAACGACGGCGGCAGGCCGCGGGCCCGGGCCTGCGCGGCGGCGCCGGCCGCGGCCGAGAACTCCAGCTCCACCTCGCGCAGCGCGGCGGCGAGCTCGGCGCCGCCGGGCTGTGCCGTCGGCACCGGACGGGCGCCGGCGAGGCGCGTGGCGAGCGATCCTCCGTCGGGCCGGGGTTCGGGCACGTGCCGGTGGGTCCCCTCGGGGACCCGTCCGTGTCCCGGCGGGGCGTAGCGCACGCGTTCGAACGCCTCCCGGAGGACGGCCAGGGAGCCGGCCGCGTCCGGGAGGGTGCCCGTCAGCCGGTTGGCGTAGTCGGTCGCCGTTTCCGCGGCGCGCATGCGGTGCCCGTAGTCCAGGCCCAGGGCCACGAGCTCGTCCCACGCGGCGGCGGGGCCGTCACTCCGGGCCTCGGGGCCGGCTCCGGGGGCGTCCATCGCCCGCACGCGGCGGAGGCGGCGGGCGCCGGCGAGGCGCCGCAACAAGTGGGGCGAGGCGAGCAGGAGCAGCAGGAGCACGGCTCCGCCGATGGTCGGCGCCGTGCCGGGCCCGTCGCCGCTGCCCCTGCCGCCGCCGGGCGTGGCGGCCGGGCTGCTGGCCTCGCTCGTCGGCTCGGCGCCGGGGTCGGCCGTGTTCTGCCCGGGCGCCGGGAGCAGCGGGTCCTCGACGGGGCCCTCCGCGGGGCCCGGGGCGTCGGGTGCGTAGCCGGGCGTGGTGCCGCGGCCCGGCGTCGGCTCGAACGGGACCCAGCCGATCCCCTCGAAGTACAGTTCCGGCCAGGCATGGGCGTTGCGGGAGGTGATCGAGTACCCCTGCAGCTGTGTTCCGTCCGGGCCGTCGACCGTGCCGCCGGCCTCGCGTCCCGGCGCGTAGCCGATCGCGATGCGGCTCGGGATCCCGAGCGAGCGGGCCATGAGCGCCATGGCCGAGGAGTAGTGGATGCAGTAGCCGCTCCTGACCTCGAGGAAGGCCTCGACGACGGCCAGGCCATTGCCGTCGTAGCCCTGTTCCAGGGGGGTCTCCTCCGAGTAGCGGTAGTCGACCCCGCGCAAGTGGTTCTGCAGGGCCAGGGCGCGTTCGTAGTCGTTGCCGGCCGAGGCCTCCGCGACCACGCGCTCCGCGGTCTCGACGACGATCCCGGGCAGCTCGTCCGGCACGGAGGAGTAGACCTCCGGCACGGGAGGGCCGCCCTCGGCGGGCCGGCCGGAGCCGGCGAGCAGCTCGGCGGTGATGACCGGGCGGCGGGAGACCACGCGGTAGTCCTGGTCCGGGCTCGCTGCGCCGGCCCCGGCCAACGCCGTGGCGGTCTCCGGGAACCAGCCCCACGTGCCGCGCAGCCCGTCGACGGCGCCCGCGCCGGTCGGCAGGGGCAGCCACGGGCTCGCGTAGTTGCCCGTCGCGATGCGCGTGTTCACGATCGTCGTCTCGCCCTCGAACGCCGCCCAGGGCCCCTGGTCGAGCGAGCCGTCCATGGGCTGCCGGGACACGTCGGCGTCCCCAGGGGCCCAGCGAGCCGCATCGAGGTCGCCCACGACGGCGGTCCGCAGGTAGAGGGGCTCCTCGGAATCGGTCCAGTACCGCACCGTCGTGAGCCCGACGGGGGAGCGGAGGTTGTTGCCGAGGTTCAGGACGGGATTGATGCCCGTCGGCTGGCCCCACAGGTAGAGCTTGCGCCCCTCGGGGAGCAGCCCCGTGGTGAATCCGGGCAGGGCGAGCGGGACGACGAGCATCGCGATCACGGCGCCGGCGGCGATGAGCACGGATTGCCGCAGCAGGCCGCTGTGGACCGCGGCGGCGGGATCGATCGTCGAGTCGGCGAGCCGGGCGGCACCGAGGATCAGGAGGAATCCGACGGCGGTCGCGGCCACGTGCCCGAGCCCCGCCCCCTGCGGCTTGATGAGCGAGGCGGCGGCGAGGACGATGCCGAGGGGCACCGCGGCGAAGGCGGGGAAGCGCAGGCCGAAGGCGATGAGGTCCGTCGTCGCGGCGACGAGCCCGACGGCGAGGCAGGTCAGGAACACGAGCGGCGCGCCGGGCAGCACGGGCGGGGCCTCGGAGAGGATCGCCTGGTTCGCGGCCGGGAAGACCTCGAGGAGACGCCGCACCGTCTCGGGGCCGGGGAGGAAGCCCAGGAACGCGGACTCGGAGAAGAACTGCAGGGTCAGTGTGCAGACGAGGGCCGTGAGCGCGGCGAGCGTGGGCCACGGGCTCCGCGCCCCGAGGGCGCGCACGCCGGCCGCGGCCGCGCAGACGGCGACGACGGTGACGGTCGCGTGCTCGAGCCAGCGCCAGCCCTCGAAGACCCCGTTGAGGCTCCCGGAGGCCATGAGGACGGCGGCGGCGACGGCGGCTCCCGAGAGCCAGGCGGCCCCGGCCCGGCGCCCCGGGGCACGCTGCCGGCCGCCGTCCGGGCGCTCGTCGGCGGTGCCGGCGGCCCGAGTTCCGGGAGTGTCGAGGAGGGTCATCGCGATCTCCTGGTGCCGTCGATCCGCTCGACGGTGCCGAGCCGGGTCCAGGCGGCGGCGACCGGTTGGTCCGGTGTGGCGCCGATGGGGTGCCAGCCGGCCTGGCGGAAGACGGAGGCGGCCCCGAGCGAGGCCGACGGGGTGCTCGTGGCGAGGAAGACCGCGGTGTTCCGGCCGCTGCCGACGGCCTCGACCCATTCCGTCGCCTCGGCTTCGGTGAGCCGGCCCGTCAGCAGAACGAGTGGATTGCGCGCGTTGCGGATGACGGCCGAGAGCCGGCGGACCACGCCGTTGTCCCCGGGGCCGCCGGGCGGGGAGGCCTGGCGGAGTCCGTCGGGATCGTGTCCCGACCGGCGGCGCGGCGCCGCGGGGTCCTCGAGTCCGACGCCGGCCAGGGCGAGCTGCAGGTCCGTCGCGGCATCGGGGCCGGAGAACAGATCGCGGTGCCCGTCCGGCGCCGAGGTCGAGTGCCCGGCGAGGGGCCGGCCGTCCTGGTCGAGCAGGTCGACGGCGTAGCCGAGCTCGGCGAGGTGGGCGGCGATCCCGAGGGCCGCGGAGAGGACCCAGTCGAAGCAGGGGGTCGTGGTGCCCGGGGAGCCGGTGAAGTTCGCGACCTCGAGCGGCTCGTCGAAGCCGAGGTAGCTGCCGTTGTAGGGCTCGCGGCGGCGGTCGACGAGGAGGGTCGCGCGCGGCGTGGACCGGTACTCCTCCTGCCTCACCATGAGCGAGCCGTGCCGCGCCGTCGCAGGCCAGTGCACACGCCGCATCGGGTCGCCGTCGCGGTACTCGCGCGTCATGACGTCGTCGCTGTCCGGGGTGGCCTGCCGGTTGGCGCGGGCCTCGCCGTGGCTGCCCGCATCGCCGAGGACCCCGTTCGGCTCGAGGCGGGGGACGGGCTGCACGACCGTCAGCGGGGCCGGGCGGTCGACGGCGCCGGGCCGCGAGGCGAGGCCGAAGGGGTCGGTGAAGAGCGCGGTCAGCGGGCCGATCGAGTAGACGCCGCGGCGGGCCGGCTTCAGCCGGTAGCGGTAGCGGCCGCCGGAGCGCGGGTAGTCGAAGCGCGGGGAGGCGCCGAAGCGCGGCGGCAGGGCCTCGGTCAGCGAGACGGACCCGGGCAGCTGTCCGCGGTGGCTGACCTCGAGGCGTACGTGGGCGGTCTCGCCCGCGATGACGGGGTCGGGGTCGAAGCCGCGGCGGACGTGCAGGCGGCTGCCGCCGATCCGGACGACGGCGGCGGACAGGAGCGGGACGACGGCGAGGAAGACGGCGATGTTGACGAGCTCGCGGCGTCCCATGAGCCAGGCGAGGACGAGCGTCGCCGCCCCGGCCAGGAACAGGCCCCAGCCCCTCGGGGTCAGGAACGCCAGGCGCAGGCGCTCCTGCAGGGACCGCTTGCGGTCGGGGTCCGGGCGCCCGGGAGCGGCCCCGTCGTCGTACCCCGTTGGCCCGGCCATGGCGCCCGGAATCAGCCGCGCGCCCCGGCGCGGACCGGGACCCGGGCCAGCAGGGCGTCGACGACGTCGGCCGCGGTGGTCCCGGCCACCTCGGCCCGCCGCTGCAACATGAGCCGGTGGGACAGCACCGCGGAGGCGACCGCGGCGACGTCGTCGGGCAGGACGAAATCGCGCGCGTTGAGCGCGGCCTCCGCCTTCGCCGCACGCAGCAACTGGAGGAGGGACCGCGGGCTCGCGCCGAGGCGCACGTCGGGGTGCTCGCGCGTGGCCTGGCCGAGCGCGACGACGTACTCCTTCACGGGATCCGAGGCGTAGACGTCCTTGACCGTGGTGATCAGCCCCACGAGTCCCGCGGTGTCGACGACGGGTCGGACGGCGTCGAGCGGGGACCTGGACTGGTGCGTCTCGAGCATCGCGAGCTCGGCGGCCGTGTCGGGGTAGCCCATCGAGACGCGGGCCATAAAGCGGTCCCGCTGGGCCTCGGGCAGGGGGAACGTCCCCTCGAGCTCGATCGGGTTCTGGGTCGCGACCACCATGAAAGGCTCCGCGAGCGGGTACGTGCCGCCGTCGACCGTGACCTGGTGTTCCTCCATGCACTCGAGCAGCGCCGACTGCGTCTTGGCCGAGGCGCGGTTGATCTCGTCGCCGATGACGATGTTCGCGAAGACCGGGCCGCGGCGGAACTCGAACGCGTGCGTGTCCTGGTTGTAGATCGACACGCCCGTGACGTCCGAGGGCAGCAGGTCCGGCGTGAACTGGATGCGGTTCACCGTGCAGTCGACCGTCTTCGCGAGCGTCTTGGCGAGCATCGTCTTGCCGACGCCCGGCACGTCCTCGAGCAGGAGGTGGCCCTGGGCCAGGAGGACCGTGAGCGCCGTGCGCGCGACGGACTCCTTGCCGTCGATGACGGTCCCGATGGCCTCGAGGATGCGTGAACAGCCGCGGCCGAACTCCTCCGAGGACAACACCTCCGGCTGCGTGGCTGGCTCCATGGGATCTCCCTGTCATGACGGCCGGGCCGGACCGTCCCCGGTGGGGAGGCGGGCGGCATTGACAACTCGTCCACCCAGCCTACTCAGGATTCGTGTGTCGCGGGACACACCGGAGTCCGGGCGTTCGACGGCGCTAGGCTGGAGCGTGCGGCCGCTCCGGGCCGCCGGGGGAACGAGGCATGGAAGGCGGTCCGGATGGGCGGCAACCAGACGGCAGGGGGCTCGGTCGCGGCGGGGGTCGCGGTCGTGCCGGGATCGACTCCGCACGCCTACGTGCGTCCGCCCGGCTCCGGCGCCGGCGGGGAGGACTTGGAGCCGGGCGGCGCGGCGCGGCGGGACCGCGACGACTCCGGACGCAGGCGCCGGCTCGAGTACCCGGCCGCCCCCGAACCGCTCCCGTACCCGGTCCCGGACAACCACACCCACCTCGACTTCCGCGACGGGCTCGTCGCGGTCTCCGTCGCCGACGCCCTCGACGCCGCCAACGCGGTCGGCGTCCCCGGCGTCGTCCAGGTGGGCTGCGACGTCGAGTCCTCCCGTTTCGCCGTCGAGGCCGCCGCAGCCGATCCGCGCGTCCTGGCCGCCGTCGCCATCCACCCCAACGACGCGCCGCGCTACGCCGCCCGGGGCGCCCTCGAGGACGCGCTCGCCGAGATCGACCGGCTCGCGGCACACCCCCGCGTCCGCGCGGTGGGGGAGACGGGGCTCGACTACTTCCGCACCGGCGAGGAGGGCCGGCCCGTGCAGAGCGAGTCGTTCCGCCGCCACATCGACATCGCCGTCCGCCGGGGCAGGGCCCTGCAGATCCACGACCGCGACGCCCACGCCGACATCGTCGAGGTGCTGCGCTCCGAGAGGCTCCCCGAAAAGGTCGTCTTCCACTGCTTTTCCGGCGACGCGGAGCTCGCCCGGATCTGCAACGAGCACGGCTGGTACCTGTCCTTCTCGGGCACCGTCACGTTCAAGAACTCCACGTCGCTGCGGGAGGCGCTCGAGGTCGCGGACCCCGAGCTCGTCCTCGTGGAGACGGATGCGCCGTTCCTCACGCCGGAGCCGTTCCGGGGCCGTCCCAACGCGAGCTACCTCATCCCGCACACGGTCCGTTCGATGGCCGCGCATCTGGGGCGTGACGTGGAGGAATGGTGCCGCCAACTGGCCGCCAATACCGAGGCGGTCTACGGAACGTTCTGAGCCGGCGGGCCCGGGGACCACGATGCGAAGGGACTCCTTGGTTGTCAATTGATAACGGAACGGTTACGGTTAAGCCTCAGTAGCCGGGATCGGGGAAGGTTTCCGGGTATCAAGCCGCCCGCGGCACACGCTGGGACGTTCCGTTCGTACGCCCCATCGCCTGCCGCGCTACAGGCCTGTGCCAGCAGTGACGCCAGCACGGGAGGAACCCGCGTGAGACTCGACGGGACCCCTCCTCCCTTGCCGATTCCCCGTGCCCGGACGACACCGACGTTTGGAATTCCGTGCAGCACGCCCTGAAAAACCGCTGGGTCAAGGTCGGCGCCCAGGCCGCAGTCCTCTCCGCCCTGATCCTCGGTCTGGTCTCCTTCGTGGGGGCCAACAAGACCGTCGCCCTCGTCGTCGACGGCGAGACGCAGAGCGTCTCCACCTTCGGCACCACCGTCGCCGACGTCCTCGAGGCCTCCGAGATCGAGCTCGCGGCCCGCGACGAGGTCTCCCCGGCGCTCGACGCCGCGATCGAGAACGGCGCGACGATCGAGGTCAACCGCTCCAAGGCCATCGACGTCTCCATCGACGGCGTCGACCGCGTCGTCCACACCACCGGCCTCACGGTCGCCGACGTCCTGGACCAGCTCAAGGTCGCCGACAGCTCGGACATCTCCGCCGGCATCGAGCTCGAGCTCGCCTCGCTCAGCACCCCGATCGAGATCACGACCCCCAAGGCCGTCGCCCTGGCCGTCGACGGCAAGACCGTGGACCTGAGCACGACGGCCGCCACGGTCGCCGACGTCCTGGCCGAGGCCGACGTGACGCTCGGCAAGGACGACGAGCTGACGCCGGCAGCCGGCACCGAGGTCGCCGACGGGCTCGACGTCAAGGTCGTCCGCGTCGCCACCGAGCAGCGCACCTCCACCGAGGCCGTCGCCCACGGCACTGCCCGGGTCAAGGACGGCACCCTCGAGGAGGGCAAGACCAAGGTCGTCGCCGCCGGCAAGGACGGCGTCCGGACCCTCGTCCACGAGGTCGTGCTCAAGGACGGCAAGGAGGCCTCGAGCGAACTCGTCTCCTCCACGGTCACCACCGCCGCGGTCGACGAGAAGATCGCCGTCGGGACCAAGAAGAAGCCGGCCCCGAAGCCCGCCCAGGCCTCGTCGTCGTCCTCCGCGGGCGCCTCCTCCGGAGGCACGACCGCCTCCGCGGCCGGCGTGTCCTCGACCTGGGCCGCCCTGGCCAAGTGCGAGTCCGGCGGCAACTGGTCCATCAACACGGGCAACGGCTACTACGGCGGACTCCAGTTCAACCTCCGCAGCTGGCAGGGCGCGGGCGGCACTCAGTACGCCGCCTACCCGCACCAAGCCACTCCCGCCCAGCAGATCGCGACCGCCGAGCGCCTGCGCGCGAACGGCGGCTGGGGCCACTGGCCCTCCTGCGCCCGGAAGCTCGGCCTCCTCTAGGAACGCCGGCACCGCGGCCCGCGGCCGCTGCACGCACGCGCCAGGGCCCCGCCTCGACGGTTCACCGAACCGGTTCCGAGGCGGGGCCCTGCGGGTGTTCCATGCCCGCACGAGGGGCCGGAGGGCGCGGATCGACGAACTAGGATGGAACCCGTGACTGACGATCCCGCGACCCAGCCCCCGACCTCCGGCGGGCGGCCCCTGCTCGGGGCGGCCGACATCCGCCGCCTCGCCGCTGAGCTGGACGTGCGTCCCACCAAGACGCTCGGCCAGAACTTCGTGATCGACGGCAACACGATCCGCCGGATCGTCGCGGCAGCCAAGCTCGACCCGCAGGACACGGTCCTCGAGGTCGGCCCGGGCCTGGGCTCGCTCACGCTGGGACTCCTGGACGTGGCCCGCCACGTCGTGGCCGTCGAGATCGATCCCGTCCTCGCCGGACGGCTTCCCCGCACCATCGAGGAATTCCGGCCGGGGCACGGCGGCCGGCTCGACGTCGTGCTCTCCGACGCGCTCAAGGTGACCTCGCTCCCGGCGGAGCCCACCGCCCTCGTGGCCAACCTTCCCTACAACGTCGCCGTGCCCGTCGTCCTGCACCTGCTCGAGAACTTCCCGAGCCTGCGGACCGGGCTCGTCATGGTCCAGGACGAGGTCGCGGACCGCCTCGCCGCCGGGCCGGGCTCGAAGACGTACGGCGTCCCGAGCGTCAAGGCCGCCTGGTACGGGCAGCTGCGCAAGGCCGGGGTGATCGGCATGAACGTGTTCTGGCCGGCCCCGAAGATCCACTCCGGCCTCGTCGGATTCGAGCGGCGCGAGCCGCCGGCGACGACGGCGAAGCGCGAGGACGTCTTCGCCGTCGTCGACGCGGCCTTCGCGCAGCGCCGCAAGACCCTGCGGGCCGCCCTCGCCGGATGGGCCGGCGGCGCCGCACGTGCGGAGGAGGCGCTCCGGGCCGCCGGGATCGACCCGCAGGCGCGCGGCGAGAAGCTCGCGATCGAGGACTTCGCCCGGATCGCCGAGGCGGGGCGGGGAGCCGCATGACGCGGACCATCACCGCACGGGCGCCGGGCAAGATCAACGTGCACTTCCGCGTCGGTCCTCCGCGCGAGGACGGATACCACGACGTCGCGAGCCTGTACCTGGCGATCTCCCTGTTCGAGGACGTCGTCGCCACCGCGCGGATCGACGGCGAGCACTCCCTCTCCCTCGGGGCCGGATCGACCGCCGTGACGGACCCGGAGGACTTCCCCCTCGGCCCCTCGAACCTGGCACTGCGCGCCGCCCGCGCCCTGGCCGACGCCACGGGCCACGCCGGCGGAGTGCACCTCGAGGTCGTCAAGCGCGTGCCCATCGCCGGCGGCATGGGCGGCGGCTCGGCCGACGCCGCGGCGGCGCTCGTGGCGTGCAACGCGCTCTGGGGGACCGGACTGACGCGCGAGGAGCTCGGGAGGATCGGCGCCGGGCTCGGCGCCGACGTGCCGTTCGCGCTCTCCGGCGGCGCCGCCGTCGGACTCGGGATCGGGGACGAGCTCTCGCCCCTGCTCCTGCGCAGCCGCACCGACTGGGTGATCCTGCCGGCGAGCTACGGGCTGTCCACGCCGGCGGTCTACGCGCGCCTCGACGAGCTGCGCGCGGGGCGGGACGTCGAAACCCCCCGCGAGGTCGACCCGGGCGTCGTCCAGGCCCTCGTCGCCGGCGACCACGCCCTCTTGCAGGGGCTCGTCTTCAACGACCTCACCCCGGCCGCCATGGACCTGGCCCCGGAGCTCGCGGCCGTCCTGGAGATGGGCGACGCCGCGGGCGCGCTGGCCTCGCTCGTCTCCGGTTCCGGGCCCACGGTCGCCCTGCTGGCCGCCGGCCCGCGCCACGCCGCCGAGATCGCCAACCAGCTCGAGGACGAGTCGGGCCTGGCGGCCCGTGCCGTGCACGGGCCCGTGCACGGCGCCTCGATCGTCTGACGGTGCCCCGCACGGCCGCACCGAACCACCATCACCAAGCGTAAGGACAACCGCACCGTGGCACATCTGCTGGGAGCCGAGAACGTCTCCGTCACCTTCGTGACCCGTACCGTCCTGGACGGCGTCACGCTGGGCCTCGAGGACGGGGACCGGATCGGGATGGTGGGCCGCAACGGCGACGGCAAGTCCACGCTCATGCGGCTGCTCGCGCAGCGCCAGCGGGCCGATTCGGGGCGCGTGACCAAGCGCGGAGACGTCCGTGTGGGCTTCCTGGACCAGCAGGACGTCCTCGACGGCGACCTCGAGGTCGGGCACGCGATCGTCGGCGACGCCGCGGACCACGAGTGGGCGTCCAATCCTCGGGTCCGCGAGGTCATGGGCGGGCTCGTCGGCGAGGTCGACTGGCACGCCAAGGTCTCCTCCCTCTCGGGCGGGCAGAAGCGCCGTGTCGCGCTCGCCAAGCTCCTGATCGGGGACCACGAGGTGGTCATGCTCGACGAGCCGACCAACCACCTCGACGTCGAGGGCGTCGCGTGGCTCGCGCGGCACCTCAAGCAGCGGTGGAGGGCCAATGCCGGCGCGCTCCTCGTCGTGACCCACGACCGCTGGTTCCTCGACGAGGTCTGCACGCGGACGTGGGAGGTGCACGACGGCATCGTCGACCATTTCGACGGCGGCTACGCGGCCTACGTCCTGGCCCGCGCAGAGCGGGACCGGATGGCGGCCGTTGTGGAGAACAAGCGCCAGCAGCTCGTGAAGAAGGAGCTCGCCTGGCTCCGCCGCGGAGCGCCCGCGCGCACGTCCAAGCCCAAGTTCCGCATCGAGGCGGCGAATGAGCTGATCTCCGACGTCCCGGCCCCGCGGGACTCGGTCGCGCTGTCGAAGATGGCCACGGCGCGGCTCGGCAAGGACGTCCTGGACCTGGAGGACGTCTCCCTGGCGTACGACGGCGGGGCCCCCTTGTTCGACAAGGTCACCCTGCGTCTGGCCCCGGGGGAGAGGATCGGCGTCGTCGGCGTCAACGGGGCCGGGAAGTCGACCCTGCTCAAGCTCCTCAACGGGGAGGTCGAGCCTACCGGTGGCCGGCTCAAGCGCGGCAAGACGGTCAAGACGGCGATCCTGACGCAGGAGGTGCGCGAGCTCGACGCCGTCGCCGAGGAGCGCGTCATCGAGGTCGTGCAGGCCGAGCGCAACGTCTTCCAGGTCGGGGGCCGCGAGCTCTCCGCGGGGCAACTCGTCGAGCAGCTGGGCTTCGGGACGGAGAAGCAGTGGACTCCGGTCAAGGAGCTCTCCGGCGGAGAGCGCCGGCGGCTGCAGCTGCTCCGCCTGCTCGTGGGCGAGCCGAACGTGCTGATGCTCGACGAGCCGACCAACGACCTCGACACGGACACGCTCGCCGCGGTCGAGGACCTGCTCGACGGCTGGCCCGGCACCCTCGTCGTCGTCAGCCACGACCGCTACTTGCTTGAGCGCGTGACCGACCACCAGATCGCGCTCCTGGGCGACGGGAAGATCCGCGGCCTGCCCGGGGGAGTGGAGCAGTACCTGCAACTGCGCGCCGAGGCCACGGCCCCGGCGTCGTCCTCGTCCCCTGCCGCTCCGGGTGGAGGGGGAGCCGCGGCCGAAGCCGGTCCCAGCGAGGCCGAGAAGCGCGAGGCGCGCAAGGAGGTGAACCGGATCGACCGGCAGCTCGGCAAGATCGCGGAACAGGTGGCGAAGCTCGAGGCGACGATGGCCGCGGCCGCCGAGGCGCAGGAGTTCGACGAGCTCAAGGACCTCACGGCCCGTCTGCAGACGCTCCAGGCGGAACAGGAGGGCCTCGAATCGGCGTGGCTCGAAGCCGCGGAGGTCGTCGGCGGCTAACCGTGCCGCCACGCCCGTCCCAGTGCGGCCCGGCTCGCCTGAAGCCCCGCGGAGTCCTGCGACCCGGGCGCTGTTTTCCGTTCCCCGGTCATCCGGTTCATGGCACGGCGGGGATTCGTGGCAGAATACCTAACCGTGCCGGACCGCCGCGCGGCGGCACGTTCCGCCCTGGTGTAATGGCAGCACGCCGGCCTTTGGAGCCGTGCAGTCTAGGTTCGAATCCTAGGGGCGGAACCAGCGCAGGGACGGTCCGCGGCAAGCGGTAGACTGGGCTGGCCCGGGCTGGCCCGGGCCCGTGAACGCCAACACCGCAGGGAGTGCACAACTTGAGCGTGGAAGCCACCGCACCGGCCGCCGTCATCGTCCTCGCAGCCGGAGCCGGCACCCGGATGAAATCGTCCAAACCCAAGATCCTCCACGAAATCGGCGGCCGCTCCATGGTCGGGCACGCCTTGGCCGCGGCCAAGGGGCTCGACCCGAAGCAGCTTGTCGCCGTCGTCCGGCACGAGCGCGACCTCGTCGTCGGACACCTCCTCGAGATCGAGCCCGGCATCACCATCGCCGACCAGGACGGGATCCCCGGCACCGGCCGCGCCGTCCAGCTCGGACTGGCCGCGCTGCCCCCGCACCTCGACGGCACCATCGTCGTCACCTACGGCGACGTGCCGCTGCTCACCACCGGACTCCTGCAGGAGCTCGTCGCTGCCCACGACGCCGCCGGCAACGCCGCGACCGTCCTGACCGCCGTGCTGGACGACGCCACGGGCTACGGCCGGATCCTGCGCGGCACCGACGGGACCGTCACCGGGATCGTCGAGCACAAGGACGCGAGCGACGAGCAGCGCGCCATCCGCGAGGTCAACTCCGGCATCTACGCGTTCGACGCGGCCGTCCTGCGCGACGCGCTCGGCCAGGTCACGACGGACAACACGCAAGGCGAGATGTACCTCACGGACGTCCTGGCCATCGCCCGCGAGGCCGGCGGCCGCGTCGCCGCCGTCGTCACCGACGACCCCTGGCAGGTCGAGGGCGCCAACGACCGCGTCCAGCTCGCCGCGCTCGGCAAGGAGCTGAACCGCCGGATCGTCGAGGGCTGGATGCGCGCCGGCGTGACCGTCGTCGACCCCGCCACCACGTGGATCGACTCCAGCGTCGCCCTCTCCCCGGACGTGACCATCAAGCCCGGCACGCAGCTCCACGGCGCCACGGCCATCGGCACGGGCGCCGTGATCGGCCCCGACACGACCCTGACCGACACCCAGGTGGGTATCAACGCGGTCGTCAAGCGCAGCGACGTCACCGCCTCCGCAATCGGCGCCGGCGCCACGGTGGGCCCGTTCGCCTACCTGCGCCCCCAGACCGAGCTCGGCGAGGCCGGCAAGATCGGCGCGTTCTACGAGACCAAGAACGTCACCGTGGGCCGCGGCTCGAAGCTCTCCCACCTGGGCTACGCGGGCGACGCCGAGATCGGCGAGTACACCAACATCGGCTGCGGCAACATCACGGCCAACTACGACGGCGTCAACAAGCACCGCACCGTCATCGGCTCCCACGTCCGCACGAGCTCGAACACCGTGTTCGTCGCCCCCGTGACCATCGGCGACGGCGCCTACACCGGCGCCGGCGCCGTGGTGCGCAAGGACGTCCCCGCCGGCGCCCTCGCGCTCTCGGTCGCCCCGCAGCGCAACACCGAGGGATGGACGGCAGCCAAGCGCCCCGGCACCCCCTCCGCCGAGGCGGCCGGCCAGTCCGGCCCCGCGTCCTGAACCCCTCTCCACCGATCCCCATCAGGCACCAGAAAGTGAACCCATGAGCGAACTGAGCCACAACGTCGACAAGAAGCTGGTGCTCGCCAGCGGCCGCGCGCACCCCGAGCTCGCCGAGGAGATCGCCTCCGTGCTCGAGACCGAACTGCTGCCGATGTCGGCCTACGACTTCGCCAACGGGGAGATCTACGTCCGTTCGGGCGAGAGCGTGCGCGGCAAGGACGTCTTCATCATCCAGGCGCACCCGGCGCCGCTGAACAACTGGCTCATGGAACAGCTCATCATGATCGACTCGATGAAGCGCGCCTCGGCCCGCCGCATCACCGTCGTCTCGCCCTTCTACCCCTACGCACGCCAGGACAAGAAGGGCCGCGGCCGCGAGCCCATCTCCGCCCGCCTCGTCGCCGACCTCTACAAGACGGCGGGCGCCGACCGCATCATGAGCGTGGACCTGCACACCGCGCAGATCCAGGGCTTCTTCGACGGACCCGTGGACCACCTCTTCGCGATCCCGCTGCTCGCCGACTACATCCGCACGCGCGTCGAGGCCGACAACGTCACGGTCGTCTCCCCGGACACCGGCCGCGTCCGCGTGGCCGAGCAGTGGGCCGACCGGCTCGGCGGCGCCCCGCTCGCGTTCGTGCACAAGTCCCGCGACCTCACCGTGCCGAACCAGGCCGTGTCCAAGACCGTCGTCGGCCAGATCGAGGGCCGCACGTGCGTGCTCATCGACGACATGATCGACACCGGCGGCACGATCTCCGGGGCCGTCCGCGTGCTCAAGGACGCCGGCGCCAAGGACGTCATCATCGCCGCCACGCACGCCGTGTTCTCCGACCCGGCCGCCCAGCGCCTCTCCGAATCGGGCGCCCGCGAAGTCGTCGTGACCAACACCCTGCCGATCCCCTCCTCGAAGCGCTTCAAGCAGCTGACCGTCCTCTCGATCGCGCCGCTCATCGCGCGCGCCGTCAAGGAGGTCTTCGAGGACGGCTCCGTGACGAGTCTCTTCGACGGCAACGCCTGATCTCTCTCCGCGCCACCGCACGACGGCCCCGGCACCCGCCGGGGCCGTCGTGCGTTTCCTGGTTCTGCTGGTAGACTGGCCGGCAGTGCCCAGGCGAGGGAGGGCGTCCACCGAAGGACGCGGCTCCGTGATCGACGAGGCTGGACCCGGAAGGAACGCGGCGATGCCGCGGACCGGTGACGGTGTCCAGGTTCATCCGATGCCTGGGCAGACCGAAACACCGACGAGTACGGGAGAATCCCATGACCGACCAGACCAAGATCGCCGCCGAGCTCCGCACCGACTTCGGCAAGGGCGCAGCCCGCCAGGCCCGCCGCGCCCACCAGGTCCCCGCCGTGATCTACGGCCACGGTGCAGAGCCGATCCACATCCTGCTCCCGCAGCAGCAGACCACCCTGGCCGTCCGCCACTCCAACGCCCTCCTGGTCCTGGACATCGACGGCGAAGAGCACCTGGCCCTCGTCAAGGACATCCAGCGCCACGCCCTGCGCCAGACCGTTGACCACCTGGACCTCCTCACCGTCAAGAAGGGCGAGAAGGTCACCGTGGACGTCAACGTGCACCTCGAGGGCGAGGTCGCCGCGGGCGCCGTCGTCGACCTGGAGCTCTTCACTGTCTCCGTCGAGGCCGAGGCCACCCACCTGCCCGAGACCGTCACCGTGAGCGTCGAGGGCCGCCAGGCCGGCGACAACGTGCTCGCCTCCGAGCTCGTGCTCCCGAAGGGCACCTCGCTGCTGACCGACCCGGAGAGCGTCGTCGCGACCATCTACGTCCCGGCCGCCGCCGACCTGGGCGAGGACGCGGCGTCCGCCGAGGGCGCCTCCGAGGAGGCCCCGGCCGCCGAGTCCGCCGAGTAGCGGACCGCCCCGCCTCATATGGCAAGCGATACCTGGCTCGTAGCCGGGCTCGGAAACCCCGGGCCCGGCTACGCCCATCATCGGCACAATGTCGGGCAGATGGTCCTCGACGAGCTCGCCGGCCGCGTGGGCGGCTCCTTCAAGGCCCACAAGTCCCGGGCGCAGCTCCTCGAGGGCCGTCTTGGCCTGGGCGGTCCCCGGGTCGTCCTGGCCAAACCCTCGACCTACATGAACCTCAGCGGCGGGCCCGTGTCCTCACTCGCGGCGTTCTTCTCGATCCCGGCGGACCACGTCATCGCCGTCCACGACGAGATCGACATCGACTTCGCCACCGTCCGGCTCAAGCTCGGCGGTGGCGAGGGCGGGCACAACGGCCTGCGGGACATCACCAAGGCGCTTGGCACACGGGACTACCACCGGGTCCGGGTCGGCGTGGGCAGGCCGCCGGGACGCATGGATACCGCCGACTTCGTCCTGCGCGACTTCGGCACGGCGGAGAAGAAGGAGCTGCCCTTCCTGATCGACGATGCGGCGGACGCCGTCGAGGTGTTGATCCGCGAGGGACTCACGACCGCACAGCAGCGCTTCCACGGCTCCTGAAGTCGACCGGAGGGAACCGGGGCCACTTGCTTGGCATGCCGGCCTCAAGATGACGAAATGTGACGCAGGATGACATTTGACAAACTTTTCACATATGCTGGTGCGCAGCCTTGATGGCTCCCTGAACGGGGGCCGGCAGCGGGCGGCCTCTGAGACTGGGCCACCCCCATCCCGCTGCCGGCCCCTTTTTCATGCCTTCGTCCCCTGTGGCCGACCCGTGGGTCCCGGATCCCGGTCCCCGACGACGCCGTGGTCCGCGCGGGGAACGGTTAGGTTCGGCTCACGTGTGCTCCGGGCGCATGGGTGGGAAGATTAGGGCATCATTCCGTAGCGGAATCCGCGCGCAGGCCGCCTCGACGGCCGGCGCGGGAGCAGACCACCCGGCAGAAGGGCTTACCACCGTGCAACCAGGCACCGTCGAGGCGACCGCGCAACTGTCGCTGGACCCGGCCGAGGTCAGCCGCCTCCGCAACGACTTCCCGCTCTTGGAACGCGAGGTCAACGGCCACGGGCTCGTCTACCTCGACTCCGGTGCCACCTCGCAGAACCCCCATTGCGTCATGGACGCCGAGCAGCACTTCTACGAGCGGTTCAACGCAGCCGTCCACCGCGGCGCGCACACCTTGGCCGTCGAGGCCACCGAGCTCTATGAGGACGCCCGTGCGGCCGTCGCTTCCTTCATCGGGGCACGGACCGACGAACTCGTCTGGACCTCCAACGCCACCGAGGCGCTGAACCTGCTGTGCTATGCCTTGTCCAACGCCTCGGTCGGCCGCGGAGGCGAGGCGGCCGGGCGCTTCCGGCTGGGACCGGGCGACGAGATCGTGGTGACCGAGCAGGAGCACCATGCCAACCTCATCCCCTGGCAGGAGCTGGCCTTCCGGACGGGCGCGAGCCTCGCCTACGTCCCAGTCGGCCCCGACGGCGCACTGCTCCTGGACCGCGCCGCCGACGTGATCGGCCCGCGCACCCGCATCGTGGCCTTCACCCACGTCTCCAACGTCCTCGGCACCGTCACGGATGTCGCCGCGTTCGTTGCGCTCGCGCGCGCCCACGGCGCGCTCACCGTCCTGGACGGATGCCAGTCCGTCCCGCACCTACCCGTCGACGTCAAGGCGCTCGACGTGGACTTCATGGCGTTCTCCGGCCACAAGATGCTCGGGCCGACGGGCATCGGCGCCCTCTACGGCCGCTCCGAGCTGCTCAACGCCCTGCCGCCATTCCTCACGGGCGGCTCGATGATCACCACGGTGACGATGGAGCGCGCCGAGTTCCTGCCCGCGCCGAACCGCTTCGAGGCAGGCACCCAGCGGATCTCACAGGCGCTGGGCCTGGCCACCGCGGCGCGCTACCTCGAGGAGGTCGGCATGGACCGCATCGCCGGTTGGGAGGCCCGGATCGGATCCCTCATGGCCGAGGGCCTCGCCGCCCTTCCGGGCGTCCGCCTGCTCGGTCCAGAGGGCGGCGAGCGGATCGGCACGGCCGTCTTCGAGGTCGAGGGCGTGCACCCGCACGACGTCGGCCAGTACCTCGACAGCCGCGGCGTCGCCGTGCGCGTGGGACACCACTGTGCCCAGCCGCTGCACCGGGCGCTCGGAGTCGCCGCGACGACCCGGGCCAGCAGCTACCTCTACACGACCGAGGACGACGTCGCCGCGCTCGTCGACGCCGTCGCCGGGGTCCGTGGCTTCTTTGGGGCGGCCTCGTGAGCGGCCTCGAGCAGCTGTACCAGCAGATCATCCTCGACCACGCCAAGCGCCGCGTCGGCGACGGCCTGCTCGAGCCCGAGGCCGGCCACCCGTGGGGCGAGTCCCACCAGCACAACCCCGTCTGCGGCGACCAGATCCGCCTGCGCGTGGAGTTCGCCGGCGACGCGGTCGAGCGCGTGAGCTGGGAAGGCAGCGGTTGCTCGATCTCCATGGCGTCCGCTTCCGTCCTCGCCGAGGCCGCTCCCGGCCTTCCCGCGGGCGAGCTGGCGGAGCTCATCGAGGAGTTCCGGCTCGTCATGCGCTCGCGCGGCACAAGGGAGGCCGACGAAGAGGTGCTCGGAGACGCCGCGGCCTTCGCCGGCGTCTCGCGCTTCCCCGCGCGCGTCAAGTGCGCAATGCTCGCCTGGGTTGCCGCCGAGCAGTCCCTGCCGGCTGCCAGCCCCGCCTAGCGCCCCCCGGGGCTTCTTCCTGTATCGGGGCGCGGTGCGGGTCACTGGAAGACGTCGGGTATGCCGTCGTCGTCCGCGTCGAGGCGTTCCTTCTCCGCGAGCTCGCGGTAGCGCTTGTCCCTCGGGCGCAGCCAGGCGGCGCCGAGGAGGGCGGCGAGCAGCGAACCACAGAGGATCGCGACCTTGGCGTGCTCGTAGTGCGGCGAGTCCAGGCCGAAGCTGAGCTCGGAGACGAGCAGCGAGACCGTGAAGCCGATGCCGCCGAGGAGCGTGACGCCGAACAGATCGCTCCACCGCGTGTCCGGATCCAGGCTGGCATGCCGCGTCTTGGTCACGAGCCACGTGGCCCCCATGATGCCGATGGGCTTGCCGGCCACGAGCCCCACGACGATGCCCCAGACCACCGGATCGCCCAGGGCCGCGGAGATCCCGTCGGCGCCGCCGATCGCCACGCCGGCGGAGAAGAACGCGAACAAGGGCACGCATACGCCCGTGGAAAGCGGCCGGAAGCGGTGCTCGAAGACCTCGGCGAGCCCGGGTGGGGCGTCCGCGCCGTCGGGAACCGCTCCCGGGGCGTTGGCGCGGTCCCGGCGCAGCACGGGCACGCAGAAGCCGAGGACGACGCCGGCGATCGTCGCGTGGATGCCGGACTCGTGCACGAGCGCCCAGGTGAGGATGCCGAGCGGCAGGAGGACGGCCCACGCCGCCCACGGGCGCGTGCCGAAGAAGCGCCGCTGCCGCTGCGCCAGGAAGGTGTAGAGCAGGACCGGAAGGACGGCGAGGCCCAGGTAGAGCGGCTTGAGCTCCGAGGTGTAGACGAACGCGATGATCACGATCGCGATGAGGTCGTCGACGACGGCGAGCGTCAGCAGGAAGATCCGCAGGGCGGACGGGAGGTGGGAACCGATGACGGCCAGGACCGCGACGGCGAACGCGATGTCCGTGGCGGTCGGGATGGCCCAGCCGCGCAGCGTCTCCCCGCCCGTGGAGAGGTTGAAGGCCACGAAGATCAACGCCGGGACCAGCACGCCGCCGAAAGCCGCCGTCACGGGGACCACGGCGCGGCCGAAGTTGTTCAGGTCGCCGACGACGAACTCCTTCTTCAGCTCGAGGCCGACGAGGAAGAAGAAGACCGCCAGCAGGCCGTCGGAGGCCCAGTGCCCCAGACTCAGGTCGAGGTCCAGGAAGGGAGCCGGGACGGCGACGTGGAAGTCGCGGAGGGCGAAGTACGCCGGGGCGGCGGGGGAGTTCGCCCAGATGATCGCGGCCGCGGCCGCGACGATCAGGACGAGACCGCCGATGGTCTCCTTGCGCAGGATCTCGGTGATGCGCAGGAACTCCGGGTAGCTCGAGCGGCCGAGGACCGTTCGCGGAGACGGCGGGCGCGCCGGCGTGTCGTTCATGTCCCTCCCAGGAATCGGCGCCGTGCGGCCCGAGCGGCGGGACCGCTGCGGGCCGCCGTCGGAGATCGGGCGGACGCCTGGGCGGACGCCGCCTCCGGGCCGGCGGTCGGCACCACTCTAGCCCGCGTCGCGGCGCCCGGCCGAGCCGATGACGTCGTCATCGCCGCAGCGTTGTCCCTGCCGCGCGATCAGGGCACGGCGCCGCCCGCGGCGATCTCCCCGTGGACTTCGGCCGGGCCGGAACGATTAGGAGCGGGCCTGCAGCCAGGCGGAGGCCTCGTTCGACTGCAGCTTGAGGGCCTTGCCCACGAACGGCTCCGCGGCCGAGGCGATCTTGTTCCCCAGGAACGGAATACCGGAGCTGACCGTCCCCTCGAGCTCGACGGTCGTGTGCCCATCCTGCGCGAGCAGCCGCTGGACGGCCTTGACCTCGACCGGGACGCCGGCAACGTCGACGCGGATGTCGACAGTGCGCGATCCATCGGCCCCCGGGGCGGACCACGACTCGTGCTGAGTGACCTTCAGGGATGCGCCGACGAACTTCCGGATCGCGTCCGGTAGGCGGTCGGTCGGGATCGAACGCTCGATGACGGAGGTGAAGGCGCCCGTCGTCGGACCGCTCACGTCCAGGCCGGTCAGGGTGCCGCCGGCACGGGAGCTGACGTGTTCCAGGAAGGCGCGGTCGGCGAACAGCGCCGTGAGTTCCTGGGCGGAGTGGTTCAGGGTGGTGCTGGCGGTCAAGGCCACGGGTGCTCCTCGGGGACGATGAGATGGAGGCTGGCCCCTGACGGGGTGCGTCTCCATCGTATGCCGGGAACGCCGTCGGTGCGGCGCGGGCAGCGCCGCGGTAGGCTGGGCCTGCAACCCGGCGTCCGCGTGGATCCCGGGTGTTTGTGCTGTCCGCCGCCCCCGAGCGCGGGCAGTGCGCACCGAGTTCCGCCCGCACCCGAGACGTAAGGACCCCATGGGACTGACCGGCCTCCGCTCCGCCCTCTCCGCCGATCCGAGCTACGCCCGACTCAGGGGCTCGGCGGCGCGCCCGTTCGGCGACCGCAGCGAGGCGCTCGAGGTCGCGGCGCCCGCCGGGCTGCGCGCTCCGCTCGTCGCCGAGGCCGTCGACGGGTTGACGGCGGGAGGAGGCCCGGGCGTCGTCCTGGCCGTGACCGCCACCGGACGCGAGGCCGAGGACCTCGCCGCGTCCCTGCGCGCCTACCTGCCGACCGACGCCGTCGCGGAGTTCCCCAGCTGGGAGACCCTGCCGCACGAGCGGCTCTCGCCGCGCTCGGACACCGTGGGCCGGCGCCTGACCGTCTTGCGCCGCCTAGCGCAGGACGACGCGACCCTCCGGGTCGTCGTGGCGCCCATCCGGGCCGTCGTCCAGCCGCTCGTCGAAGGGCTCGGGGCGCTGGAGCCCGTGGGCCTGGCCGTGGGGGAGGACCGCCCGTTCGGCGATGTCGTCCGGGCGCTGGCCGACGCCGCCTACGCCCGCGTGGACATGGTCACCCACCGCGGGGAGTTCGCCGTCCGCGGCGGCATCCTCGACGTCTTCCCGCCCACCGAGGACCATCCCGTGCGGATCGAGTTCTTCGGCGACGAGGTGGAGCAGTTGCGCTACTTCTCCGTCGCCGACCAGCGTTCCCTGACCGGCGAGGGATCCTCTCCCGAGGCGCTCTACGCCCCGCCGTGCCGCGAGCTGCTCATCACTCCGGCGGTGATGTCCCGTGCGGCCCGGCTCAAGGAATCGATGCCCGCCGCGGCCGACCTGCTCGAGAAGATCGCCGGGGGGATCGCGGTCGAGGGCATGGAGTCGCTTGCGCCCCTCCTCGTGGACCGGATGGTCCCGTTCACCTCCCAGCTGCCGTCCGGCTCCATCGCCCTCGTCATGGAGCCCGAGCGGGTCAGGGCACGCGCCCACGACCTGGCAGCCACGAACGAGGAGTTCCTCGCCGCGGCCTGGTCCACGGCCTCCGACGGCGGGGCCGCCCCCGTCGACCTCCTGCAGGCCGGCGAGGCGGCCGCCCTCGATGCGGGCAGCTTCGCCTCCCTCGCCGACACCCGGGCGGACGCGATCGCGCGGGGCGTCAGCTGGTGGTCCCTGACCTCCCTCGCGCGGGACGAGGAGCTGCTGCCCGACGCCGATTCCCTCACCGTCGCGGCCCGCGAGCCCCGCGGCTACCAGGGTGACGTCGCCGAGATGATGGAGTTCATCGGCTCCCGCGTGCGCGACGACTGGCGCGTCGTCGTCGTCACCGACGGCCCGGGCCCCGCCCAGCGTCTCGCCGAGCTCTTCCACGACGCCGGGATCCCGTGCCACCGCGTGGAGTCGCTCGACGCCGAGCCGCAGGAAGGGCTGATCGAGATCACGACCGCCGTCGCGGGGCGTGGATTCGTGTTCGACGGGCTCAAGCTCGGGCTGCTGACGGAAGCCGACCTGTTGGGCCGATCGAGCGCCTACGCCGCCAAGTCCGGCCGCCGGCTCGCCGCGAAACGGCGCAACGCCGTCGATCCGCTGCAGCTCGCCGAGGGCGACTACGTGGTCCATGAACAGCACGGGATCGCCCGCTTCGTCGAGCTCATGCAGCGCAGGGTCGGTGCCGGGGCCGACGCGCCGATGCGGGAGTACATGGTGCTCGAGTACGCCCCGGCCAAGCGAGGCGCGCCGGGAGACCGGCTCTTCGTCCCGACGGACCAGTTGGACCAGGTCACCCGCTACGTCGGCGGCGAGACCCCCGCGCTGTCCAAGATGGGCGGGGCCGATTGGTCCAACACCAAGTCCAAGGCGCGCCGCGCGGTCAAGGAGATCGCCGGCGAACTGATCCGCCTCTACTCGGCGCGCATGGCCTCCCGTGGCCACGCCTTCGCCCGGGACACGCCGTGGCAGAACGAGCTCGAGGAGGCCTTCCCGTTCACCGAGACCCCCGATCAGCTCACGACCATCAACGAGGTCAAGGCGGACATGGAGCGCGAGGTGCCCATGGACCGGCTCGTCTCGGGCGACGTCGGCTTCGGCAAGACGGAGATCGCCGTGCGTGCCGCCTTCAAGGCAGTGCAGGACGGGAAGCAGGTCGCCGTGCTCGTACCCACCACGCTCCTGGCGCGGCAGCACCACGAGACGTTCTCCGAGCGCTTCTCCGGGTTCCCGGTCCGCGTGAAGTCCCTGTCCCGCTTCCAGACGGCCAAGGAGGCGAAGGAGGTCATCGAGGGGCTCAAGAACGGCTCGGTCGACGTCGTCGTCGGAACGCACCGGTTGCTCTCGGCCGAGGTGGGCTTCAAGGACCTGGGGCTCGTGGTCGTCGACGAAGAGCAGCGCTTCGGCGTCGAGCACAAGGAGGCGCTCAAGAAGATGCGCACCAACGTCGACGTCCTCGCGATGTCCGCCACCCCGATTCCGCGCACCCTCGAGATGAGCCTGACCGGAATCCGCGAGACCTCCACCCTGGCGACGCCGCCCGAAGAGCGCCACCCCGTCCTGACCTACGTCGGCGCCTACACCGACAAGCAGGTCACGGCCGCCGTCCGACGCGAGCTCATGCGCGAGGGCCAGGTGTTCTTCGTCCACAACCGCGTCTCCTCGATCGACTCGGTCGCCGCCAAGCTGCGCGAGCTCGTGCCGGAGGCCCGCGTCGAGGTCGCGCACGGCAAGATGAGCGAGGCCCGGCTGGAGCAGATCATCGTGGACTTCTGGGAACGCAAGTTCGATGTCCTCGTCTCCACGACGATCATCGAGACCGGCCTGGACATCTCCAACGCGAACACGCTCATCGTCGACCGGGCCGACGCCTACGGGCTGTCCCAGCTGCACCAGTTGCGCGGCCGTGTGGGCCGCGGTCGCGAGCGGGCCTACGCCTACTTCCTGTGGAACGCGGAGAAGCCCCTCGGCGAGGTGGCGCTCGAGCGGCTCAAGGCCGTCGCCGCGCACAACGAGCTCGGATCCGGATTCCAGCTGGCCATGAAGGACCTCGAGATCCGCGGCGCCGGCAACCTCCTCGGCGGCGAGCAGTCGGGCCACATCGCGGGCGTCGGATTCGACCTCTACATCCGGCTCGTCGGGGAGGCGGTCGCCGATTTCAAGGGGGAGGCCGAGGACAAGGTCGCCGACATGAAGATCGAGCTGCCCGTCAACGCGCACTTGCCGCACGACTACGTGCCGGGGGAGCGCCTGCGGCTCGAGGCCTACCGGAAGCTGGCGGCCGCCGCCGACCACGAGGGCATCGACGAGGTGATCGAGGAGCTCGTGGACCGCTACGGCGAGCTGCCCCCGCCCGTGGCGAACCTCGTCTCCGTGGCCCGGTTCCGCGTCCGGGCCCGGGCCGCCGGCCTCACGGACGTCGCACTGCAGGGGAACTTCATCAAGTTCGCCCCCGCCGCGAAGCTGCCCGAGTCGCGGCAGCTCCGGCTCGCGCGCATGTACAAGGGGGCCCAGTTCAAGCCGGCCCTCAATGCCGTGCTGATCCCCAAGCCCAAGACCTCGCCCGTCGGCGGCCGGGACCTCGCGGACGCCGCCGTGCTCGAATGGGCCGAAGGCGTCGTCGGCGCCATCTTCGAAGAGGCCCCGGCGGCCGCGGCGCGGTAGGCCGGACCGGCCCTGGCTGCGGCGGACCGCAACGGGCCGCTTCATTCCCGAACGGACTGCGACACGTCGACGGACCGCCGTCCAAGGGACGACGATCCGTCGACGTGTCGCGGTTTCGGCTGGTGGGGCGGATCCCAGGGCGGACCGGCCGGTCGATCCGCCCGTTGCCTGCTAGTGGCCGGTCGCCGGGCCGGACGGGGTGGCCCCGCCCTCGGCGGCCCAGTCGCTGCCCACGGAATCGTCGCGGGCCGGATCCGAGACGTGGTCCGGCGCGTGCTCCGGAGCAGCCGAGCCGGTGGCCTGCGCGGCCGTTTCCTTGACCTTGGAAGCCACGGTGCTCGCGGCCGCCCCGACCGCGGCCCCGACCTCCGGCGCCTTCTCCTTGATGACCGAACCCACTTCGCCGATCTTCTCCTGGGTCCGTGGGTCCTCCCACAGCTCCAGGGCCTTGGCCTTCATCTTCTCGTAGGACTCACGGCCCGACCGCGTCCCCAGGATGTATCCCGCCGCGGCTCCGGCGAGGAACGTCAGAATGCGCATGCTGTCCTCCTTGGTCTTGAAGCGGGCACCGGAATGTGCCCCGGCCACTACAGTAACCACACCCCCGTGCCGGCCGCCACGTGGGGCATTCGCCGGGGATGCAGACAGGGAGCCCCCGACGGGGGCTCCCTGTCTTGCGATCCGATGGCCGGTGGAGTCCGGCGGCGCGGCTAGTGGTGCTCGACGGCCTTCTGCGCCTCGGCCGCGCGGTGGTGGCTGTCCGAGCGGCCCAGGACGTGCTGCGGCACGGCGAACGCGAGGCCGGCGAGGCCGAGGCAGACCAGGCCCGGCCACCATGCGGTCTCCAGCGTCCAGAAGGAGAGGACGAACAACGCGCCGATGAAGACGAGGAACATCGCGAGGAAGGCGATGAAGTTCCCGACGAAGTTGCCCTGGCCCGAATAGGCCTTGTTCTTGCCGTCTGAATACACAGCGAATCTCCTTGGTTCATGCATTGCCGGACGGCAACGGGTGGCCGGGCCGGCGAAGCTGTGGCTCAGTAGCCTTCCGCGCCCTGTTCTCCCTCAACAATAGCAACTCCGGAGCTGGCTCCCAGCCGTGTGGCGCCCGCGTCGATCATGGCCCGCGCGTCCGCGAGCGAGCGGACTCCGCCCGAGGCCTTGACGCCGAGGACGGGGCCCACGGTGGCCCGCATCAGGGCCACGTCCTCCACGGTCGCGCCGCCACCGGCGAAGCCCGTCGAGGTCTTGACGAAGTCCGCCCCGGCCTCCACGGATGCCTCGCAGGCCAGGACCTTCTGGGCGTCGTCCAGGAGGGAGGTCTCGATGATGACCTTCAGGATCGCGCCGCCCGCGTGGGCCGCCTCGGCCACTTCGCGGATGTCCGCGACGAGGGCCTCCCGGTCGCCGCGGCGGGCCGCCGCGATGTCGATGACCATGTCGATCTCCGCGGCGCCGTCGGCGACGGCCCGCGTGGTCTCGAAGGCCTTGGCCGCACTCGTGGTCGCGCCGAACGGGAAGCCGACGACGGAGCAGGTCAGCACGCCCGTCCCCTCGAGGGCGCCGGCGACGGTCGAGACCCACAACGGGTTCACGCAGACGGACTTGAAGCGGTAGCGGGCCGCCTCCTCGGCGATCCGCAGGACGTCATCGCGCGAGGCGTCCGGCTTGAGCAGGGTGTGGTCGATGTAGCTCGCGATGTCGGTGGTCATGGGTCCTCCTGGAAACGGGTGTGGTGGGGTCGTGCGCGCTACAGGCCGAGCGCTTCGTTGACGTCGGCCAGCACGGCGTCGAGCCGGGCCCTGGCCGTGGCCCGTGCGTCCTCCAGGGAATCGGCGGCGTAGACCGGCGCGACGACCTCCAGGTAGCACTTGAGCTTGGGTTCGGTGCCGCTGGGCCGGATGATGACGCGCGTGTCGTCGGCGGTCAGGTAGAGCAGGCCGTCGGTGGGCGGAAGCATGGTCCCCTCGGCCAGGTCCAGGGCCTCGACCACGTCCGAACCGCCGAAGGACTCCGGCGGCTGGGCCCGCAGCCGGCCCATCATGGCCCCGAGCAGGTCGAGCGAATGGACGCGCACCGAGAGCTGGTCCGTCGCGAAGAGCCCGTGCACGAGGGCCAGCTGGTCGAGCGCGTCGGGGATGCCGCGGCCCTCGGCCTTGAGGTTCGCCGCGAGGTCGGCGAGCAGGAGCGCGGCGGAGATGCCGTCCTTGTCCCGCACGAGCTCCGGCGCGACGCAGTAGCCCAGGGCCTCTTCGTAGCCGTAGACGAGGTCCGGGACCCGGGCGATCCACTTGAAACCCGTCAAGGTCGTGGTGTGCTCGATCCCGTGGGAGGCGGCGATCCGCGAGAGCAGGCGCGAGGACACCACCGAGTTGGCGAACACGGGCCGCGGACCCTGCTCCGGCGTCGTACCCCCTCCGTCCCCGGCGGCGGGAGCGAACCGCGCCGCCAGATACGCGCCGAGCAGGGCGCCCGTCTCGTCGCCGCGCAGCATCCGCGGCCCGTCCGCGAACTCCACCGCCAGCGCGCAGCGGTCGGCATCCGGGTCGTTGGCGACCACGAGGTCGGCGTCGAGCTCGCCCGCGCGCGCCAGGGCGAGGTCCAGGGCTCCGGCCTCCTCCGGGTTGGGGAACGAGACCGTCGGGAAATCCGGATCCGGGGCGGCCTGCTGCTCGACGAGGTGGACCTGGGTGAAGCCCGCGCGCTCGAACACGCGGACCATCGTGTCCCCGCCGACCCCGTGCAGCGGGGTCAGCACGATCCGCAGCCCGGCGCGGGCCCTGGCGGTCTCGGCGTCGGGGGCGGGCAGGAGGGCGGAGACGGCCTCGATGTAGCGGGCCTGGACATCGCCGTCCGCCCCGGCCCCCGGCAGCACGGTCCAGCCGGAGTCCGCGAGGGCGATGTCCTCGAGCGGGCCGTCGTAGGAGATGTGCGAGGCGATCTCCGCGTCCAGGGGAGCGACGATCTGCGCGCCCTGGCCCGATCCGCCGACGGCCCGGCCGCCGAGGTAGACCTTGTACCCGTTGTCCTGGGGCGGGTTGTGGCTGGCGGTCACCATGACGCCGGCCTCGCAGCCGTGCTCGCGCACGGCCCAGGCGAGCACCGGGGTCGGCAGCGGCCCGGGCATCAGGAAGGCCTCGATGCCGGCGGCCGTGAGCACGACGGCGGTGTCGAGGGCGAACACGTCGGAGTTGTGCCGGGCATCGAATCCGACGACGACGCTCGGCACGTACGCGCCGGCCGCGGTCTCCAGGAGGAACCGGGCCAGTCCGGCGGCCGTGCGGCGGACGACGACGCGGTTCATCCGGTTCGGTCCCGCGCCGAGGGCGGCGCGCAGGCCGGCCGTGCCGAACTCCAGCGTTCCGGCGAAACGGTCGGAGAGCTCGGCGCGGGCGATCTCCCCGGCCTCGCCGTCGAGGTCCTGCTCCGCGGCGAGGGCACGCAGCTCCGCGGCGGTCGCGGGATCGGGATCGGTGGCCGCCCAGGCCTCGGCGACCGCGGCGAGGCGGCCTGGCTCGGGCGGGAAGGGGGACGCGGACTGCTTGCTGTTCATGGGGCTCTTCTGGAGTCGGGGACCGGAACTGTCCGGGCGTGGGGCGGCGGACAATGCCGGGGGGCTAGATGCGGTCGACGATGTCGGCGAGCAGCCGGGAGATGCGCGGGCCGGCGGCCTGTCCCGCCTCGATGACCTCTTCGTGGCTGAGCGGGACGGGGCTGATGCCGGCGGCCAGGTTGGTCACGAGGGAGATGCCGAAGACCTCGAGGCCCGCATGCCGCGCCGCGATGGCCTCGAGCGCGGTGGACATGCCCACGAGGTCGGCTCCGATCCGGCGGGCATACTGCACCTCCGCGGGCGTCTCGTAGTGGGGCCCCGTGAACTGCGCGTAGACGCCTTCGTCGAGCGTCGGGTCCACCTCGCGGGCGATCCCGCGCAGGCGGGAGGAATAGAGGTCCGTCAGGTCGACGAAGGTCGCGCCCTCGAGCGGCGACGTGGCCGTGAGATTGATGTGGTCGCTGATCAGCACGGGCGTTCCGGGCGTCCAGTCCGGATTCAATCCGCCGCAGCCGTTGGTCAGCACGAGGGTTGAGCACCCGGCGGCCGCCGCCGTGCGCACGCCGTGGACGACGGCGCGCACGCCGCGGCCCTCGTAGTAGTGGGTGCGGGCGCCCACGACGAGGATCCGGCGGCCCGACGGGGTCAGGATGGAGCGGATGGTCCCCGTGTGGCCCACGACGGCGGGGGCGTGGAATCCGGGCAGCTCGGCGGCGGGCAGGGCGTGGGTCGTCTCGCCCAGGAGCCCGGCGGCCTCGCCCCAGCCGGAGCCGAGGACCAGCGCGGTGTCGTGGCGTTCCACCCCCGTCTGCTCGGCGATGGCGGCGGCGGCCTGCGCGGCCAGGGCAAACGGATCGTTCAGTTCATCGGTCACGCCACTAAGCTACCGGTTCGCGGCGCCGTTTGGCAGGAGCGGTGCGCCGGTGGTGGTGTGCATGTTTCCGCCCGGTAGGGAACAATGGGGGCTTGTGACGTCACCACATGATTTGAGCTCCCACCGCCTCGTCGTCCTCGGGGGAGGCCCCGGCGGATACGAGGCGGCGATGGTCGGCGCGTCGCTCGGCGCGCAGGTCACGATCGTCGAGCGGCAGGGGATGGGCGGGTCCGCGGTGCTGACCGACGTCGTCCCGTCCAAGACGCTCATCGCGACGGCGGACGCGATGCGCCGCGTGGCGGGGGCCCGCAAGTTCGGCGTCGAGACCGGGACGGAGGACGCGGCCGCCGACCTCGGCGTCGTCAACCAGCGACTCCTGGCCCTCGCCCGGGACCAGTCCTCCGACATCCACGCCGGCCTCGAGAAGGCGGGCGTGCGCATCATCATCGGCGAGGGACGCCTGTTGGATCACCGCCGCGTCCACGTGGACCGCCGCGACGGCGGCAGCGAGGTCCTCGAGGCCGACGCCCTGCTCATCGCGACCGGGGCGCACGCCCGCGAGCTTCCGACGGCGAAGCCCGACGGGGAGCGGATCTTCACCTGGACGCAGGTCTACAAGCTCCAGGAGATCCCGGAGCACCTGATCGTCATCGGCTCCGGCGTCACGGGAGCCGAGTTCGCCTCCGCCTACAACCTGCTCGGCACCAAGGTCACGCTCGTCTCCTCGCGGGACCGGGTCCTGCCCGGCGAGGACGCGGACGCCGCACAGGTCCTGGAGAAGGTGTTCGAGTCCAACGGCGTCAACGTCATGTCCCGCTCCCGCGCCGAGTCCGTGGAACGCCACGGCGATACCGTGCGCGTGACCCTCTCGAGCGGCGAGGTCGTCGAGGGCAGCCACTGCCTCGTGGCCGTCGGCGGCATCCCGAACACCGCCGGGATCGGCCTCGAGGAGGCCGGCGTCAAGCTCACCGAGTCCGGCCACATCAAGGTCGACGGCGTCTCCCGCACCACGGCCCCGAACGTCTACGCGGCGGGCGACTGCACGGGCGTCTTCGCCCTCGCCTCCGTCGCCGCGATGCAGGGCCGGATCGCCATGGCCCATTTGCTCGGCGACAGCGTCCGTCCGCTCAAGCTCCACGAGGTCTCCTCGAACATCTTCACGAGCCCCGAGATCGCGACGGTCGGCGTCACCGAGCAGCAGGTCGCCGAGGGCAAGTACCAGGCGGACATCATCAAGCTGGATCTGGCCACCAACGCCCGGGCCAAGATGATGAACGTCACGGAGGGCTTCGTCAAGATCATCTCGCGCCGGGGCTCGGGGTCCGTGATCGGCGGCGTGATCGTGGCACCGCGCGCCTCGGAGCTGATCTTCCCGATCGCGCTGGCCGTCCACAAGCGCCTCCACGTGGACGACATCGCCGAGACCTTTACGGTCTACCCGTCCCTCGCCGGCTCCGTCTCCGAGGCCGCGCGCCGGCTGCACGTGCACCTCTAGCGGCCGGCCGGCCCGGCCGGCGGTCAAGGGGTGTCCACATCGTGGACGCGCTGTCCACATGGCGGTCCGATGGATCTAGTATGGCCGGGCAACCATACGGACCAACGACCCCAAGGATCCCACCCGTGTCCAACAAGACCACCGTGGCGGCGCCGAAGCAGAACACGCGAGGGCGCGTGATCTTCGCCAGCCTCATCGGAACCACGATCGAGTTCTACGACTTCTACGCGTACGCGACGGCGTCCGTCCTCGTCTTCCCGGCCCTGTTCTTCCCGAACGCCACGAACATCAACGCGATCCTGAGCTCGTTCGCGATCTTCGGCGTGGCCTTCATCGCCCGCCCGCTCGGATCGATCGTGTTCGGCCACTTCGGCGACAAGTTCGGCCGCAAGGGGACCCTCGTGGCATCGCTGCTGACGATGGGCATCGCGACCTTCCTCATCGGCTTCCTCCCCGCGGCCACGGGATCGTTCGTGGTCCTGGCCCCGCTCATGCTCGTCATCCTGCGCTTCTTCCAGGGGCTCGCGCTCGGCGGCGAATGGTCCGGAGCCGCGCTCCTGGCGACGGAGAACGCCCCGAAGAACAAGCGCGCCATCTACGGCACCTTCCCGCAGCTGGGCGCACCGATCGGCTTCATCCTGGCCAACCTGATCTTCGTCGTGCTGCAGCTGAGCCTGACCACCGAGCAGTTCATGGACTGGGGCTGGCGCGTGCCGTTCCTGCTCTCCGCCGTCCTCGTGATCGTCGGCCTCTACATCCGCCTCAAGCTCGTGGAGTCGACCTCGTTCCAGAACGTGGTCAAGGAGAACAAGGTCGCCAAGTCCCCGCTCGCCGACACCTTCAAGTTCCACTGGCGCCCCGTCGTCGCGGGCACGTTCATCATGTTCGCCACGTACGTCCTCTTCTACCTGATGACCTCCTTCACGCTGACGTACGGCACCTCGCCGGACACCGTCGAGAAGGCCAGGGCCGCGGCCGAGGCCTCCGGCAAGGAGTGGACGGCTGCCGCCGAGGCCGCGTTCGTCCCCGGCCTGGGTGTGCCGCGCGCCGAGTTCCTGTGGATGCTCATCCTCGGCGTCGTCTTCTTCGGCATCTTCACGGTGGTCTCCGGACCCCTCGCCGAGAAGTTCGGCCGCCGCCGCTTCCTCCTTGCGGTCAGCGCCGGGATCCTCGTCTTCGGCGCGTCCTGGACGCTGATGTTCGGACCGGGACAGGGCCCGGCCATGGTGGGCCTGATCATCGGCTTCACGCTCATGGGCCTGACCTTCGGCCCGATGGCGGCCATCCTTCCGGAGCTCTTTCCCGCCAACGTGCGCTACACGGGATCCGCGATCGCCTACAACCTGTCCTCGGTCATCGGTGCGGCGCCAGCGTCCTTCGTGGCCATCGCCTTGTGGCAGGCGGGCGGCGGAAACACGATGTGGGTCGGCATCTACCTCGCCGCGGCCGCCGTCCTGACCATGGTGGCGCTGTGGATGACGGCGGAGACCAAGGACACCGACTACGAGAACAACATCGCCTGATCCGCTCCGGACTGCTGCTGTCGAAGGCCGCCGACCCGAACGGGTCGGCGGCCTTCGCGCCATCCCCGGCCACGGATCACGGTTGGGCGGCATCTTGCCGGCCGGTCTAGGCGCGGGGCCGGCGCGGGCGGATGATCAGGGCATGAACGCACGCCTTGCGTGGATCGCCGCCCCGGCGGCGGGGCTGACACTGGTCCTCGCGGCCTGCGGGGGCCCGGCGGGGGAGCCGCAGGTGCCGCCGGGCCCGGTGGGTACGACGGCGGGGCCCGCCTCGTCCGCGACGGCGCCGGGCGCGGCAGCGTCCCCGGCCGGGGCGACGAGGCCCGCGTCCACAGCCCCTCTCGGCACGGCGGCGTCCGCGCCCGACGCGGCGGCCGTCGTCGTGCTGGCCTTGACGGGGGCCGACGGTGCCGGGATGTCCCGTTGCCTGGCCTCGGCCAACCGGCTGCTGCCCGCCTACTCGGGCGGTTCGATGCTCGGAGCGGCCCGCGCGCTCGGTGAGGTCGATGCCTCCCGGGGCGAGGTCGAGCTCCGCCTGGAGGCGGGGACCCACCGGGTCTCGATCACGTGCGACGACGGCTGGTCCGGAGCGCTGGACCAGGTGGTCGCCCTCGAGGGCCGGACGATCCCGTACGTCTTCGAACTCGTCCAGCAGGACTAGTCCGGGCGGGTCGTCCGCGCCGCCGGCCTGCGCGGACGCGGTGAGGCCGTCCCCCGCAGGGGACGGCCTCACGCTGGTGTCGCTGGTGGTGCCGGGTGGTGGGGGGGGAGCAGGGGGGGCACCACAACCAAAAGGAGAGGGACCCCCACTCCCACCCC
>NZ_JBNWUK010000001.1:242066-338462 GCF_050563205.1 Zafaria sp. Z1313
GAGGGGATGGGCTTTAGTGGGGGGTGTGGGGGGGGTCGGGTTTTCCCCCCCCCCCCCCCCCCCCCACCACCCGGGTCAGAAGTCCGCTCCGGCTCCCAGCGTCGGAGGCGTCGAGTCCAGTTCACTGGTCTCGCCGCTGCTCGCGTCCGAGACCCCCTGTTGGGGGCCGTCGTCCGTGGCCACGACCGACACGACCTGGACCTGCTGCCCGTCCTCCGTCGCGCCGATCTCGAACTCGCCCGAGTCGTTGCTCTGGGTCGTGATCGCGACCTCGTTGCCGGCTCCGTCCAGGGCGATGACCTGGAGTTCGAAGACCGCCGGGCCGTCGACGTCGACCGTGGCCGTGAGGGTGTCGCCCTCGGCCGGCGTGCCGATGTCGTTGGTGGTGACGGTCAGCGGCGTGAGGTCGGTCACCTCGAGCGTTGCCGTGTCGATCGGCGGCTCATCCGCGAACTGGATGAACTCGACGTTGCGGAGGTAGTGCGTGTTCTCCTCCGGATTGTCGATGCTTGCCACGACGACGACTCCATCTACGTTGCGCGTGATGGTGAAGTCTGCGCGCGGTGCGTCGATGAGGACGGTGTCGGTGCCATTGAGCGCGGCGTCGACGTTCTGCAGCTGGCGGACGATCTCCAGATCAGCCGGGCTGATCTGGCCCGAGAAGATCAGGTTCTGGAAGTCGCCCACGTTGTTCGTCACGAGCGTCCCGTTGTTTCCGTCGGGGCCGCTCACCGCGACGTCGAGCCAGGCGTCGCCGTCGATGAAGTTGGTCCCGGATCGCGGTTCGATCAGGTCGTTGCCGGGTCCGCCGAGGAGGATGTTGTTGTTCATGTCCTCGTCGGTGAACGGAGCGCCGACCATAAACCGCTCCGAGTAGTCCTGGGCACCTCCGGTGAGCAGGTCCCGCAGCCCACCGATGCGGTTCAGGTGCTCTTCCGTGAGCCGGTGCCCGTAACCGAGCTGGTTGATCTCGGGATCGACGAACGCGTCCACGTTGTTGTTGCCGCGGACGACGTCGTTGCCGAAGCCGCCCGACCAGCCCTCGACCTGCAGGTAGCGGGACATGATCGCCGACTCCGGACCGGGCACGATCATGATCGTGTCCATGTCCGCCACGACGGGACGCGTGCTGCCGTCGAACGTCACCCAGTCGAAGCCGAGCATGCCGCCGAAGCGGTCGGTGCCCGGGCCGCCGACCATGATGTCGTCGCCGCCTTCGGCGTCGTGGTCGTTGTTGCCGGTCCGGCCCACGAGGACGTCGTGTCCGCCGTGGTAGAGGCCCGGATCGTTCTGCATCGTGTTGCTGAGGTCGCCCACGAGCAGGTCGGCGTTGTTGCCGCCGTCGATCCAGTCGTCGCCCTCGTCGCCCCGGAGGTTGTCGCGTCCGGAGGAGCCGAGGATGAAGTCGTCGTCCAGGCCGCCGAACACCGTGGAGGCGTCATGGCCGCCCAGGATGTAGTCGGTGCCCGATCCGCCGAAGAGCAGGTCGTCGATGCCGGGACCGCCGTTGATGGCGTCGTTGCCGGCCTCGCCCTGGATCCTGTCGTCGCCGTGGAGGTCGGTCAGGATGTCGTCGCCGTCGCCGCCCATGATGGCGTCGTTGCCGTCGTCGCCCTCGATCCGGTCGTTCCCCGCGAGGCCCCAGATGGAGTCGTCGCCGAGGCCACCGCGGATGATGTCGTGGCCCACGGTGCCGTCGCTTCCGTCGGTGCCCTGGATGGTGACGTGGTCGCCTTCCGTGAAGCGCCAGCCGTCGACTGCGTTGCCGGTCAGGCCCGCCGCGTTGAGCTCGGCCTGCGAGTCGCGCAGATCGAAGGTGATCTGCGGGGCCGCGAACACGTCGTGCGGCACGCGGTCCGCATCGGTGTTGCGGAGCACGATCTGGGACAGGGAATTCGCCTCCAGCGTGTGGAAGAGCGAGTTGCCCAGATTACGCGTCAGGTAGTAGAACCGGTCGCCGTTCTGCAGGTCCTCGAGCTGCTTCTCGAAGACGTAGTTGAACGTCGAGCCGAGCATGCCGCCGAAGACGAACGGCTTCTCGGCGAGGCCGCCCATCCACAGGTCCACGCCGCTGAGCCCTGTTTCCGCGGCCGGGGCGTTCATAAACGCCTCGTCGAGGGAGAGGGCCGTGCCGGCCGCCCGCCGCTCGGCGAGCGTCGCGGTCTCCGGCAGCGTCGGATGGACGCCGTAGGCCGCGATGAAGTTGGCGATCGACTCGGGGTTCTTCATCGAGAGGCGGAAGTCCTCCCAGCTCTCGTAGGGCTCGAGCTGCGGATCCCGGGTCTCGGCGAAGATCGTCGCGCGTGCCGCCTGCAGTCCGGGCGTTCCCGTCTCCCGGGCGCGCACCATGTTGATGGTCGCCAGGTCGAGCGGGAGGCCGAGCAGCTGGTTGCGCAGCACGTGGGTCACGAACTCGTCGACACCGTTGGCGGTCTGGTTGGCCAGGCCCTTGATGATGCCGCCGGCGGACTCGTTCGCCGTCAGGATCGTTCCCGATCCGTCCGGTGCGGTGTTGAACGCCGCCGGGTTGAGGAACGCGTCGAAGAGCGCCATCTCGTGGATCTCGCCGTCGTACTCCCGCGGCACCGACTCGCGGAGCATCGAGTGGCCGAAACGGTAGACCGCGTGGGCGAACTCCGCGACGATGGCGGAATCGACGTCCGGCTGGTATGAGTTCTCGTTGAGCACGGTGGTGTCGATGTTCGGCTGGATCCGGCGGGCGAATTCCTCGAAGACGAGGTGCTGGTACTGCATCTCGGTGAAGAACCGGGCCGCCTGGAAGAGCCGCTCGCCGTAGTTCCAGAAGCCGTCGGCCTCGAAGCGTTCGAGGAGCTCCTGCCCGCTCTCGTTGCCGTCGACGGCCAGTTCCGTCTCCAGGACATCCTGGATCTGGTCCATGACCCGGTTGTGCTCGGCGTGGAACACGTGGTGCACGGCGGTCAGGCCGATGTTCTCGTTGCCGCGGCCGTCGCCCGTGATGAAGTGGGCGTCGAGGGCGACGTTGTCGTAGCCCGGGATCGTCGGTCCGTCCGGATCGGCGGGGTCCGGGACGTCGGGTCCCGGCGTGGCGCCGTGGGCGATGTCGTCCAGGAAGGACGCGTTCGCCGTCAGGCCCGTCGTCTCCAGCAGGCCGTCCTCCGGGCCATTGAGGGCCAGGGGAACCCCGGCCTCCCGCAGCTCCGTGCCGCCGTTGCCGTCCTCGAAGGCCAGCTGCGCGCGGCCTTCGGGGCCGAGCAGCAGATGCCCGTAGGGGTCGGTCGCGATGAGCGGAACGTCGAGGACGTCGAAGTCCTCGAGGTCGATGCCCAGGATGTCGCGGGCCTGCTTCTTGACGTCGGCCCACGTGGGCAGGCCCTCCACGGGCGCGCCCTCGGAGTTCGTGCCGTTGAGGATCCGGCCGGTCGGGACCGGCGATCCGTTCCCGTCCAGCGTGTACTCCCGCAGGAACGCCTGGTGCGACGCGTGCGAGGTGTAGGTCTGGTTCTGGTCGACGAACGGCGTCGTGCGGTTGATGTGCTCGCGACCGCCATCGGTGTCGTCGATCGTGCCGCGGGACAGCGTCAGGAAGTTCGTTGACGCGCCGGGCCGGTACAGCGGGTCGTCCGGGTTCAGCGGGACGACGACGGTGCCGTTGCCGCCCTTGTTGATGAGGTCGAGCCCGTGGTCGAAGAACTGCCCGAAGATCACGAACAGGCTCGTCGCGGAGGCCGAGAGGCCCTCGTCCGTGGCGATGTCCGGGATCTGGATGTGGGTTCCCTCGAGCAGGTTCCGGATCTGGGTCTCGGTGGCCGTCGTCAAGACGCCCGTACCGCCCAGGTGGATGACCCGGTCGGGGTTGAGCCTCTGGAGCTCGGCGACCAGCGATGGATCCAGGGTGGCTCCGGGGCGGCTCAGCAGGACGGGGCCTTCCCGCAGTCCCGCGACCGGAGCCGCGGCAAGCGCGTCGGGGAAGTTCGTCCCGATGGCGATGTACACCGTCGTGGTCGTGTCCGGGTAGTTGGCCTGGGAGATGGCCAGCATCGTCTCGTACCGGTCGATTCCGGCGAGCCGGGTGACCGTCCCGGTCGTGAACGCGCCGAGGGCGGTCTGGACGGCCGGAGTGACGACTCCCGGTCCACCGACGATGACGATCTCCTGCGGCTGCAGGCGCTGCAGCTCGGCGATGGTCGCGGGCGGCAGGACCCCCGGCCGCGTCAGGAGGATCGGGTGTCCGTCGCGGGCGGCCGGAGCGGCCGCCGCGAGGGAGTCGGGGAAGTTCCCGCCGAAGGCGATGTAGACGCGTCCGACGCCGGGATTGAAGGCATGGGCGCTGATCGCCGCCGCGGTCTCGTAGCGGTCGGCGCCGGCGACCCGGTTGACCGCACCCTCGGTGTAGTTTCCGAGGAGGGACTCGACGGTCACCGACACGGCGCCCGTCCCACCGACGATCGTGATGCTCTGCGGTTCCAGACGGAGCAGTTCGGCCGCCGTCTCCGGCGGGATCACTCCCGGCCGGACCAGCAGCAGGGGCGCGAAGTCCGAACGCGCCGCCGGCCCGGCAGCGAGGCTGTCGGGGAAGTTCTCACCGTTGGCGATGTTGACGGTCGGTACGCCCGCATCGAAGTTGCTCTGGCTGATGACCGCCGCCGTGCCATAGCGGTTTTCGCCCGCAAGGCGCCGAATGACGGCCCCGTTCTCGACCCCTGCGCCGTCGACGCGGTCCATGACCTCGACCGCGGCCGGGTTGGCCGTGGTCTGGTCGACGATGAGGTTGGAGATGGTCCGCGGACGGGTGTCGAACACGAATCCGTCGGTCTGTTCGTAGCTCGTGATGGTGCCGGGGGTGCCGAAGGGATTCCCGGGGATGCCGAACGGCACCGGGCCGGCGGTGATGTAGTCCGGTGTCAGCAGCCGCGGGAACACCCGGTTGGCGGTTCCGTAGCCGTCCTGGCCCGGCAGCAGGTTGTTCCACCGGCCGTCCACGGTCCGCAGGCCGTACGGCATGGTCGCCGTTCCAACGCAGTAGCCGCGATCGGAGTCGTTCAGGCCGCGCTGGTCGGTGTAGGTCTGCGAATTGATGTGGAACTGGCGGGAAGCCGTGTCGCACAAGGGCGAGGCGTCCTGGTTGCGGGTCCACTGCTTGGCGTGGTCCTCGGCGATGTCGATCTGCTTGATGATGAATTCCAGGTCGCCCTGCGTGACGTTGAAGTCCTGTCCTGGAGGTGGTGCGGCGGTTGCCGCTGCGAGTGGTGCGAGTGCGCCCGTGGCTATCAATGCCGTGGCAGCCGCGAACACCCCCAGTTTTCGGGCCGGTGATACCGGTCCCCTCCCCAATTTCTTCACTTTTAACTCCCCATTGAGCGTCGGCCGAGGGCGCTTTTTCGCCCGGTGGCCGGGTGATCCCCAAGAGCTCGTCCCGTCAACGGCCCCAAGCCATGGACGGGTTTTCCCCCGAGTGGGGTTAACTATCGTTCGTCCGGGAATCTTTGTAAAGGATCGGATTTGACAATCGGGTGGGTGGTTCGCTAGACGAATCAATCCGGGTCGAGGAGGGCGCGCGAAAGGGGGAGGACGACGGCGGTGCCGGCACCGCCGTCGTCCTCCCCCCTGGTGGGTCCCCGCCAGGCGTCAGTCGCTGATCGTGGCCAGGACGGCGCCCGCGGACACGGTTTCCCCCGGTGCTGCGCTCAGCCCGGACACCGTTCCGGCCTTGTGGGCCGTGAGGGGCTGCTCCATCTTCATGGCCTCGAGGACCACGATCAGATCGCCCTCCGAGACCTGGTCCCCGTCCGCGACGGCGACTTTGACAATGGTTCCCTGCATGGGCGACTCGAGGTCGTCCCCGGACGCCCCGGCGGAGGCGCCGGAGCGCAGGCCGCGCCGCTTCTTCGGCTTGGCCGTGGCGCGTCCGTTGGACGAGCCGCCGAGCCCGGCGGGAAGGACCACCTCGAGGCGCTTGCCGCCGACCTCGACCGTGACCTTGCGGCGCTCGCCGGCGCCCTCGGCCTCGTCGGCGCCCGTCGGCGACCAGGGCTGGATCGTGTTCTCGAACGCCGTCTCGATCCAGCGGGTGTGCACGCTGAACGGGCCCTCGGACGGCACGAACGCCTCGTCCGCCATCACGGCGCGGTGGAAGGGCACGACCGTCGGCATGCCCTCGACGACGAGCTCATCCAGGGCGCGCCGGGCCCGCGCGGCGGCCTGGGCCCGGGTGGAGCCGGAGACGATGAGCTTGGCGATCATCGAGTCGAAGTTCCCGGACACGGACTCGCCCTCCTCGACGCCCGTGTCCACACGGACCCCCGGGCCGCTCGGGAAGCGAAGGGTCGCCAGCGTGCCGGGCGCCGGCATGAAGTTCCGGCCCGCGTCCTCCCCGTTGATGCGGAACTCGAAGGAGTGGCCGCGCACCTCGGGGTCGAGGTAGCCGAGCTCCTCGCCGCGGGCCAGGCGGAACTGCTCGCGGACCAGGTCGATCCCCGTGACCTCCTCGGTGACCGGGTGCTCGACCTGCAGGCGCGTGTTGACCTCGAGGAAGGAGATGACGCCGTCCTGGCCGACGAGGAACTCGCACGTGCCCGCGCCGACGTATCCGGCCTCGCGCAGGATGGCCTTGGAGGCCTCGTAGAGACGCCGGTTCTGCTCGTCGCTCAGGAACGGCGCGGGGGCCTCCTCGACGAGCTTCTGGTTGCGGCGCTGCAGGGAGCAGTCGCGCGTGGAGACGACGACGACGGTGCCGTGGGCGTCGGCGAGGCACTGGGTCTCGACGTGGCGCGGGGCATCGAGGAAGCGCTCGATGAAGCATTCGCCGCGGCCGAACGCCGCGGTGGCCTCGCGGACCGCCGACTCGTAGAGCTCGGGGATCTCCTCGCGGGAGCGGGCGACCTTGATGCCGCGTCCTCCGCCGCCGTACGCGGCCTTGATGGCCAGCGGGAGGCCGTGGTGGTCCGCGAACTCGAGCACCTCGCGGGTGCTCGTGACGGGGTCCTTGGTGCCGGGCACGAGAGGTGCACCGACGCGCTCGGCGATGTGTCGGGCCTGCACCTTGTCGCCGAGCTGGGCGATCGCGGCCGGCGGCGGGCCGATCCAGGTCAGGCCCGCGTCGATGACGGCCTGCGCGAAGTCCGCGTTCTCGGAGAGGAAGCCGTAGCCCGGGTGCACGGAGTCGGCCCCGGACTGCTCGGCGGCGGCGAGGATCTTCTCGATCACCAGGTAGGACTCGGCGGCCGTCGAGCCGCCGAGGGCGTAGGCCTCGTCGGCGAGCCGGACGTGGAGCGCCTCGCGGTCCGGCTCGGCGTAGACGGCGACCGAGGCGATGCCCTCGTCGCGGGCCGCGCGGATCACGCGGACGGCGATTTCTCCGCGGTTGGCGATCAGGACCTTGCTCAAACGGGCCATGGCGGTGTGTTCTCCTTCGCTTAACTGAAAGGAGCCTACCCGCGCTTGTGGGGTTTCAACGCAGTATCCCCGCCCAAGCCGTGCGTCGCCGGCGAATCTTTGTAGGGACCCTACAAGTCAGCGCTCTTCGGAGACCCAGAGCTCCGTGACGCCGAGGGCCGCGGAGGCCAGGAGGGAGCGGAGCGTGGAGACGGATAGCCCGACGACGGCGTGCGGGTCGCCCTCGATGCCGCGCAGGAACGCGGCGCCCCGCCCGTCGATCGTGAACGCCCCCGCGCACGGCAGCGGCTCGCCCGTGGCGACGTAGGCCTCGATCTCGGCGTCGGAGACGTCCTCGAAGTGCACGGTCGCCGAGGCGACGGCCCCGAGCGTCGCCCCCGTTCCGCCGTCGTCCTCTTCGGTGGAGCGGTTGTCGATGAGCCAGTGGCCCGTGTGCAGGACGCCGGAGCGGCCGCGCATGGCCTCCCAGCGCCGCGTCGCGACCTCGGCCGTGTACGGCTTGCCGAACGCCTCGCCGTCGAACTCGAACACGGAGTCGCAGCCCAGCACGACGGCGCCGTCGGCCGCGTCGAGCGTCGCGACGGCCTCCGCCTTGGCCCGGGCCAGCGTCAGTGCCGTGTCGTGCGGATCCAGGGGCCCGTGCAGCTGGACGGCCGCGGCGAGCGCGGCGTCCTCGTCGACGTCGGAGACGACGACGTCGAAGCCGATCCCCGCGTCGCGCAGGATGCGGGCCCGTCCGGGCGAGGCGGAGGCGAGGACGAGGAGCGCCTCGCCGGCGGTGTCGCTGTCATGGCTCATGCCTGAACCCTAGCCGTCCCGTGGGCCGGCGTCGCGGACTCCTCGTCGAAGGGGAACCAGTCGTTGCCGCCGTCGGAGTCCCCGTCCGGTCCCCCGTCCCCGCCGGGGCCGCCGTCCGGCCCGGAGCCCGGTCCGCCGTCGCCGCGCGGCCCGGGCGCGGCCGGCCCCACCGCGGAGAGCTTGGCGCCCTCGACGTCGACGTCCGGCAGGATCCGGTCGAGCCACCGCGGGATGTACCAGGCCTTGGCGCCGAGGAGGTGCATCACGGCCGGGGTGATCGTCATCCGCACCACGAACGCATCCACGAGCACGCCCACGGCGAGGGCGAAGCCGATCGGGCGGATCATCGTCAGGTGGGAGAAGACGAATCCCGCGAAGACGCTCGTCATGATGAGCGCCGCGGCCGTGACGACCGGCGCCGCGTGGGAGAAGCCCGAGCGCACGGCGGCCCGCGGATCCTCGCCGTGGGCGAACGACTCGCGCATCCCGGAGACGAGGAACACCTGGTAGTCCATCGCGAGGCCGAACAGGATGCCCGTGAGCAGGATCGGCAGGAAGCTCATGATCGGTCCCGGCGTGTGGACGTTGAACACCCCGCCGAGCCAGCCCCACTGGTACACCGCCACCGTGGCGCCGAAGGCCGCGGCGAGCGAGAGCAGGAACCCGGCGGTGGCCAGGAGCGGCACGACGACGGAGCGGAAGACCAGCAGGAGCAGCACGAGCGAGAGCCCGATCACGATCCCGAGGTAGGCCGGGAGCACGGAGGCCAGTTTCTCCGAGACATCGATCTGCGCCGCGACCTGTCCCGTCAGGGCGATCTGCGCGCCCGTGGACTCCTCGATGGCACCGGCGGCGTCGCGGATCGTGTGCACGAGCTGCTCGGTGGCCTCGCTCGCGGGCCCCTCCTCGGGGATCAGCTGCAGGACCACGAGCGTGTGGTCCTGGTTGAACAGGCCGGGGACGGCGGCGACGATCCCGTCGATCTCCCGCAGCTCGTCGGCCACGTCGAGCGCCGCGTGCGTCGCGCCGTCCTCGTCGAGGCCGGCCGGGAGGTCGGCCAGGACCAGCATGGGGCCGTTGTAGCCGCCGCCGAAGGTCTCGCTGATGGTCTCGTACGCCGCGAGCGCGCTCGAGCCCTCGGCCTCCGCGCTGCCGTCCGGCAGGGCGGTCCGCAGGCCGAGCGCCGGGAGGGCGACGAGCAGCAGGAGCAGCGTGCCGGCGACGGCGGAGACCACCGGGCGGCGCGTCACCAGGGCGCCCCAGCCGCGGGCCCCGTCGTCGTTCTGGTGGCGCGAGGCGGCAGCGCCCGGCGCGGCGGCCTTCGCCCAGGCGCGCTTGCTGATCAGGCGCGTGCCGATGATGGCGAGCAGGGCCGGCGTCAACGTCGTCGCGATCGCGACCGCGACGGCCACGGTGAAGGCGGCCGAGAGGCCCAGGACCGTCAGGAACGGCAGGCCCGGCACGGCCAGTGCCGCGAGGGCGATGATCACGGTCAGGCCGGCGAAGACCACCGCGTTGCCGCTCGTGCCGTTGGCCCGGCCGATGGATTCCTGCATCTCCATGCCGTCGAGGAGCTGGCGGCGGTGGCGGTGCACGATGAACAGGGAGTAGTCGATCCCCACGGCGAGGCCCAGCATGAGGGCCAGCGCGGGGGTGATGGAGGCCATGTCGACGACGGAGGACAGGGCCAGCGTGCCGCCCGCGCCGATCGCGACGCCGAGCACGGCCATCACGAGCGGCAGGCCGGCGGCGATGAGCGTCCCCAGCATGACGAGCAGCACGACGGCGGCGATCGCGATGCCGATGATCTCCGCCACGCCGAAGACCTCGGAGATGTCCTGGACGATCTCCTTCGAGTACAGGGCCTCCACGCCGACGGCGGACGGCGCCCCGGCGACGCGCTGGATCTCCTCCCGGACGTCGGCGGTGAGGGCGTCGGCCTGGCCCGTGAACGTCACGTGGACCGCGGCCGTGGAGCCGTCCTCGGAGACGAAGCGCATGCCCTGGGTCGAGGCCGCCTGGCGTTCGCCGAGCGCCAGCTGCGCCCGGCCGTCCGCGAGTTCCGCCTCGCCCTCGCCGAGCTGCCGCTCGGCGTCGGGCAGCTTGGCCTCCTCCGCGTCGAGGCGGGCCTCGCCCGCCGCGAGCTTGGCCGCGTTCTCCTCGATCTCGCGCTCGCCGGCCGCGAGCTTCTCCTCGTTCGCGGCGATCTCGGCGGCGCCGGCGTCAAGCTTGGCTTGGCCTTGGGCCAGCTCGGACCAGCCCGCGGCGAGGCGCCGCTCGTTGGCCGCGATCTCGGCCCGCCCGGCGTCGAGCTTGCGCTTCGCGGCGGCCAGCTCGGCCGCCCCGGCGTCGAGCTCCTTCTTCTTCTCCGCGAGCGTGGCGCGCCCGGCGGCCAGCTCCTTCTCCCCGGCGTCGAGCTGGCGCCCCGCGGCGGTGAGCTCTTGCTGGCCCGCGTGGGCCTGGTCGAGCGCGGCGCGTCCGGAGGCGAGCTCGGCGCGGGCGGCGGCGATCTGCTCGAGCCCGGCCTCGAGGGCCGGGGGAACGGGCAGGCCGGCGTCCTCGAGCGCGGCCTTCTGCTCCTCGAGCGCCGCCTGCTCCGCGTCGAGCGCGGCCTCCGAGTCGTCGAGGAACTGGCGCTGCTCCTGGATGGCCCCCGGAACCTCGGTCAGGGTATCGACGCCGAGGCCCCCGGTGAGCTCCGCGACTCCGGCCTCGAACCCGGCGCGCCCCTGCTTCAGCCGGGACTCGCTCGAGGCGAGCTGGCGCTCACCGGCAGCGAGCTGGGACCGGCCGTCCGCGATCTGCCGTGCTCCGGCGTCGTACTGCCTCTGACCCTGCGCGATCTCGGCCTTGCCGGCGTCGAGCCTGGCCTGGCCGTCATTCAACTCGGCACGGGCGGAACCGAGCTCCGCCCGGCCCTGGGCGAGCTCGGCCCGGCCCGCTTCGAGCTGCGCCCGCCCGTCCTCGAGCTCCGCCCGGCCCTCGGCGAGCCGGGTGCGACCGTCTTCGATCTCCGTGCGGCCCTCGGCGAGCTGGACCCTCCCGTCCTCGAGCTGCGCGCGCCCGTCCTCGAGTTCCGCCTGGCCGTCGGCCAGCTGCTGTCGCGCCTCCTCGACGGCGGGTGCCGCCTCGTCGAGCTGGCGCTGGGCCTCGAAGGGGTCGTTGACCTGGGAGACGTCCCCGAGGCGCTCGAGCTCGGCGAGGGCATCGCTCACGGCCCGCTCCTGCTCGGCCGTGAACGCGGTGCCGTCCAGGGTGCGGTAGACGATCGAGCCCGTGCCGCCCGCGGCCTCGGGGAGCTCGTCCTTGAGCCGGTCCAGGGTGCGCTGGGTCTCCGTGCCCGGGATCGTGAACGTGTTCGAGAGCGTGCCCATGAAGGCGCCGGCGGCCGCGCCGACGCCGAGCAGGAGGGTCGCCCAGACGGCGACGAACCACCAGCGGCGCCGGTAGGCGAGGCGGCCGATGCGGTAGAGGAAGGTGGCCATGTCCTAGGACTCCTGTCCGTGTGCGGGGGCGGAGGGGCGCTGCCCCGTCAATTGCGTGAAGCCGTCGCCGACGAGTGCGAGGGCCTCGGCGAGGTAGCCCTGGAGCGAGCGGAGCGAGGCCTCGGACAGGTCCCGGCCGTGCGTGCGCTGCCAATGGGTGAAGGCCGCCTTGCCCGCCGCCATGATGGTGTGGGCGAAGACCGTGGAGCCCAGGGGGTCCGCGCTCGGGAAGCGCTCGCCGATCGCGGCGAGGAGCTGGTCGGCGCAGTCCTGCCAGGCCTCGAGCTGGAGCCGGTTCAGCTGCGTACCCTCGGCGGCGAGCGCGAAGAGCTCCGCGACGGGGGCGAGGTGTTCGAGGTCCGCGAGCCCGCGCATGGCCTCGACGCCCGCGGAGATGATGGAGAGTCCCTCGCCCTGGTCGTCGATCCGCTGCAGCGCCTGCTGGAGGAAGAGCTCTGTCGGCACGTTCAAGGCGGACTCGACGGAGTGGAAGTAGTTGAAGAAGGTGCGGCGGGAGACGCCGGCCGCCTCGGCGACGCGGTCGGCGGTCAGGCCCTCGAATCCCTCGGAGCGCAGGAGCTCGAGGGCGGCCGAGGCGATGGCGTCGCGCGTGGCGATCTTGTTCTGTTCGCGGCGCGAGGTCGCATTGACGCGTGCCGCGGCGGGGGAGGAGGTCACGAAGTTACACTACGTGCAAGTTTGCACGCCGTGCAATTCCCGGGAGCGTGGCGTGCGTCAACCCCGGCGCGGGCAGGCGCTTGCGCCGGGCCGCCGGGGACCGGGTACGACGATGGCGCCGCGCCTTCGGGGGAAGGCGCGGCGCCGCGGTGCCGGGATGGGACGACGTGGGACGGCGTCCCGGGTCAGCGGGTGGAGGCGGCTTCGGCTTCCGCGTTGGCCTCGGCTCCCGCTTCCCGCGCCGGGGCGGAGTCGTCGGAGAACGGGTCGCCGCCGCGGGGCGCGTTGTAGAGCTCCATGTCGAGGATGCCCTCGCGCTTCGCGACGATCGCCGGGACGAGGGCCTGGCCCGCGACGTTGACGGCGGTGCGACCCATGTCCAGGATCGGGTCCACGGCGAGCAGGAGGCCGACGCCGGCCAGCGGCAGGCCGAGCGTGGACAGGGTCAGCGTCAGCATGACGACGGCGCCCGTCGTCCCGGCGGTCGCCGCGGATCCCAGGACCGAGACGAGGGCGATGAGCAGATATTGGCCGAGGTCCAGCTCGATCCCGAAGAACTGGGCCACGAAGATGGCCGAGATGGCGGGGTAGATCGAGGCGCAGCCGTCCATCTTGGTCGTCGCGCCGAGCGGGACGGCGAAGGCCGCGTAGCCGGACGGCACGCCGAGGTTCCGCTCGGTCACGCGCTGCGTGAGCGGCAGCGTGCCGATCGAGGAGCGGGAGACGAAGGCGAGCTGGACGGCGGGCCAGACGCCCGTGAAGTACTGGCGCACGCCGAGCCCGTGGGCGCGGACGAGGACGGGGTAGACGACCAACAGGACCAGGGCCAGTCCCGCGTAGACGGCTGCGGTGAAGCGGCCGAGGGCGCCGATCGTGTCCCAGCCGTAGGTGGCGGTGGCGTTGCCGATGAGCCCGACCGTGCCGATCGGCGCGATCCGGATGATCCACCACAGCACCTTCTGGATCACGGCGAGGATCGAGGCGCTGAACGCGAGGAACGGCTCGGCGGCGCGCCCGACCTTGAGGGCCGCGATGCCGACGGCGACGGCGATGACGAGGACCTGCAGGACGTTGAAGCTCACCGAGGTCGTGACGGCGCCCGAGTCGGCGACGCTGGAGCTCGCGCCGAGGCCCAGGAAGTTGCCCGGCACGAGGCCCGTCAGGAAGGCCCACCAGTCGCCGGTCCGGCCCGTGTACTCGGCCGGCGCCTCCTGGCCCGTGTTGGCGCCCGGGCGGAGCACGATCCCGAGGGCGATGCCGATCACGACCGTGACGAAGGCCGTGATGGCGAACCAGAGCAGCGTCTTCCACGCCAGCCGGGCCGCGTTGGCGAGCTGCGAGAGGTTGGCGATCGAGGCGACGACGGCGAAGAAGACGAGCGGGATCACGGCCGAGCGCAGGAGGCTGACGTAGCTCGAGCCGATCACGGACAGCGTCTCGCCGAGCGCGGTCGGGGCGTCGGCGGTGTGCCCGCCCTGACGGGCCAGGAGTCCGAGGGCGACGCCGAGGACGAGGGCGGCGATGATCTGCGGGCCGAAGGAGGTCATCCAGCGGGGCAGGCGCCGGGGTGCGGTGGATTGAGTAGTCACCCGGGGACGGTAGGCGCGCACCCTACGCCCCGGCGATCCGAGATTGAGAAGTGTGACGCCGGGCCGGGTCCGGCGCGCCGGGCCGGACTGCCCGGATCCGCGGCTCCGCGCGGTTCGCGGCCCTCCGCGTGCCCAGAGGGTGTGGGCAAGCTCTCGCGGCGCCCCGCCGTCGTCCTCCGGGGGAACGACGGCGGGGCCGCGCCGGTATCAGCCGGCCGGAAGCAGGGCCCGGCGCAGGGTGTCCAGGCCGACCGATCCGAGGTTGAGCGCCTCGGTGTGGAACGCGCGCAGCTCGAACGCCTCGCCCTCGGCCTCGCGCCGGGCGTCGCGGATCTGCTCCCAGAGCCGCTGGCCGACCTTGTAGGACGGCGCCTGGCCGGGCCAGCCGAGGTACCGGGTGAACTCGAACTTCAACTGGCCCTCGGAGATGTCGAGGTGGCGGGCAAGGAAGTCGTAGCCCTTCTCGGCGGTCCAGGTCCCTTCGCCCCAGCGCGGCGGGATCTCGAGCTCGAGGTGCACGCCGATGTCGAACACGACGCGGGCCGCGCGCATCCGCTGCATGTCGAGCATGCCCAGGTGCTCTCCCGGGTCGGAGAGGTAGCCGAGCTCGAGCATGAGCCGCTCGGCGTAGAGGGCCCAGCCCTCCCCGTGGCCGGAGACCCAGCAGGCGTTGCGCCGCCAGTTGTTCAGGGTGTCCTTGCGGTACGTGGCCGTGGCGACCTGCAGGTGGTGGCCCGGGACGCCCTCGTGGTACACGGTCGTCGTCTCGGCCCACGTCGTGAACTCGTCCTCGCCGGCCGGGACGGACCACCACATGCGGCCCGGCCGCGAGAAGTCGTCGGAGGGGCCCGTGTAGTAGATGCCGCCCTCCTGGGTCGGGGCGATGAGGCACTCGAGGCGCTCCATGGCCTCGGGGATGTCGAAGTGGACGCCCTTGAGCTCGCGCACCGCGGTGTCGCTCTTGGACTGCATCCAGGCCTTGAGCGCATCGGTGCCCTTGAGCTGGCGGGCCGGATCGGCGTTGAGGACGGCCTTGGCCTCCTCGATCGAGGCGCCGGGCCTGATCTGTTCCGCGACCCGCTCCTGCTCGGCGATGATCCGGTCCAGCTCCTCGACGCCCCAGTGGTAGGTCTCCTCCAGGTCCACGGCCGCCCCGAGGAAGCGGCGGGACATGAGCGCGTAGTAGTCGCGCCCCACGGCGTCCTTCTCCCGGGCCGAGGGCAGGAGCTCCCGCTCGAGGAATCCGGCGAACGCGGAATAGGCTGCGGACGCGGCGGCGGCACCGTCGGCGAGGCGCGCTGCCGTCTCCGGCGCGACGGCTTCGCCGTCGATGTCGGCGTCGGCGGCGAGGGCGCTGAAGAAGCCGCCGTCCTTGGCGTAGTCGCGGGCCTGGCCCATGACGATCTCGACCTGGCGCCTGGCCGGGGCGTGGCCCTCGGCGAGGCTCTTGCGGTAGGACTCCGTCAGGCCCTCGAGGGCGGCCGGGACGTTGGCGAGGCGGCCCGCGATGTGTCCCCACTGCTCCTCGGTGTCGGTGGGCATGAGGTCGAAGACGGCGCGGATCTCCTGCGAGCCCGAGGCGATGTTGTTCAGCTCGGTGATGCCCGTGGCGTGGATCTCCACCTCGAGGCCGAGCCGCTCGCGCATCGCGTCCAGGGTGGTGCGGTCGATCGCGTCGACGGGCTCGAGCCCCTCGAGGGCGGCCAGCGCCTCGCGCGCGGCGGCGTCGAAGGCCGCGACGCCCTCGGGGGAGAGGTCCGAGTACTCCGTCTCCCGCCCCGGCACTCCGAGCGTCGTGGCGAAGTCGGGGGCGAGCTCCAGGAGGCGGGCGAAGTAGGCGTCGGCGACGGCGTCGATGGCGGTGGGCGTGCGGCCGCCCTCGGCTGTGATGTGGGTCATGGGAGAACCCTACCGCGATGTGAAGCCTGTGTTGAAGGCTTGTGCCGGCGGGATCCTCCGGGTCCGACCCGCGGCGCTAGAAGCGGCCGCTGCGCCACGCGCCCGGCATCGCCGGGAGCTGGCGGCCGCGCCGGACCTGGCCGCGGAGCCGCTCGCGGCGTCCCGGCGCCGGGGCGTCCCCGGGGGCGTCGTCGGCCCCGAGCCCCAGGACGACGGCGGTGAGCGCCGCGAGTTCCTCGGGCGTGGGCTCGCCCTTGACGACGCGCAGGAGCGGTTGCTCCGGCGCGTCGGTGGTGCCGTTTCCGTGCTGCACGGTCTCTCCTTTCGGGGTGGGGATGGTCAGAGCGGCATGTTGCCGTGCTTCTTGGCCGGAAGCGAGGCGTGCTTGTCGCGCAGGGCCCGCAGCCCGCGGACGACGTGCAGGCGCGTGTCCGACGGGGCGATGACGGCGTCGACGTAGCCTAGCTCGGCGGCCTGGTAGGGGTTGAGCAGCTCGGCCTCGTAGCCCTCGATGATCTCCGTGCGCCGCGCCTCGACGTCGCCGCCGGCGGCCTCGACGGCCGCGAGGTCGCGGCGGTAGAGGATGTTGACGGCGCCCTGGGCCCCCATGACGCCGATCTGCGCCGTCGGCCAGGCGAGGTTGATGTCGGCGCCGAGCTTCTTGGAGCCCATGACGATGTAGGCGCCGCCGTAGGCCTTGCGCGTGATGACGGTCAGCTTCGGGACCGTGGCCTCGGCGTAGGCGAAGAGCAGCTTGGCGCCGCGGCGGATGATGCCCTGGAACTCCTGGTCCTTGCCGGGCAGGAAGCCGGGGACGTCGACCAGCGTCAGGATCGGCAGGCCGAACGCGTCGCAATTGCGCACGAAGCGGGCGGCCTTTTCCGAGGCGGCGATGTCGAGGGTGCCGGCGAACTGCATGGGCTGGTTGGCGACGATCCCGATGCTGCGGCCCTCGACGCGGGCGTAGCCGATGATCACGTTGGGCGCGTAGAGGGACTGCATCTCGAGGAAGGCGCCGTCGTCGACGATGTGCCCGATCACGGTGCGCATGTCGTAGGGCTGGTTCGCGGAGTCGGGGATCAGCGCGTCGAGCTCGAGGTCGGCCGCCGTGAGCTCGGGCTCCTCCTCGAAGTCCTCGACCGGCGGCTCGGTGAGGTTGTTGGAGGGGAGGTGGTCCAGGAGCTCCTTGACGAACTCGATTGCGTCGGCCTCGTCGGAGGCGAGGTAGCTCGCCGTGCCCGTCGTCGAGTTGTGCTGGCGCGCCCCGCCGAGCGTCTCCATGTCCACTTCCTCGCCCGTGACGGTCTTGATGACGTCCGGGCCGGTGATGAACATGTGGCTCGTCTTGTCCACCATGACGACGTAGTCGGTCAGGGCGGGGGAGTAGGCGGCGCCGCCGGCGCACGGGCCCATGATGAGGGAGATCTGGGGGACGACGCCGGAGGCGTGGACGTTGTTGCGGAAGATGTCCGCGAACATGGCCAGCGAGGCGACGCCTTCCTGGATGCGCGCGCCGCCGCCGTCGTTGATGCCGACCACGGGGCAGCCGTTGCGCAGCGCGAACTCCTGGACCTTGACGATCTTCTCGCCGTTGACCTGGCTCAGCGATCCGCCGTAGACGGAGAAGTCCTGGGAGTAGACGGCGACCTGGCGCCCGTCGACCGTTCCGTAGCCGGAGACGACGCCGTCGCCGAGCGGCTTCTTCTTTTCCATGCCGAAGGCCGAGGTGCGGTGCACGGCGAGGGCGTCGAACTCCACGAACGAGCCCTCGTCGAGCAGCATGGCGATCCGCTCCCGGGCCGTGTTCTTGCCGCGGGCGTGGTGCTTGTCGACGGCCTCCTGGCCCGACGGCAGCAGGGACAGTGCCTCGCGCCGGCGGAACTCGGCGATCTTTCCCGCCGTGGTGCTCAGGTCGATCGCCGCGGCCTTGACCTCGGTGCCGGTTTCGCTCATGCCGGTGGCTCCCGTCTGGTGGATGTCGTAGGAATGGCACAACGCGCATGCCGTCCTCGCCAGTCTAGTGAGCCGTTTTGAGGCGCCCGCTGTAGGAACCCTACAAAATAGCCCCCGCCCCGTGGGCCCGCTGCCGCGCGGAAACCGTTATTACCCACGGGTAACATTTGCTGCGGTTCTCGCGTAGCCTAGTCCGCATGAGCGAACACCCCCACGCATCCGACGCCCCCTCCGGCCCGCTCTCGGGCCGCACCGTGCTGATGAGCGGCGGCAGCCGCGGCATCGGCCTGGCCATCGCCGTGGCCGCCGCGCGCCAGGGGGCCGACGTCGCCCTCATGGCCAAGACCGACGCGCCGCATCCCACCCTCGAGGGAACGGTCCACACCGCGGCGGCCGCGATCGAGGCGGCCGGCGGAGGCGCGCTCGCCCTCGTCGGCGACGTCCGCAGCGACGACGACGTCCAGCGTGCCGTCGACGCCACGCTCGAGCGCTTCGGCCGGATCGACGTCGTCGTGAACAACGCGTCCGCGATCGACCTCTCCTCGACGCCGGACGTGTCGATGAAGCGCTACGACCTGATGCAGGACATCAACGTCCGCGGCACGTTCCTGTTGTCCAAGCTCGCGATCCCCGCCCTGCGGGCCTCGGACAACGCCCACATCCTCACCCTCTCCCCGCCGCTGAACCTGGACCCGAAGTGGGCCGGGGCCCACCTCGCGTACACGATGGCCAAGTACGGGATGAGCCTGACCACCCTGGGCCTCGCGGAGGAGCTGCGCGCCGACGGGATCGCCGTGAACTCCCTGTGGCCCGCGACGCTCGTGGACACGGCAGCCATCCGGGCGATGCCGGGCGGCGAGCGGCTCATCCAGGCCGCCCGCACGCCTCAGATCGTCGCCGACGCCGCCGTGGCCGTCCTGGCCCGTCCCGCCTCCGGCTGCACCGGGAACTTCTTCACCGACGAGCAGGTGCTCGCGGAAGAGGGGATCACCGACCTCGAGGCCTACCGCTCCGGACCGGCCGGGGCGCCGCTCGTTCCCGACATCTTCCTCTGAGGCCCGCGCCCCGAGCGCCTAGTCTGGAGTCCATGAACGCGACCCCCCAGCGCCCGCCCCTCGACGCCGACGCCCTCCGCGGTGCCCTGCTGGCGCCCGACGGACCGTACGCCCGCATCGAGACCGTGGCCGAGACCGGATCGACCAATGCCGACCTCGCCGCCGCTGCCGGCTCGGAGCCGGGTGCGTGGCCGGACCTGTCGGTGCTCGCGAGCGACTTCCAGTCCACGGGGCGCGGCCGGCTCGAGCGCGGGTGGTCCGCGCCGCCGCGCAGCTCGCTCGCGGTCTCGGTCCTCTTCCGGCCTTCCCTCGGCGGGGCCCCGCTGCCCGCGGAGTCCTACGGCTGGCTCTCCATGCTCTGCGCGCTCGGGCTCGCCGAGGCGATCGGCGACTGCACGGGCCTCGACGCCCGCGTCAAGTGGCCCAACGACGTCCTCGTCGGCGGGCGGAAGGTCGCCGGCATCCTCGCGCAGCTCGTCCCCGCCGGACCGCTCCCGGCCGTCGTCGTCGGCGCCGGGGTCAACGTCCTGCTCACCGCCGACGAGCTGCCCGTGCCCACCGCCACGAGCCTGGCGCTCGAGGGCGCCACGGCCGGCACCACCGCGGTGCTCACCGCGTACCTGCGCACCACCGCCCGGCTCTACCGGGGATTCCTCTCCGACGGCGCGGACCCGGCGGCCGGTCTACGCGACGCCGTGGCAGCGCGGATGGCGACCCTCGGGGCGGCCGTGCGCGCCGAGCTGCCGGGCGGCGTCGTCCTCGAGGGCACGGCGGATTCCCTCGAGGACGACGGCGGACTCGGACTGGCGCTCGCGGGCGGCGGCCGCGAGGTGGTCCGGGCCGGGGACGTCGTCCACTTGCGCCGTGCCGACGGACGCTATGCCTGAGCCCGGGGCCGCCGGGCCCGCCTAGACTTGGAGCGAGAGCGGGAGGAGCCGGGACGTGCGGATCAGGTTGGCCGAGGGCGAGCGGGTGATCGCCAAGACGCGGGCGCATCCCGCGGTCCTGGCGCGCCCCGTCGTCGTCCTGCTCCTGCTGGTCCCGGCGACCACGGCGGCCCTCGGATGGCTGAGCCGCGACGGGCTTCCCGAACCGGTCTCGCAGCTGCGCGAGGTGCTGCCCGCCGCGACCGCGGTCCTCGGTGCCCTGCTGGTGCTGTGGTGGTGTGCGTGGCCGGCCTGGCGTTGGATCCGCACGTGGACGTACCTGACGAACCGGCGCGTCGTGCTCCGGCGCGGCCTCTCGTCGCGGCGGCAGTGGGAGGTCCCGCTCGTGCTCGTCCAGGCCGTCTACGTCCGCCAGTCCCTGATGAGGCGCGGCAGCGGCGCGGGAAACCTCTCGCTCGCGACGGCCCAGGGCAGCGCCGTGCTGCGCGACATGCCGGACGTGCACCGGCTGCGCGATCTCGTCTACGACGCCATCGAGGCCCTGCCCCGGACCGTCATGTTCGATGGTGTAGAACTGGAGACTGAACAACACATGGATTGGACGGGGAATGGCTGACTCACGGCACGGGGACGGGCACGAGCCGTTTCCCGCGACCGCTCCTCTTCCCGTGGTGGGAACCGAGGCCTCCGCGCTCCCGATCATCCCCGAGCCCGCTCCGGGCAGGGGCCGCCACGCCGCAGGGCAGGCCGACGATCCGGCCGCCGGGCAGCAAGCGGCCGACGGGTCCTGGGCCGCACCCGACGCCCCGGCGCAAGCCGCCGACGCCGCGGGCGGACGAACCGGAGACCACGTCGCGGAGACGCCCGGACGGCTCAGCGAGGAGGCGGGGCCGTTCACCCGGGCGCTGCCGCTCGCCCAGGGTCTGGCCCGCGAGGCCGTCAAGGAGTCCGCGAAGGACCTCGAACGCCGCCTGCTCGGCGCCGAACGCACCCTGAGGCGGCGTGACGTCGTCGCCGGGGCCGGCGTGTCGCTGCTCAGCGCGCGCAAGCTGTGGAGGGCGCTGGGCTTCCCCAACCTGGGGGACGACGACGTCGCGTTCACCGAGGGCGACCGCGAGGCGCTCCTGACGATCGTCGGCAACGTCCGCAGCGGGCTGCTCACGGAGGAGGCCGCGATCTCGATCACGCGTGCGATCGGCCAGATGACCGACCGCATGGTCGTGTGGCAGATCGAGGCCCTCGTCGAGGACATGGTGCAGAACGAGGGGCTGAGCGACCCGGAGGCCCGCCGCCGGCTCGTGAGCCTGTTGCCGGACCTCATCGGGCCCATGGAGGAGATCCTCGTCTACTCCTGGCGGCGCCAGCTCAACGCCGCCGTCCACCGGCTCGGCGTCCGGGCCGAGTCCGGGCTCGCGTCCTCGAGCGCCGGACGGGACGGCTCGGAGGACGACGCCCCCCTGCCCCTCGCCCGCGCCGTGGGCTTCGCCGACCTCGTCTCCTATACGAGCCTCTCGCGCCGGATGAACGAGCGCACCCTCGCGCAGCTCGTGCAGCGCTTCGAGAACAAGTGCGCGGAGATCATCTCCGTCGGCGGCGGCCGGCTCGTGAAGACCATCGGCGACGAGGTCCTCTTCGTCGCCGAGACCCCGCAGGCCGGGGCCCGGATCTCGCTGACCCTCTCGCAGGAGTTCGCCCGCGACGAGGTGCTGCCCAACACGCGCGTGTCGATGGTCTGGGGCCGCATTCTGTCCCGGCTCGGTGACGTCTACGGCCCCACCGTCAACCTGGCGGCGCGCCTCACGGCCCTGGCCGAGCCGGGGACCGTCCTGACGGACTCGCTGACGGCCGCGACGCTCGCCGACGACGAGCGGTTCGTCCTGCAGCCGCAGGAGACCACCCAGGTGCGCGGCTTCGGCGACATCAACCCCGTCGTGCTCGCCCCGGGCCGGGGATCCGCCCTCGATCTCGACTGAGCCGGGCCGGCTCCCGGCCGGCGCCCCGGAGCGCATGGGGAGTCCTCCCCATCGTGGCCGGTTCCTCCATCGGTTAGAATCGAACGCGTTTGACGCCGCAGCGGGTTCCGCACCGCGGTCGACGAAGACGACGTGGGGGTAATGAGCATGTCCCGATGGGGAGCGGCACCGGGCAAGTCCACCGGTTTCAAGGCCGCCGCGGTCACCGCGGCCACGGCCTTGGCGGTGACCGGGGCGATCATCTATCCCGGCTTCGAGACGGCGGACGTCGACCTGAACGACGGCGGCGTGTGGGTCGTGAACAAGACCCTGAACAAGGTCGGCCACCTCAACTACCAGTCCCAGGTGCTGGACGGCGGCGTGCTGACCCCGCTGCCGAACTACGATCTGGCGCAAGAGGCGGACCGCGTCTTCGTCCGCAACCTCGAGCAGGCCTCCCTCACGACGATCGACCCGGCCATGGTGCAGTTCACCGACGACAACGCCATGCCCGCCAACTCCACCTTCTCCTTCGGCCGGGACGTCGTCGCCGTCACCGACTCAGAGCGCGGCATCGTCTACGCGAGCCGCACCGAGGGGCTCAGCGGCTTCGCGGCGGAGGACGGGGAACCGCTCCTCGACGCCGAAGGCCGCGTGCTCGCCGAGGTCGGAACGGACGGCACCGTCTGGGTCGCCGACCTCGGGGCCGACATGTTCCGCGGCTACACCGTGGCCGAGGACGGCACCGCGAGCCCCGCGGGCGAGAAGGAGGTCGAGGGCCTGTCCACGCTCGCCGAGCCGCAGCTGACCGTCGTCGGGGACACCGCCGTCGTCTTCGACGCCGCCTCGGGCGACCTGCTGACGTCCGAGGGCCGCCGCGGCAGCGTCGTGGACCCCGCGGGCGGCCGTCTCCAGGCCCCCGGGCCGGAGTCCGACGGCGTGGCCGTCGCCCTCGGCAACAAGCTCGCCGTCGCACCGCTCGGCGGGGGAGAGGCAGCCTATCTGCCGCTTGAATCCAACGGCACGCCGATCCAGCCGGTGCGGGTCGCCGGCTGCACGTATGCCGCGTGGCAGGGCAGCGCCCAGTACGTGCGGGACTGCGACGACGACGCGCACGACGACGCCGCGCAGATCCCGGGCCTCGACGGCTCGGCGGAGCTCCAGTTCCGCGTCAACCGCGACGTCGTGGTGCTCAACGACGTCTCGAGCGGGCAGGTCTGGCTCGTCAACGAGGGCATGCAGGTCGTGAACAACTGGTCCGACCTCGAGCCGCCCAAGGGCAAGGGCGAGTCGACGAAGGAGGACTCGAAGGAGATCACCGACGCGATCGAGCTGCCCAATCGGACCGAGGAGAACAAGAAGCCCATCACCAAGCCGGACAACTTCGGCGTCCGGGCCGGCCGCACGACGGCGCTCCCGGTCCTCTTCAACGACGTCGACCCCGACGGCGACCTGCTCGTGGCCAAGCTCGAGGGGAAGCAGCCGTCCATCGGCACCCTCCAGGGCATCTACAACGGCACGGGCTTCCAGCTCGTCGTCCCCGAGGACGCGAGCGGTTCGACGTCGTTCACCTACATGGCCTCCGACGGCCGCGGCGGGGACACGCCCGGGCAGGTGACGGTGCGCGTCGTCCCCGAGGACCAGAACAGCGCTCCCGTCCAGGAGCGCGTGACGACCCTGCGCGTGCAGCAGGGCGGGTCCGTGACGCAGAACGTGCTCACCGACTGGTCTGACCCCGACGGCGACGACCTCCAGCTCCTCGGCGGGGCGAGCCCCGACAACGACACGATCCGGGTCCGCCCCGACGGCTCGCTGACCTATCAGGACAGCGGCAAGACGGTCGGCCAGAAGGACGTCACGATCCAGGTCTCCGACGGGCGCGAGGGCACCCAGGGGCGCATCGTCGTCGAGGTCCTCGCCAAGTCCTCCATCCCGCCCGTGCCGTCGACGGACCACGTCGTCGCCAACGTCGGCGAGGAGATCACCTTCTCGCCGCTCGACAACGACTCCGACCCCTCCGGTTCCGGACTGCGCCTGGCCAGCATCGACTCCGTCGACGGCGTCGACCTGGCCGCCAACACGGAGACCGGGACGGTCACCCTGCGCGGGACGCGGACCGGGACGTTCTACGCCAAGTACGTGGCCACCAACGGCCCCTCCAGCGCCCCCGGGCTCGTGCGGATCGACATCCGCGACCCCGAGAGCAACACCGGCAACCCCGTGGCCGTGCGCGACGTCGCGCTGCTGCCGGCTGGCGGCGACGTCCTCGTCAACGTCCTCGGCAACGACACCGATCCGGCGGGCGGCGTCCTGGTCCTGACCGGTACGGACGTGCCCGAGGGGGCGCCGTACGGCGTCTCCGTGGAGCGGAACAGCTTCGTGCGGATCAGCGACGTGCGCGGCCTCACGGACACCTCGACCGTCCACTACTCGGTCTCCAATGGCACCGGCGTCTCGACGGGCGAGATCACGGTCATCCCCGTCCCGGCCCCGCCCCGGCTGGACCCGCCGCGCCCCAACCCGGACACCGTCGTCGTCCGCGCCGGCGACGTGGCCACCGTCAACGTGCTGGACAACGACATCCACCCCAACGGCGCGGAGCTCACGCTGCGCCCGCAGCTGAAGGAGGCCGACGACATCGGCGAGGGCTCGCTCGTCTCCGTCGCCGACGAGACCGTGCGCTTCCGCGCCGGGGAGTTCGACGGCAAGCCACGCCAGGTCTCGGTCGTCTACACCGTCGCGGGCCCCGACGGCCAGGAGGCCAACGCCCGCGTCACGTTCCAGGTCCAGCCGCAGGACCTGGAGAAGAACGCCCCGCCCAACCCCGTCCAGGTGGAGGGCCGGGTCTTCGCCGGCGGCACGACCGTCATTGACGTCCCGCTCGGCGGGATCGACCCGGACGGCGACTCCGTCTCCCTCGTCCAGCTCGGCACGGCACCGCGGCTCGGCAACGCCGTGGTCCGCGGCGGTGCGATCGAGTACACCGCCGGACAGGAGTCCAGCGGCACAGATGCGTTCAGCTACGTCGTCGAGGACCGGCACGGCGCCCGGGCCACCGGCACCGCGATGGTCGGCATCGCCCCGCTGTCCACGACCAACAACCCGCCCGTCGCCGCCAACGACTCGATCACGGTCCGTCCGGACCGCCCCGTCGCCGTCGACGTCCTGGCCAACGACTCCGATCCCGACGGCGACCGCGTGACGCTCGTCGACGACCTCTCGACCTCCGACGGCGTCGACGCCGAGGTCTCCGAGGGGCGCATCGTCGTGACCTCACCGCCGGAGAAGGGCTCCCTCTCCGTCCGCTACAAGATCACCGACGGCCGCGGGGGAACGGCCTCGGCGACCCTGACGGTCCAGTCCGATCCCGAGGCCGAGCTGCTCGCCCCGATCGCCCGCGACGACCGCGCGTCCCTCCAGGAGACCGTCGGCAAGGAGGAGGTCACGCTCGCGATCCTCGAGAACGACGAGGACCCCGACGGCCGGATCTCCGACCTCGAGATCACCCTCCCGGACAACCCGGCGACGACGCGGATCGTCGACCGCAAGCTCGCCGTGCAGGTCCAGGCGAACGCCCAGGTCGTCGCCTACACCATCACCGACGTCGACGGCGGCTCGTCTACCGCGTTCGTCCACGTGCCGGGATCAGGCGAGGCCCGGCCCGTGCTCAAGAGCGACACGCCGCTCGAGGTCATGGCCGGAGAGGTCCTGCCGCTGAAGCTGCCCGAGCTCGTCCAGGTCCGCGACGGGCGCAGCGCGCGCGTCACCGCCGAGGACAAGGTCCGTGCCGTCCCCGAGAACCAGGGACCGCTCGTCCTCTCCGCCACGGAGCTCGCCTTCAAGTCGGCCGACGACTACGCCGGGCCGGCCTCCGTCACGGTCGAGGTCACCGACGGCACGGGCCCCGACGATTCCGACGGGCTCACGGCCGTGCTCTCCATCCCCGTCAAGGTGCTTCCGCGCCCCGAGGAGAACCGGCCGCCGACGCTGCAGTCCAACTCGATGCAGATCGCCCAGGGCGAGGACGCCGAGCGGCTCGACCTCCTCGCCTCGGCCAGCGACCCCGACGAAGGAGACCTCGAGAAGCTCGTCTTCAAGCTCCTCGACTCCGAGCTGCCCGGCATCGACGTCGCCCTCGTCGACGGGCGCTACCTGACGGCCTCGGCCCCGGCGCAGACCCCCAAGGGAACCACGGGGACCGTCACCGTCAGCGTCGAGGACGAGGACAACCCGCCGGTCACCGCCACGGTCGCGATCACGGTCCTGGCCTCCAACCGCGAACTCCCGGTCGCCGTCGACGACGTCGTGGCCGACGCCCACCAGGGCCGGACCGAGATCGTGGACGTGCTGCGCAACGACCACAACCCCTACGCCGGCGAGGGCGATCTGACGATCGTCGACGCCTACAATGGCGGAGGTGGCACGGGAGGCGACGGCGGCGTCGAGATCCGTGGGCGGCAGCTCGCGATCACGCCGGGAGAGGCGTTCGTGGGCACCATGACGGTGCAGTACACGATCGGCGACATCACCGAGGACCCGGACCGCTACGTCACGGGCAACGTCACGCTCAACGTCAAGGGGCGGCCCGAGGCGCCGGGGCTGCCGCGCGTCGAATCGACGGGAGACCGGCAGGCCGTGCTGAGCTGGGACGCCCCGGCGAACAACGGGTCCCCGATCGAGTACTACACGGTGCGCGGCTCCGGATTCGAGCAGCGCTGCGAGTCGACGAGCTGCACGCTGGCCGGCCTGGAGAACGACAAGACGTACAACTTCACGGTCACGGCGACCAACGCCGTCAACGAGTCCGATCCCTCGGCGGCCTCCGCCGATGCGCGGCCGGACGTCGAGCCGGAGCAGCCGGCCGCTCCGACCACGACGTACGGGGACCAGCAGGTCGCCGTGCAGTGGACGACCCCGGTCAGCCGCGGCTCCGCCGTGAGCGGATACACCCTGGAGATCTCCCCGTCACCCGCCAACGGCGTCGCCCAGGTCACGGGGATCACCGGGACCTCCTACACCTGGGAGGGGCTCACCAACGGCGTCTCCTACCAGTTCCGCGTCCAGGCCGTGAACAAGGCCGACAAGCCGTCGCTGTGGAGCAGCTATTCGGCCACGGTGATCCCCGCGGGCAGGCCGTTCCAGCCCACCGCGCCGACGGCGGTGCGGCAGGAGTCGGCCGTCGACGGCGGTGTGGTGAACGTGAACTGGAGCGCGCCGGATGACAACGGGGCGCCGTTGCAGGGCTACACGCTCGCGGTCTACGAGGGCTCGAGCCTCGTGCGGACCATCGACGGCATCGGCGCTAGCACGCGCTCCCAGACCGTGACGGGGCTGAAGACCACGGGCTCCTACAGCTTCACCGTCACGGCCCGCAACAAGGTCGGCGCCTCGCCCGAGGGGCCGCGCTCGACGGCTGTGACGCCGTACGGGCGCCCGCTCGCCTCGAGTCGGCCGACCGCCGTGGCCACGGGCCGGAACAACGAGGTCCGGCTGAACTTCACGGCCCCGGGATCCAACGGTTCTCCCATCACGGGCTACCAGTACTCGACCGACGGCGGTGCCTGGCAGTCCATTTCGGGCCCCGGTGCCGTGGTCTCGACCAACGCCAACGGCGCGGCGCACACCTGGCGGGTCCGCGCGGTCAATGCCGCCGGCGGCGGCGATCCGAGTCCGGGCTCGAACAGCACGAGCTCGTACGGCGCCCCGCGCGATGGTGGCGGACGCAGCGGTAGCAACGGCGCCCGCGGGGAAAGATCCGTGACGTTCAACTGGAACAAGAACGCGAGTGCCTATGACAACGGCCGCGCCACGGAGCTTTCGGTCTCCGTGAACCGAGGCACGCTCAACGCCTCGACGGGGCGGGTCACCGGCTTGGACTATGACCAGCAGGTCACGCTCACCGTGCGCGCCACGACCCGGCTCAACAGCGGCGACGCGGCGAGCCAGACCCAGACGTGGACGGTGAGCGCCCGGGCGGGCGCCGCCCCGCCGCCGCCCAATCCGCCGCAGCGGGAAGTCATTCTTCGCAAGGGACCCGAGTACAACGGCTACGCGGGCTGCAATCGCTACTGTCACAAGTTCGATGTCGAAGTGAAGAACTTCTCGTCGGGCCGGTATCAGGTCCAGTGCCATAACAGCAATGGCCGCTTCGACGGAGGTGGCAACTACATCCAGGTCGGATCGTCGGGCGATGCCCGGGCCGTCATGGAGTGCGTCAACGGGCGCGGCCACGCATTGCCCGTCTTTGCCGTCGTGGACGGCGTTCAATCGAACAGAGTCAGCAATTGGTGACCGGTACGCCGGCCCGGGAGGAGTACCCCACGATGACCATGACCCAGGAGCAGGCCGAATGGTTTGCCGGGACCTTTGAGAAGCTCGTCGGCAACGTCGGCAAGGCGGTGCTGGGCAAGGAGGACGTCGTCCGCCTGGTCCTGACCGCGATGCTCGCCGAGGGCCACGTCCTGCTCGAGGACGCCCCCGGCACGGGCAAGACGATGCTCGCCCGCTCGCTCTCTGCGACCGTCCAGGGCACGCACTCGCGCATCCAGTTCACGCCGGACCTGCTGCCCTCCGACGTCACCGGCATCACGATCTACGACCAGAAGACCCAGAAGTTCGAGTTCCACCGCGGACCGATCTTCGCCAACCTGGTCCTCGCGGACGAGATCAACCGGGCCTCGCCCAAGACGCAGTCGGCACTCCTCGAGGTCATGGAGGAGGGGCGGGTCACCGTGGACGGGACCACGTACCCGCAAGGCCGTCCGTTCATGGTGATCGCGACCCAGAACCCCATCGAGCAGGCCGGCACGTACCGCCTCCCCGAGGCGCAGCTCGACCGCTTCCTCATCAAGACCTCGATCGGCTATCCCGACCGCGCCTCGACCGTGCGGCTCCTCTCCGGCGCGACGACCAAGGACCGCTCCGCCGGGCTGCAGGCGATCATCACGACCCAGGCCGTCGCCGACATGGCGGACCTCGCGACCACGACGCACGTCGACGACGCCGTCCTCGACTACGTCGCGCAGTTGTGCGAGGCGACGCGCGAGGCCGCTGAGACGCGCCTCGGCGTCTCGGTCCGCGGGGCGCTCGCCATGGTCCGCGCCGCCAAGGTCTGGGCCGCGTCCGCGGGACGGAACTACGTGCTGCCCGACGACGTCAAGGAGCTCGCGCCCTTCGTCTGGACGCACCGCTTCGTCATGGATCCGGAGGCCGAGTTCGCCGGCGCCACGGCCGAGGGCGTCCTCACCCGTGTCCTGGCGGACACGCCCGCACCGCAACAGCGCGCCGAAGCCAACGCCTAGCCCCCGCGTGCCGCCCGCCCCGGGCGGCCCACGGATCCGAAGGAACCGCAGAGCATGAGCACATCCACGCAGGCCACGGGCCGGCGCGCCGCCCGGCAGCAGGACGCGGCGGCCGCGGCCGACCCCGCGGCAGCGCCCGGCCGCTCCCGCCGCGGGGCGGGACGCGGCGCCCCCTCCGGGCGCGGCGCCCGACGCCTTCCCTGGGGCCGCCCGGCGCGTCGGGCCGACGGCCCCGCCCGCCGCCCCCGGGGCAGGCTCCACCCGACGTCGCTGACGCGCGAGGCCGTGCGGCTCGCCCAGGTCACGCTCGGTCCGGCCCTGCCGCCGGCGCGCCGCTGGCTCGACCGCCACGTGGTCCCCGTCGCCTCCGTCGTCTCGCCGCTCGGCTGGCTCCTGGCCGGCCTCGTCGCCGGGCTCTCCGTGCTCGGCTCGGTGTTCGGCTGGCAGGAGGCCCGCATCGCGGCCCTCATGGGGGCGCTCCTCCTGCTGATCGCCATCGGCTTCATCCTGGGCCGCTCCGTCTACGAGGTCACCCTGGACCTGAACCGCACGCGCGTCGCCGTCGGCGACCGTGCGGTCGGCGCCATGGACGTCCGCAACGCCTCCCCGAAGCCGCTCCTGCCCTCCTCGATGGAGCTGCCCGTGGGCTCCTCCACCGCGTCCTTCCACATCCCGCGGCTCGCGGCCGGCGCCGTCCACGAGGACCTCTTCACGATCCCCACGCACCGCCGGGCCGTCATCCAGGTCGGCCCCGTCCGCTCCGTGCGTCAGGATCCCTTCTCCCTCCTGCGCCGCTACGTGAAGTGGACCGACGCCCAGGACCTGTTCGTCCACCCGCGCACCACGTCGCTGGACGGGTCGAGCTCGGGGTTCATCCGCGACCTCGAGGGCCTGCCGACGCGCGAGCTGTCCTCCTCCGACGTCTCCTTCCACGCCTTGCGGGACTACGTCGTCGGGGACGACCGCCGGCACATCCACTGGAAGTCCACCGCCCGGACCGGCGAGCTCATGGTCCGCCAGTTCGAGGAGACCCGGCGCTCCCACCTCGCGATCGCGCTCTCGACGAACACGCACGAGTACCCCCAGGAGAACGACTTCGAGCTCGCCGTCTCGGTCGCGGCGTCGATCGGGCTCCAGGCCGTGCGCGAGCAGCGCAACCTCAGCGTCATGACGCAGGCGGGACCGGCCCGCACGGAAACGGGCCGGAACCTGCTCGACGACATGACGCGGATCGAGGGCCGGCCCCGCCGGGCGACCGTCGTCGACCTGGTCCGCGGCACCGCGGACGCCGTGCCGAACGCCTCCGTGTTCTTCATGGTCACGGGCTCGCTCACGACCCCGTCCCAGTTGCGGGCCGCGGGCGTCCACGTCCCGGTCGGCGTGCGCGCCTTCGCGCTGCGCTGCGGGCACGGGCTCGAGGCCGGACGCGCGACGATCGGCGAGCTCACCGTTCTGACCATCGGCGACCTGTCCGACCTCGGCCTCGTCCTGCGCAAGGCGGCCTCGTGAGCGCCCCCACGCGGCCCCTGCGCCGCCAGCTGGTCGACGCCGCGTGCCTCTTCGCCGCGCTCGCCCTCGGGATCCTCGGCCTGCACGAGGCCTTCGGAGGCAACCCCTACTACCTCGCCGCGGGCCTCGGCGGCGCCCTCGCGGGCCTCGGGATCGCGCTCGCCAACGTGCGCCTGCGGCTGGGGATCCTGACGACGGCGGGGCTCGCCCTCGCCGCGTACCTCCTGCTCGGCACCCCGCTGGCCGCTCCCCGCGAGGCCATCGCCGGCTTCGTGCCGTCCCTCGACGCGCTCCGCACCCTGCTGGCCGGGATCGTGCTGTCGTGGAAGGACGTCCTCACCGTCTCGCCGCCCGTCGGCATCCAGGGCGGCATGCTCGTGGTCCCCTTCCTCACCGCGCTCGTGACGGGGCTCGCGGCCGGACTGACGGCCTGGCGCCTGCGCTCGGCGTTCTGGGTCGTGATCCCCGTCTCCGTGGCGTTCGTCGTCGGGATCGCGTTCGGCACCCACGCGGTGCCGCTGCCGCTGGTCCGCGGCATCCTCATGACGGTGCTCATGGTCAGCTGGCTCGCCTGGCGCCGCCACGTGGACCGCTCGGCGGGCCCCGCCCTGCGCTCGCTCAACCACGGCGAGGAGGACGTCCACGGGGCGCGCGACGGCATGCTGCGGCGGATCGCGTTCGGCGCCGTCGTGCTCGTCGTGGCCGCCGGAACGACCGCGGTCGCGGCGCCCCTGCTCGACGACCGGGACGACCGCCGCGTGCTGCGCGACATCGTGGTCCCGCCCGTGGACCTCTACGACTACCCGAGCCCGCTCATGAAGTTCCGCAGCTACGTCAAGGACAACGCGGAGCAGACCCTGCTCACGGTGACGGGGCTGCCCGACGGCGAGAGGATCCGGCTCGCCGCCCTGGACTCCTACGACGGCATGGTGCTCAACGTCGATCCCCGTTCGGGCGGCAACTTCAGCCCCGTCGGCGACGCGACGAGCGTCGCCTCGACGGCCGCCGTCGACGACGGCCGGGCGACGGGCACGCTGGGCATCGAGATCGGCGCCTACTCCGGTGTCTGGGTTCCGGGAGGAGGCCGCCTCGACGGCCTCGAGCTCGAGGGGGAACGCACGGACCAGCTGGCCCGTTCCCTCTACTACAACGCCGAGGCGGAGACGGCCCTCTCGACCATTCCACTGCAGGACGGCGACCGCTACACGGCCCACGTCGCGTTCCCGGCCCGGCCGGGGGACGACGAGCTCGCGGAGCGGGGCTTCGCCCCGTTGCGGATGCCCCGGCTGGCCAACGTGCCGCCCGCCGCGGGCGGCAAGGGCGCCGAGTTCGCGGCGTCCGGGACGAATCCGCTCGAGCGGGCCCGCGCCATCGAGGCCGTGCTGGCCAACAGCGGCTACTTCTCCAACGGCAAGGAGAACGAGGTGCCGAGCCTCTCCGGCCACGGCGCCGCCCGCATCGCCGCCCTCCTCGACGCGGAGGACATGATCGGCGACGACGAGCAGTACGCCGTCGCCATGGCGCTCATGGCCCGCGAGCAGGGCATGCCCGCCCGCGTGGTCATGGGCTTCTACCCCGAGCGCTACAACCCCGGCGGCGAGGTGGCGCTCACGGGGGCCGATGCCCACGCCTGGGTGGAGATCGCGTTCGAGGGATCGGGCTGGGTCGCCTTCGATCCGACGCCGGACAAGGACAAGGAGCCCACGCCGCCGCAGCAGGAGCCCCAGTCGGTCCCGCAGCCGCAAGTGCTGCAGCCGCCGCCCCCGCCCCAGGATCCGGCGCGGCTGCCACCGGAGACCGCCCCCGATCCGCAGGACGCCGAGGAGGAGGAGCGCGGTTTCTGGGACGTCTGGGGTCCGCTCATCACCCTGATCGGCGTCGCGCTCGTCCCGCTGGTCGCCCTGCTGATCCCGCTGCTGTTCATCGCCTGGCTCAAGCTGCGCCGGCGACGCGGCCGCTTCTCCCAGGCCGCGCCGGGCGTGCGCGTCGGGGGAGGCTGGAGCGAGGTCCTGAGCCTCGCGACGGACCTCGGCGCGCGGCCCGACGCCCGCGGCACGCGCCGGGAGAACGCGCGGGCGCTCGGAGCGGACTTCCCGCAGACCTCGGGCACCGTCCTGCTCCTGGCGGGGCGGGCCGACGGGGCCGTCTTCGGCACCACGGAGCCCTCCGAGGCGCAGGTCGCCGACTACTGGAACCTGGTCGACGAACAACTCGACGGGATGCGTTCATCGGTAGGCTTCTGGAAGAGGCAGCGGGCCAGGTTCTCGCCGCGGTCGCTCTTCCAGGACGCCGCGGCCGGTATCGTGGCACGTCGGAAGGCCCGCGGCGGCAACGCCGCAGGCCCCGCAGACGCACCAAGCGTGAAGGAGTAGCCAGTGGCTGCAGCATTGAACCTGGTCAACGCATCGGCCGGCAAGCGCCTCGCCGCGTGGCTGCTCGACGCCGTCCCGCCGTTCGTGGCGCTCATGGTGTTCGGCGGAGTGAACGCCTCCCGGATCGCCGACGCGGCCGTCTCGCCGGAGGTCCTCTCCCAGCTGGCCGCCTCCTACCTGGTCCTGGGCGCCTTCCTCCTCGCCTACGGGATCGCCCTGTGGGGGTGGGAGGCACAGACGGGCAAGACCCTTGGCAACCTGGCGCTCGGCCTCCGCACCTCCGACGAGGACGGCTTCGCCCCCGGATGGCTCAAGGTCTTCCTGCGCCGCCTCATCGTCGGCCTGTCCTCGATCGTGCCCGTTGCCGGCCCCGTCGTCGTCCTGGTCTCCAACCTCTGGGACGCCAACCACCAGCGCCAGGGCTGGCACGACAAGGTGGCCAAGACCCTCGTCGTGGACGTGAACCAGGGCCGCAACCCCATCACCACCGGCGGGCTCTTCGGCCCCTCGACCTTCGCCCCCGGCGGTGCCACCCTGCCGGGGCAGCTGGGGCACCCGGACTTCACCTCGCCCTCGGGGGAACGCTGGCCTGCGCTCGCGCCGGACGTCGAGGCGTCCGGTCCGATCACCGCGGTCCCCACGCCCGGCACCGCGCCCGCGCCGGGGTCCGGCCATCTCGCCACCGCTGCTCCGGGGAACGCCACCCCGTCCCGCGGGGCAGCGGCAGCCCAGACGCCCGCACCGGCGTCGTACGGCACCGTCCCCGCCGCCCCGGCACCCGCGTCCGCTGCCCCGGGATCCGCCCCGACCGCCACGGGAAGCGCCCACCCGGACGACGAGTTCGCCCGCACGCAACTGCGCGCGCCGGCGCCCGCCGGAGCCCGGCTCGTCTTCGACGACGGTCAGGTGCTCGCCGTCAAGGCCGCGGCCCTCATCGGCCGCAACCCCGCTCCGCAGGAAGGGGAGTCCGTGGACGAGCTGTTCAACTTCGCCGACATGGGCCGCTCCGTCTCCAAGACGCACCTCCACGTCACCGCCGATTCCTCCGGGGTCTGGGTCACGGACCGGAACTCCACCAACGGATCCGCCGTGACGGGAACCGACGGCGTGCGGCGCCAGCTTCCGGCCGGGCAGGCCCAGCGGGCCGCGTTCGGCGACACGGTGCACTTCGGCGACCGCTCGTTCAAGGTCGAGCGCGCGTGAACCCGTCGACGTCCTCCCCAGGTGCGGAGCCGTTCCGCCTCGACTACGGCTACGCCACCGACCGCGGCCTGCGGCGCGAACTGAACGAGGATGCCTTCCTCGCCGACCGCTTCCTCTTCGCCGTCGCCGACGGCATGGGCGGGCACGAGGCCGGGGAGGTCGCGAGCAGCATCTGCGTGCGGACCCTCGCCGAGGGCCAGGACCGGACGGACGGGCCGCTGACCGCGGAGGGGCTCCAGGCCCTCATGCAGCAGGCCGACCGCGCGATCCGCGAGGCCGCGGGCTCCCGCGCCGGGACCACGCTCAGCGGCGCCGCGGTGGTCTACGAGGGCGGCGCCCCCTACTGGCTCGTGTTCAACGTCGGGGATTCCCGGACGTATCTCATGACCCGAGGTCGGCTGGCCCAGGTCAGCGTCGACCATTCCGAGGTCCAGGAGCTCGTGGACGGCGGGCACATCAGTGCCGAGGAGGCGCTCGTGCATCCCCGCCGCCACGTCATCACGCGGGCCCTCGGGACGGGCGACGACAGCGAGGCGGATTTCTGGATGCTGCCGGTGCGCGAGGGCGACCGGCTCCTGATCTGCTCCGACGGGCTGACCGGGGAGGTCGGCGACGAGGACATCGCGGAGGTCGTCGGGCGCCAGGCCGCGCCGCAGGACGCCGTCGGCGAGCTCGTCCAGGCGGCCTTGCGTGCGGGCGGGCGGGACAACATCACCGTGATCGTCGTCGACGTGGTCCACGAGCACGACGACGACGCGCTGTCCGACACGGCCCCGCGGCCCGTGCACGAGGACAGCCAGACCAAGCCGCGCAGGGAAGGCGAGGGCGCATGAGCCTGTCGATCCGCTACGAACCGGGCGAGTGGATCGCCCTCGTCCGCTCCCGCCTGGCCGTCCTGCTGCCGCCCGCGACGTCCGCCGAGGAGGTGGAGCGGCTCTGGGCCGCCCTGGACGGCGGGAGCAGCGTGGAGTCGATGCTCTCCACCGTGCTCTCGGGCAACGGGCTGAGCCTGACCGGGATGCCGCCCTTCGGGCTCCTGGACTTCAGCGAGGACGTACACGTGATCCTCCGCGGCCCGCTGTCCCTGACGGCGTCGGGGCCGGAACTGAGCACCCACGTGAACGGGCTCGGCGTCACGACGTGGATGGAACGGCGGATCAAGGGCCAGGAGCGCCTCGGGCTGGCGGTGGACGACGGCGGACGGGTCGTCTCCACCGAGGCCTCCGGCCTGCGGCTCGTCGAGGGCGTCGTGCGGTTCGGGCGCCTGAGCGCCGAGCTGCCCGTGGCGTGCGAGGAGGCCGTGATCGAGCCCCTCGCCCGGGAGCCCGGGGCCGGTGTCGCCGCGGCGTCCGACGCCGGGGCCGCGGACGAGGGCGAGGCGGACGGCGGGGAGGCGGCGGTTGCGCGGCCGGTCGCCGAGCCGGTCGACGCCGGAGAGCCGAAATTCGACGCCGACGAGGCGTCCGGACTGGAGGGGCCGGGCGCGGATGCCCAGGACCCGGAGGCCCCGGCGGCTGAAGAGCCGGAGGAGCCCGCCCCGGACGTCCGGGATCCGGAGGCCATGGGTGCCCTGGCCCTGGAGGTGCCGGCTGAACCCGCGCCGGACGCCCGGGACCCGGAAGCAACGGAGGAGCCGGCTGAACCCGCGCCTGACGCCCGGGAGCAGGAGGCTCCCGAGGTCTTGGCGCCGGGGAAGCCGGCGGCCGCGGCGGCCGCGGAATCAGGGGAACCCGAGGAGACGGAGCCCGACGCGGCCGGCACCGGCACCGGCGAGGCGGGGACGTCCGAGGACACCACGGCGTTCCCCGGCCACGACGACGACCTGGCCGCCCTCGGCGACACGATCATCACGGCCGAGGACGCCGAAGAGGAACACACGATCTACTCGCCCTCGGCCGCTGTCGCCGCCTTGGCGTCCGCGCACGCGGTCCCGGAACCGACTGGAGGCGCGGGCGAGCCGCCCGCCGCGGAACCCGCGGCGACGCCCGAGCCGCTGCCCACCGTCGACGACCTCATCGACTCCGTCCCGTGGCTCGCTGCGGCGCGGGACGCGGGCCGCCTCATCGAGCACGGTGCCACCGGCGCGGCAGGAGGCGCTCCGGACGACCCGGCCGCCACCGGTGAGCCGGCGCCGCCGGCACCCTCCGGGGCCGGCCAGGCCAGCTCCGGCGTCCCGGCCGCCACCGACGGCCTCGGCGACCACGACGGCCAGACCCTCATGCGCAGCGATCTGCCCCCCGCGCCCGCTGCGCAGGTCGGCGGCGTGCCCGGCCTCCCGGCCGCCGCCCCGGCCGCTCCACCGGCCACGGGGACCGGGCCGCAGGTGCTGGCCCGGCTGTGCCCGGCGGGCCACGCGAACCCGCCCACGGCCACGGCCTGCACGCGCTGCGGGGAGGACCTGCCGGGCGAGGCGGTCCCCGCGCCGCGGCCGTCCCTGGGCCGGATGGTCCTCTCCACGGGTGAATCCGTGCAGCTGGACCGCTCCGCCGTCGTCGGCCGCCAGCCATCCATCACCCGGTCGGCGAGCGGTACGATGCCGCGCGTCGTCCAGGTCAAGAGCCCGGGCGGCGACATCTCGCGATCCCATCTGGAGGTCCGCCTCGAGGGCTGGCACGTGATGCTCGTGGACCTCGAGGCGACCAACGGAACCGTCCTCGTGCGCCCCGGCCAGGCGCCCCAGCGCCTCGGCAAGGGGGAGTCCGTGATGCTGCTCGACGGCGACGTGGCCGACCTCGGCGACGGCGTCTCCCTGCGCTTCGAGGGACTGTTGTGAGCGGCAAGCGGCCCCCGGCCCCGCCGCCGGTGATCGGCGGCTACGAGTACCTGGACCTGCTCGGTTCGGGCGGCTTCTCCGACGTGTACCTGTACCAGCAGGACCGCCCCCGCCGGAAGGTCGCCGTCAAGGTCCTGCTCTCCGACCTGAAGACGGAAAGCGCCCGCCGCCGCTTCGAGTCCGAGGCCAACCTCATGGCCCAGCTCTCCTCCCACCCGTACATCGTCACGATCTTCGAGGCCGACATCACGGACGAGGGGCACTCGTACCTGGCCATGGAGTACTGCTCGCGGCCGAGCCTCGACGTGCGCTACCGGCGCGCCCGGCTCGGGGTCGACGAGGTCCTCACGGTCGGGATCCAGGTGGCCTCCGCCGTGGAGACGGCCCACCGCGCGGGGATCGTGCACCGGGACATCAAGCCGGCCAACATCCTCGTCACGGACTACAACCGGCCCGCGCTGACGGACTTCGGCATTTCCGGAACCACGGACGCGCTCGACGACGAGGCCGGGCTCTCGATCCCGTGGTCGCCGCCGGAGGCCTTCGCGGGCGGCTCGCCCGACGGCGTGCGGATGGACGTCTGGTCCCTCGGGGCCACGCTCTACACCCTGCTCGCGGGGCGCTCGCCGTTCGTGCGTTCCGGGGCGGACAACTCCCAGCGGGAGCTGATCGGCCGCATCACGAGCGCGCCCCTGCCGCCGTTGCACCGCGCCGACGTGCCGCAGGCGCTCGAGCAGGCCCTCGCCACGGCGATGGCCAAGAACCCGGCGGCCCGCTACGGCTCGGCGCAGGAGCTCGCGCTCGCGCTCCAGCGCGTGCAGTCCGAGCTCGGCCTGTCCGTCACCCCCTTCGAGGTGCTCGAGGAGGCGCCCGCCGCCGAGGACGGGGAGCCGGCGGACGACGGCGGGGAGGCCACGCGCGTCCGCCAGGTCGTCTCCATCGATCCCGACGCGGCCACGGGGACCTCGACCGGGCGCCCGGGACCGGGCGGCTGGCCCACGACGCCCGCTGGGCCCACCGCGCCGACGGCGCCCGCGGCGGATCCCGCCGACGGCTGGGATGCCACGGTCCTGCGCCCCGCTCCGGCCGCCGAGCCCGACGACGGGGCCACGATCATGCGCCCGCGGCTGCCCGACGGCGGCACGCGCGGCTCCCGCACGACCCCCGCCGCGGGCGGCCCGGCGGCGGGCGGAGCGGCCGGCGGCCAGGCCGCATCCCCGGCGTCCGACGCCGAACGCCCGGGCTGGGTGCCGTCCGTCCCCCCGGGGGCGCCCGCGCCCGACAACGCGAAGCAGCGCTTCCCGACGGGCCTCGTGGCCGGCCTGGGCGCGGCGGCCGCCGTCGTCCTGGCCGGGGTCTTCGTCGCCAACGCGGTCCTCGGCGGCACGGACCGCGACGACGGAGACGCCGACGGCGGAGGCCCGGTCCAGGACGGGCCCGCGGACGCGCTCGCCGGCCGCGGGGGGATCGTCCCGCCCGTGGAGGGCTTCTCCGCCGAGGACTCGGGCGCCGACGTCGTCTTCTCCTGGACCAACCCGGACCCGCAGGACGGCGACGCCTACTACTGGGCGCCCGTCACGGCGACCGAGCAGGGGGCGAACACGCTCGCGCAGGAGCCGACGGCGACGACGCCGGCGGCCGAGGGGCAGCCCACGTGCATCCAGGTGGTACTCGTCCGCGAGAGCGGCCGGGCCTCCGACCCGGCGCGCTACTGCGCGCCGGACTGACGCGCGCGGGGGATCGGCAACAGTCGTGCAACACAGTCTCAGGGGGTAAACATGGCGGACGTGACCATCGATTTCTGCGGGGAGTGGTTCCCCGTCGCCGCGGACCAGGTCTTCACGATCGGGCGCGAGGGGGACCTCGAAGTGGACGACAACCCGTACCTGCACCGGCGCTTCCTGACCGTCGCGCGGTACGACGGCATCTGGTGGCTCTCCAACGTCGGATCGCGGATCTCGGCGACCATTGCCGACGCGAGCGGCGGGCTGCAGGCCTGGGTGGCGCCCGGCGCGAGGATCCCGCTCGTCTTCAGCCAGACCAACGTCGTCTTCACGGCCGGACCGACGACCTACGAGTTCGCGGTGCACGTCGCGGCGCCGGCCTTCCGGCAGGAGTGGAACGCCGGCGACGGCGACGGCCAGACCACGATCGGCCCCGTGCTGCTCACCGAGTCCCAGCGCGCCCTCGTCGTCGCGCTCGCCGAGCCGATGCTGCGGCGGGACGGGACCGGACTGAGTTCCATCCCCTCCTCCTCGAAGGCGGCCACGCGCCTGGGCTGGCCCCTGACCAAGTTCAACCGCAAGCTGGACAACGTGTGCGACAAGCTGGACAAGGCGGGCGTGGTCGGCCTGCGCGGGGGCGCCGGGAAGCTCGCCACCAACCGCCGGGCGCGCCTCGTGGAGCACGCCGTCACCTCCCACCTCGTGACGGCGGCCGACCTGCCGCTGCTGGATGCCGCGCCCGCCGCGGACGACTGACGGGAGCGGGACCGGGATGACGGCGGGGCCCGGCCGGGCGCGCGGCTCCGATTCCCCGCGGTGCGGGATCCGGCGGCGGGGACGATAGGGCAGGATAGATCCGTGACCGAGAACCACTCCACAGGCAGCAGCACGACCCACGTGACGGACAGCGGAGAGGTGGTGCCCGCCGACGCGGTCCGCGAGGAGTACGACCAGCTCGTCGAGGACGTGCGCCGGCACCGCTTCGCCTACTACAACGAGGACTCCCCGCTCGTCTCCGACGCCGAGTTCGACGCGCTCTACCGCCGCCTCGAGGAGCTCGAGCAGCTGCACCCGGAGATCGTCGCCAACGACTCGCCGACGCAGGAGGTCGGCGGCACGCCGTCGGCGGCCTTCGCCGCCGTGGAGCACGTGAGCCGGATGTACTCGCTCGAGGACGTCTTCTCCCTTGAGGAGCTGCGCGCCTGGCTCGAACGCGCCGCCGCGAACGCGGCCACCAGGGCGCCGGGCCACGCCCTGCGCTGGCTGTGCGAGGTCAAGATCGACGGGCTCGCCATCAACCTGCTCTACCGCGACGGCCGGCTCGTCCGCGCTGCCACGCGCGGCGACGGCACGACGGGCGAGGACGTGACCCACAACGTGCTCACCATCAAGGACATCCCCACGCAGCTCGCCGGCGACGGCTGGCCCGCGGAGGTCGAGATCCGCGGCGAGGTCTTCTTCCCCTCGCAGGCGTTCCGCGACTTCAACGCGGCCCTGCTCGAGGCCGGCAAGCCGGAATTGGCCAACCCGCGCAACGCCGCGGCCGGCTCGCTGCGGCAGAAGGACCCGGCCGAGACGGCCAAGCGGCCGCTGAGCATGTTCGTCCACGGGATCGGGGCGCGCGAGGGCCTCGAGGCGGCATCGCAGGCCGAGGGCTACGAGCTCCTGCGCCGCTGGGGGCTGCCCGTTTCCCCGTACGCCCAGGTCGTCGACTCCCTCGACGAGGTCCTGGACTACATCGACCGCTACGGCCGGGACCGCCACGGCCTGGTGCACGAGATCGACGGGATCGTGGTCAAGGCCGACGCCTTCGCGATCCAGCGCGCCCTCGGCTACACCTCCCGCGTTCCGCGCTGGTCGGTCGCCTACAAGTACCCGCCCGAGGAGGTCCACACGCGCCTGCTTGACATCCGGGTCAACGTCGGCCGGACGGGCCGGGTCACCCCGTACGGCGTCATGGAGCCGGTCAAGGTCGCGGGCTCGACGGTGGAGATGGCCACCCTGCACAACCAGGACGTCGTCAAGGCCAAGGGCGTCCTCATCGGCGACACCGTGATCCTGCGCAAGGCCGGTGACGTCATCCCGGAGATCGTCGGCCCCGTCCTGCCGCTGCGCGAGGGGCGCGAGGACGAGTTGCGCGAGTTCGTCATGCCCACGCACTGCCCGTCCTGCGGGGAGCCGCTGGCCCCGGCCAAGGAAGGCGACATCGACATCCGCTGCCTCAACGCGCGGTCCTGCCCGGCGCAGCTCACCGAGCGCGTCGCGCACCTCGCCGGCCGCGGGGCGTTCGACGTCGAGGCGCTCGGCGACGAGGCCGCGCTCGCGCTGACGGTGGGCCCGGGGCCCGACCCTGCGGAGAACGGAGGCATCCCGCGCCCCTCGGGCCCGGGCCCCCTCACGAACGAGGCGCAGGTCTTCGACCTCGCCTCCGGGCAGGCCGACGATTCCCTCCGGGCGCGGCTCGCGGACGTCAGGGTCTGGCGCGAGAAGCGCGCTAAGGGCGCGGGGACCGGCGAGTTCGAGCTCGTCCCGTACTTCTGGACCAAGGAGACGCCCAGGAAGCCCTCGGCTCCGTCCGCGAACACCAGGAAGCTCTTCGACGAACTGGAGAAGGCGAAGGCACAGCCGCTCTGGCGCGTGCTCGTGGCCCTGTCCATCCGCCACGTGGGTCCGACGGCCTCGCGCGCCCTCGCCACCCATTACGGATCCCTCGACGCGATCCGCACGGCGGTGGCGGCCGAGGACGCGCGGGAGAAGCTCGCCGACGTCGACGGGGTCGGCCCGATCATCGCGGACGCGCTCATCGAGTGGTTCGGCGTCGACTGGCACCTCGGCATCGTCGATGCCTGGGCCGCTGCGGGCGTGAGGATGGAGGACGAGTCCCACGGAGCCATCGAGCGGACGCTCGAGGGCCTGACCGTCGTCGTGACCGGATCCCTCGAGGGCTTCAGCCGCGACGAGGCCAAGGAGGCCATCATCACGCGCGGCGGCAAGGCCTCGGGTTCCGTCTCCAAGAAGACCTCCTACGTCGTGGCCGGCGAATCGGCGGGCTCCAAGTACGACAAGGCGGTCTCGCTCGGCGTCCCCGTCCTCGACGAGGAGGGCTTCCGTGCCCTCCTCGACGGCGGCCCGGACGCCGTCGCCGTCCCGGAGGCGGCCGCCGCGGGACCGGACGGGGCAGCGGCGCCCGACGCGCCGGCGTCGGGCCCTGCCCCCGCGGACGGGGGCAACCCGTCCGATGCCGCGGTGGAATCCGCGGCGGGGGAGGCCCCGTGAGCGCGGAACCGACGCCCGCGGGCCTGCTGGCCGTGGCCCGCGAGGCGGCCGCCGCGGGGGCGGCGGTCCTGGCAGGCCGCCCGTCCGGCGCCATCCGCGTGGACACGAAGTCCGCCGCGGGGGACTGGGTCACCGACTTCGACCGCCGGGCCGAGGACGCGGTCCGGGCGGTCCTCCGCGCGGCCCGGCCCGACGACGAGATCACGGGCGAGGAGTACGGCACGACCGTCCCGGAGCGCCCCAGCGGCTACCGCTGGTCGATCGACCCCCTCGACGGCACCACGAACTTCGTCCGCGGCATCGTCTACTACGCCACCTCCGTCGCGGTCTCCGGCCCCACGCCGGACGGGCGCCGGTGGCTCGCCGGGGCCGTCCACGCCCCCGCGCTGGGCCAGGAGTTCTACGCGGGCCGCGGGCTCGGCGCATGGGTGCGCGAGGACGCCGGCGAACGGCGGCTGACGGGCCCGGATCCGGACTCGGACGCCCCGCTGCTCGGCACGGGTTTCGGGTACGACGCCGGACGCCGCGCCTTCCAGCTCGAGGCGCTCGGCGCGCTGCTGCCCGGATACGCCAACGTGCGCCGCATCGGCTCCGCGGCGCTCGACCTGTGCCTCGTCGCCGACGGCGTGCTCGACGCCTACGCCGAGTACGGCACGCACGTGCACGACTGGTCGGCCGGAGCGCTCATCGCCGAGGAGGCGGGCGCCGCCGTCGTCCGCCCCGCCACGACGCCCGGCTGGTCGGTGGCCGGGCGCGTCGACCCGGCCGCGCTGCCGGAGCCCGATGGCCGCTGAGCGGGGGACTAGACTGTCCGGAATGAGTTCCCCGCCTTCCCGGGTCCAGGTCCGCGACGCCGTGCCCGCCGACTACGACGACATCGCCCGCATCACCGTCTCCTCCTACGTCGCCGCGGGCCACATGGACTCCCCGGACCACCCTTACCTGCGCCAGATCGCGCAGGTCGCCCGGCGCCACGAGGCCACCCCGGTCTGGGTCGCCGAACGCGAAGGGCGCGTCGTCGGATCCGTCACGCTGGCCCGCCACGGCAATCCGTACGCCGACATCGCGCGCGGCAACGAGCTCGAGTTCCGCATGCTCGTCGTCGATCCGGGCCTCCAGCGCAGCGGGGCCGGGCGGGCGCTCGTCGAGGCGGTGATCGGCCACGCGCGCGCCCTCGAGGGCGTCGACACCGTGTGCCTGACCACCGGCACCACGTGGGAGGCCGCCCAGTCCCTCTACCGGGCCCTCGGCTTCCAACGGGCGCCCGAGCGGGACTGGTACGTCCCCGGCACCGACATCCTGCTCTTCGTGTTCGAGCTGCCGCTCGAGGAGGATCCCCGGGGCGGTGACGCGGGACCGGGCGCGGGGACGAACTAGACTGGATCCGACTACAACCGCCACCCACACCACGGGAGATACATGTCTGCCATCAGCCGTGAGGACGTCGCGCATCTGGCCCGTCTCGCGCACCTCGAGATGACCGATGCCGAGCTGGAGAAGATGACCGGCGAGCTCGGCATCATCGTCGACGCCATCGCCTCCGTCAGCGAGGCCGCCGGGGACGACGTCCCCGCCACGAGCCACCCGATCCCGCTGCGCAACGTGCTGCGCGAGGACGTCGTCGGCGAGACGCTCACGGCCGAGCAGGCCCTGCTGAACGCGCCGGACGCGGACGGCGGCCGTTTCAAGGTCCCGGCGATCCTGGATGGTGAGTAGGACCATGGGAGCGATCATCAAGCTGTCCGCGGCCGAGCTGGCCGAGAAGCTGCGCAGCGGCGAACTCACCTCCGTCGAGGCCGTGCGGGCGCACCTGGACCGCATCGCCGAGGTCGACGGCGGCGAGCGCGGCATCAACGCGTTCCTGCACGTCAATGCCGAGGAGGCGCTGGCCACGGCGGCCGAGGTGGACGCGATCCGCGCCGCCGGTGGTGCCGAGGCCGAGGCCCTGCACCCGCTCGCGGGCGTGCCGATCGCGGTCAAGGACCTGATCGTCACCGTGGGCCAGCCCACGACGGCCGGCTCGCGCATGCTCGAGGGGTGGATGAGCCCCTACGACGCCACCGTGGTCGCCAAGGTCCGCGCAGCCAAGCTGCCGATCCTGGGCAAGACCAACCTCGACGAGTTCGCCATGGGCTCCTCCACGGAGCACTCGGCCTACGGCCCCACGCGCAACCCGTGGGACCTGGACCGCATCCCGGGCGGCTCCGGCGGCGGCTCGGCGGCGGCCGTGGCCGCCTTCGAGGCCCCGCTCGCGCTCGGCACCGACACGGGCGGTTCCATCCGCCAGCCCGGGGCCGTCACCGGCACCGTCGGCGTCAAGCCGACCTACGGCGGCGTGTCCCGCTACGGCGCGATCGCCATGGCCTCCTCGCTGGACCAGATCGGCCCCGTGACGCGGACGGTCCTGGACTCGGCCTACCTGCACGAGCTCATCGGTGGACACGACCCGGCGGATTCCACGTCCCTCGACGAACCGGTTCCCGCGCTCGTGGAAGCCGCCCGGCAGGGTCTCACCGGGGACCTGGGCGGGCTGCGCGTCGGCGTCGTGCGCGAGCTGCAGGGCGAGGGCTACGAGCCCGGCGTCCAGGCGCGCTTCGACGAGTCCCTCGAGCTGCTGCGCGGCGCGGGGGCCGAGATCGTCGAGGTGTCCTGCCCGAACTTCAAGTACGCGCTCGGCGCCTACTACCTGATCATGCCCTCGGAGGTCTCCTCCAACCTCGCCAAGTTCGACGGCGTCCGCTACGGCAAGCGCGTCCTGCCCGCCGACGGTCCCGTGACGATCGAACGGGTCATGGGCGCCACGCGCGCGGCCGGGTTCGGCGACGAGGTCAAGCGCCGCATCATCCTCGGCACCTACGCCCTCTCGGCCGGCTACTACGACGCCTACTACGGCTCGGCGCAGAAGGTCCGCACGCTCATCCAGCGGGACTTCGAGGCCGCGTTCGCGCAGGCCGACGTGCTCGTGTCCCCGACGGCCCCGACCGTGGCCTTCCCGCTAGGGGCCAAGCTCGACGACCCGCTCGCGATGTACCTCAACGACGTCGCCACGATTCCGGCCAACATGGCCGGCGTCCCCGGCATCTCCGTCCCCGGCGGCCTCTCGGAGGGCCTGCCCGTGGGCATCCAGTTCCTGGCCCCGGCCCGCGAGGACGCGCGGCTCTACCGCGCCGGTGCGGCGCTGGAGAAGCTGTTGGAGGACTCCTGGGGCGGACCCTTGATCAACCAGGCGCCCGAACTGGCCGCCGCGAGCGAAGGAGGTGCCGCCTGACATGGCCGCAACGCATGAACTGGTCGACTTCGACGAGGCGCTGGACCGCTACGACCCCGTCCTGGGCTTTGAGGTGCACGTCGAGCTGAACACCAGGACCAAGATGTTCTCCTCGGCGCCGAACGCCTTCGGCGACGAGCCGAACACCAACATCACGCCCGTGGATCTGGGCCTGCCCGGCGTCCTGCCCGTCGTGAACAAGGCGGCCGTCGAGTACTCGATCATGATCGGCCTGGCCCTGAACTGCCAGATCGCCGAGTACTGCCGCTTCGCCCGGAAGAACTACTTCTACCCGGACACCCCGAAGAACTTCCAGACCTCGCAGTACGACGAGCCCATCGCGCACGACGGGTGGATCGACATCGAGCTCGAGGACGGCGAGGTCTTCCGCGTGGAGATCGAGCGCGCCCACATGGAGGAGGACGCAGGCAAGCTGACGCACCTCGGTGGATCCGCAGGCCGCATCCAGGGCGCCGACTACTCGCTCGTGGACTACAACCGCGCCGGGGTTCCCCTCGTGGAGATCGTCACCAAGCCGATCACGGGCGCCGGAAAGCGGGCCCCCGAGCTGGCCAAGGCCTACGTCGCGGCGATCCGCGAGATCGTGAAGAACCTCGGGGTCTCGGACGCCCGCATGGAACGCGGCAACGTGCGCTGCGACGCGAACGTCTCGCTCATGCCGAAGGGCGCCACGGTGTTCGGCACCCGCTCGGAGACCAAGAACGTCAACTCCCTGCGCGCCGTCGAGCACGCCGTCCGGCACGAGATCGAGCGTCACGCCGGCGTCCTCGACGCGGGCGACGCCGTCGTCCAGGAGACCCGCCACTGGCACGAGGACACCCGCTCCACGACGGCCGGGCGGCCCAAGTCGGACGCGGACGACTACCGCTACTTCCCGGAGCCCGACCTCGTGCCGATCGTCACGAGCCCGGCCTGGATCGAGGAGCTGCGCTCGCGGCTGCCCGAGCCCCCGGCCGAGCGGCGCAAGCGGCTGCAGGCCGAGTGGGGCTACGCGGACAAGGAGTTCCGCGACGTCGTCAACGCGGGCCTGCTCGACGCCGTCGAGGAGACCATCACCGCCGGCGCGAGCCCGGCGGTGGCGCGCAAGTGGTGGATGGGCGAGATCTCCCGTCTGGCCAAGAACGCCGACCTCGAGCCGACGGCGCTCGGCGTCGAGGCCTCCACGATCATCGAGCTCAACTCGCTGATCGAGGCCAAGAAGATCAATGACAAGATCGCCAAGCAGGTCCTCGAGTTCGTCGTCGCGGGCGAGGGCACACCGGGCGAGGTCGTCGAGAAGCGCGGACTCGCGGTCGTCAGCGACGACTCGGCGCTCGGTGCCGCGATCGACGAGGCCATGGCGGCCATGCCGGACGTCGTGGCCAAGGTCAGGGACGGCAAGCTGCAGGCCGTCGGCGCGCTCATCGGACCCGTCATGAAGGCCACGCGTGGCCAGGCCGACGCGGCCCGCGTGCGCGAGCTGGTCCTGGAGAAGCTCGGCATCCAGGGCTGATCTGGCCCGCCTCGGAAGGCCTGGTCCCGACGTCGTCCGACGACGGGGCCGGGCCTTCGCCCGTGGAGCGGCCGGGCGGTAGCGTGGTCGCCATGGGGACGCCGGAAGCCGATGTCGAGATCACCGAGTCGCTCGTGGGCGCGTTGCTGCGCGCCCAGCATCCCGATCTGGCCGCGCTGCCGCTCGGTCCGGCGGCGAGCGGTTGGGACAACGCCGTCTACCGCCTCGGCGATGCGCTCGCGGTGAGGCTGCCGCGCCGCGCCTCCGCCCACCGCCTGCTGTTGAACGAGGTGCGCTGGCTGCCCTTCCTGGCGCCGCGGCTTCCGCTGCCGGTGCCGGCGGCGGTGCGGCGCGGTCGGCCGGGGGAGGGCTATCCCTACCACTGGGCGGTCGTGCCCTGGTTCGCCGGGTGCGCCGCCGGCCTCGTCCCGCCGCACCGGCGCGACGCCTACGCCGAGGACCTCGCCGGGTTCTTCCGCTGCCTGCAGGTGCCCGCGCCGGCCGACGCCCCGCGCAACCCCGTGCGCGCCGTGCCCCTGGCCGACCGCGACGACGCCTTCCGGGAACGGCTCCGGCGGGCGGCCCCGGGCGTGGACCGGCAGCGGTGCGGGCGGCTGTGGGAGGACGGACTCGACGCCCCGCCGCACACCGGGCCGGCGGTGTGGGTCCATGGAGATCCGCATCCGATGAACGTCGTGCTCGGGGCGGGGGAACGGCTCGCCGCCGTCGCCGACTTCGGCGACCTCTCGGCGGGGGACCCCGCGTGCGACCTCGCGGCGGGATGGCTGCACTTCACCTCCGCGGGCCGGGAACGCTTCCTGTCGGCGCTCGCGGACGACGACGGGGCCCGGCAGCGGGCGCGGGCGTGGGCCGTGATGATGGGGCTCGTGCTCGCCTCGACCGGCCCGGGGGAGGCGCTGCACGGCGTGGGGATGCACGCGCTCCGGGAGCTCGGCGCCGCCTGAGCGGCATCGGCCCGCGTGGTCCAAACCTGTCGCGTTGATGATGGAATGTGATCTTTTCAAAAGTAATCCATCAAACAATTGCGAATGAGACGCGCGTCACCTACGCCGGGTGAATCGATTAAGTGAATCGGTTCACATCCACGGCCGATGGCGGCGAATCAACGAAGGAGCGCGTAGGGATGTCCTTGACGACCAATTCCCCGGCGGACACCGCGGCCGGCCACCCGGCCCCGCAGCGAGTGGGCCGGAAGCGTCCCGAGCCCGCCGGCCGTGCGGGGCGGGCCGGGCGCCCGGGGCGCCCCGTGGACCGGAAGCCGTTCCGCGTCCGCCTGCTCCACGACTGGCAGATGCTCGCCATGATGGTGCCCGGCGTGGCCTTCCTGCTGCTCTTCTTCTACATCCCGACCTGGGCAACGTCATCGCCTTCCAGGACTACCAGCCGTACCTCGGCATCGGGGACTCCGAGTGGGTGGGCTTCAGCAACTTCACGGGGCTGTTCGACAACCCGGACTTCCTGAACGCCTTCGGCAACACCCTCTACCTCGCCGCCTGGCAGCTGCTCTTCTTCTTCCCGATCCCGCTGCTGCTCGCGGTCGCGGTCGACTCCCTCGTCAGCCAGCGGGCGCGGCGGTGGTTCCAGAGCATCGTCTACCTGCCGCACTTCCTCTCATGGGTCCTCGTGATCGCGCTCTTCCAGCAGGTCCTCCGCGGGGCCGGGCTCGTGAACAACGCCCTGCGCCACCTGGGCATGGATGCGATCCCGTTCATGACCAACCCGGACACCTTCCCCGTCCTCGTGGTGGTGCAGCTGGTCTGGAAGGACGCCGGCTGGGCCATGATCATCTTCCTGGCCGCGCTGGCCAGCGTGGACACCTCCCTCTACGAGGCGGCGGCCGCCGACGGTGCCGGACGCTGGCGCCGGCTGTGGCACATCACGCTGCCGGCCCTGCGCCCCGTGATCATCCTCCTGCTCATCCTGCGCATCGGCGACATCCTCTCCGTCGGCTTCGAGCAGTTCATCCTGCAGCGCGACGCCGTCGGTGCCGGCGCGGCGGAAGTGCTCGACACCTTCACCTACTACGCGGGCGTCGTCGGCGGGGGATGGAGCGTCGGCGCGGCCGCCGGACTCTTCAAGGGCGTCATCAGCCTGATCCTCATCGTCGGAGCCAACAAGCTCGCCCACAAGTTCGGCGAAGCAGGCATCTACCAGAAGAGCAGCCACTAGGGTGCCCGCCTGGCAAGGAGAAAACCATGACCGTTCCCACCGCCACCAGCCTCGAGAAGAAGCCCGGCAAGGCCGACTCGATCCGTCCCGTGTGGAAGGAGAAGCCCTCCGCTCCGCTCAAGCTCGCCAAGTTCGCGCTGCTCATGGGCTTCGCCGTCGCGATCGTCATCCCCATCCTCGTCGCGGTCTCGACCTCGCTCGCGGACAACGAGTAGCTCTTCGCGCCCGGCCTGATCCCGTCGTTCCTCATGGTCCGCCAGCTCGGCCTGCTGGACACGATCTGGTCGCTCATCCTGCCGGGAACGTTCGCCGCGATCAACGTCGTCGTCGTGCGGGCGTTCTTCATGAACATCCCCCGCGAGCTCATGGAGAGCGCGCGGATCGACGGGGCCTCCGACTGGCAGATCCTGTGGCGGATCGTGCTTCCCCTGTCCAAGGCGGTCGTCGCCGTCGTCGGGCTCTTCTACGCGGTCGGCTTCTGGAACGCGTTCTTCAACGCGATGCTCTACATCAACAACCAGGACCTCTGGCCCGTGCGGCTGATCCTGCGCAACTACGTCATCCAGGGTTCCCAGCTCGCCGCGGACCAGCTCGGCGTCGACGTCGTCGCCGCCCCGCAGGGCATGAAGATGGCCGTCGTCGTGATCGCGCTGATCCCGATCTGCGCCCTCTACCCCTTCCTCCAGCGCCACGTCACCAAGGGCGTCATCACCGGTGCCATCAAGGGCTGAGGCCCCGGCGACCGGGGCGCCCCGTTCCCTTGAGGCTCCGCTCCCTCAGACACCGTCACCCAACCATCAGAGAGGCAACACCATGACCACTTCACCGGCCATCACCCGGGGATTCAACCGCAAGACCTTCCTCGGCGCGTTCGGCGCCGCGGCGGCGGGCGTAGCCCTGGCCGGCTGCGGGAACGGCGGCGGGGGCGGCGGGGGCGGCACCGCCGCCGACTCCGCGACGCTGCAGCTGCCCACGTACAAGGAGCTCAGCGGCATGAACCCGGACTTCCCGGGCAACGCCGACGGCCTCCAGGCCGTGTACCGGAACATGCCCGCCCCGACCGCCTCGACGCAGGGGGCGCCGCTCAAGGGCAACGTGACGGGCCTGACCCAGACCTTCGACACCGTGGCGCCCGGCATGAAGGACAACCCCTTCTGGCAGCGCCTGAACTCCTCGCTCGGCGACGGCCCGGGCGAGGAGATCCACGTCTGGAACCGGCGGTCCGCGGGACGCGCGGCCCCCGAGCGCGTCGTCGTCATCGAGGACGGGGACGGCGGCCACGGCGGCGCGGACCCGAAGCTCATCGCCGAGTTCCTGCGCTTCGCGCGGGACGGCGGCGCCACCCAGACCAGCCCGATGGCGGCCCGCGAGGCCGTCGCCGCGGGCGTCACGGCGGCGGCCTCGCTGCGCGGCGACGGTTCGGCCCTGCCCGTCCCGGAGCTTCCCCGGGAGCTGCTCGAGTACTTCGCCGCCGGCCAGCCGGCCCCCGTGCAGGAGCAAGCGTGTGCCTGACGCGGCTGCACCCGGGTCGACCACGACCGCGGCTTCTTCCGGCATGGCCGCCGTGGACGGGCACTGGGGCTCCCTGGCGGCGACGCCTCCGATGGGCTGGAACAGCTGGAACCAGGTCCACGAGGCCGTCACCGAGGACGTCGTCATCGCGGCGGCCGAGGCCATGGTCTCCCGTGGCCTGGCCGACGCTGGCTACGAGTACGTCGTCGTCGACGACTGCTGGCAGTCCGCGGAACGGACGCCGGAGGGGCTGCTGCTCCCGAACCCCGGGCGCTTCCCCCGGGGCATGAAGGCGGTCGCGGACCACGTGCACTCGCTCGGCCTGAAGTTCGGCATGTACTCCGCGCCCGGGGAACGCACGTGCGCGGGGCGCCTGGGCAGCTCCGGGCATGAGGAGCGGGACGCGTCGATGTTCGCGGAATGGGGCGTGGACTTCCTCAAGTACGACTGGTGCGGCGCCGGGCCGCTGACGCCGGAGTCGGTGAGGCCCGCGTTCGAGCGCATGCGGGACCCGCTCGTGGCGACGGGCCGCGACATCGTCTACTCCGTGTCCGAGTACGGCGTCGCCCGGCCGTGGGAGTGGGGCCGGGGGACGGCCCATCTGTGGCGGACGACGTTCGACATCTGGCCGCACTGGGGATCGGTGTTCGCGCTGCTCAACCAGCAGTGGGCGGCCTGTGCGGGCAGCGGTCCCGGAGGCTGGGCCGATCCCGACATGCTCCAGGTCGGCAACGGGACGCTGACACCCGAGGAGAACCGGAGCCACATGGCCCTCTGGGCGCTCCTTCCGGCCCCGTTGTTCGCCGGCAACGACCTCGCGGCCGCGAGCGACGACGTCGTGCGGCTGCTCACCCACCCGGGATTGATCGCCGTCAACCAGGATCCGCTCGGGCGCCGCGCCCGGCTCGTCGCGGTGACGCCGGAGGTGATGGTCTGGGCGCGCGAACTCGCCGGAGGCGATCTCGTCCTGGGCGTGTTGAATCATACGGAAGGCCCCGTCGAGGCGGCTGTTCCGCTCGTGCAGGCGGGCGTCGTCGGCCGCTGCACGGCCGTGGACGTGTTCTCGGGGCGGGAGCTCGGAGAACCGGGCGTGGGCTACAAGGCGGTGCTCGAGCGGCACGACACCGCCGTGCTGCGCTTCAATCGCGTTCCATCCCGGCCATGACCTCGCCGAGGGCGTCGCAGACGGTCCGCACCGAGCGCCGCTTGAGGCCCTCGGGCCGGACCAGGAGGTCGATCCTGCGGCGCGTGCTGATGCCGCGCAGCGGGCGCAGCACCACGCCCTCGCTCAGCGCGCGGGTCCCGGCGACGCCGGCCGTGTAGCGGGGCAGCAGTCCGATCACGCCGCCCGCCGCGACGAGCGAGGCGACGGTCGTGTAGTCGTTGATCCGGTGCGCGACGCGGACCGGCGTGCTCGTCACGGCCGCGACGGCGCCGAGCACGTCGGCGGGGGAGTATCCGGTCCGGCTCGTCACCCAGGTCTCGCCCGCGACGTCGTCGACCTCCAGTTCCGCCCGGGCGGCGAGCGGGTGCCCGGCGGGCAGGGCCACGTCGAGCGGCTCGTGCGCGAGCGGCAGGACCGCGACCCGGCGCTCGGGCCACGGCGGACTGTGGTCCATGCGATGGGCCAGCACGACGTCGTAGCGCGCCGTCAGGGCCGGGAAGTCCTCTTGCGCGACGTCCTCGTCGGAGAACAGGACGCGCGGCAGCCCCGGTCCGCCCAGGCGCGCCGCGAGCGGCCCGAAGAGCGACTGGCCCGCGCTGTGGAAGCCGCAGACCGTGACCTCGCCCTCGGCGGACCCGTGGTAGCTGACGAGCGCCGCCCGGGCGTCGGCGAGGGCGCTGACGACGGCGGCTCCGGCTTCGGCCAGCACCTCGCCGGCGTCGGTGAGGACCAGGGTCCTCCCGTCGCGGCGGGTCAGGGGCACGCCCGCGCTGCGCTGCAGGAGCGCGAGCTGCTGGGAGACGGCCGAGGGCGTGACGCGGAGCATGTCGGCGACGGCCTTGACGGATCCGAGCTCGCCGAGCTCCCGCAGGATCCTGAGTTGGTTGACCTCCATGCACCGAGTCTAAACATAAGTAAAACCTAAATCGACGATTGAGAAAGTTCTCGTTGTGCTAAGTCGTTGCGGCGGGTCTAATGGGTGGTGCGGTGCGCACTGGCGCCGACGAGGAACGAGGGGAACACCATGAAGGCGCTCTACAAGTCCGGACCGCACGCCGGCCTGGAACTGGTCGACCGGCCCGAGCCCGAGACCGGTGCGCACGACGTGAAGATCCGCGTCATGACGACCGGCATCTGCGGCACCGACCTCCACATCCTGGCCTACGACGAGGCCGCGCGGGCCATGATCAACGCCCCGATGATCCCGGGCCACGAGTTCTACGGCGAGGTCGTCGAGGTGGGCTCGCTGACGGGCCACGTCCAGGTCGGCGACCGCGTCTCCGGCGAGGGCCACGTGGTCTGCGGCATGTGCCGCAATTGCCGTGCCGGGCGCCGCCAGATGTGCATCAACACCGTCTCGGTCGGCGTGCAGCGCGACGGCGCCTTCGCCGAATACGTCGTGATCCCCGAGGCCAACGTCTGGGTGCACCGCTCCGACGCCGTGACCCCGGAGCTCGGCGCCGTCTTCGACCCCTTCGGCAACGCCGTGCACACGGCCCTGTCCTTCCCGCTCGTCGGCGAGGACGTCCTCATCACGGGCGCCGGCCCGATCGGGCTCATGGCCATCGAGGTGGCCCGCCACGCCGGGGCGCGCAAGATCGTCGTCACCGACGTCTCCGCGCCGCGGCTCGAGCTGGCCCGGTCCCTCGGGGTCGACCTCGCCGTCGACGTCTCGGCCACGAGGATCGCCGACGCGCAGCGGGAGCTCGGGATGCTCGAGGGCTTCGACATCGGGCTCGAGATGTCCGGGCACCCGTCCGCCCTGCCCGAGATGATCGACAACATGAACCACGGCGGCAAGATCGCCATGCTCGGACTGCCCAGCGCCCCGATCGACATCAACTGGGGCAAGGTCGTCACCCACATGCTCACGCTCAAGGGCATCTACGGGCGCGAGATGTTCGAGACATGGTACGCCATGAGCGCCATGCTCTCCTCCAACGCGCAGCTGCGTGAGAGGATCGCCTCGATCGTCACCGACCGGCTCCCGGCCACGGAATGGGAGGCCGGCTTCGCGGCGGCCGCCGCCGGCCACGGCGGCAAGGTCGTGCTCGACTGGACCGTCTTCTAGGAAGGGAAAACCCATGTACACGACCCTCAAGGAGCAGCTCGGCGCCGAACTGGCGCAGATCGAGGCCGACGGCCTGTTCAAGCGCGAGCGCCACATCGACTCCGCCCAGTCCAACCGCATCGCCGCGGGCCCCCTCGGCGGCCCGTCGCGGCCCGTGCTGAACTTCTGCGCCAACAACTACCTGGGCCTCGCCGACGACCCCCGGCTCATCGCCTCCGCCAAGGCGGCCCTCGACGAGCGCGGCTTCGGCATGGCCTCGGTGCGCTTCATCTGCGGCACGCAGGATGCGCACCTCGAGCTCGAGGGCCGCCTCTCCGGCTTCCTCGGCACCGAGGACACGATCCTCTTCTCCAGCTGCTTCGACGCCAACGGAGGCGTCTTCGAATCGCTCTTCGGCCCCGAGGACGCCATCATCTCCGACGCGCTCAACCACGCGTCCATCATCGACGGCATCCGCCTGAGCAAGGCGGCGCGCTTCCGCTACGCCAACCAGGACATGGCCGACCTCGAGGAACAGCTGAACGCCGCGGCCCGGATGAACGACGGCGCCGGCCCCCGACGGAGCGTCATCGTCACCGACGGGGTGTTCTCCATGGACGGCTACCTCGCGCCGCTGCGCGAGATCTGCGACCTCGCCGAGCGCTTCGGCGCGCTCGTCATGGTGGACGACTCCCACGCCGTCGGCTTCATGGGCCCCACGGGCGCCGGCACCCCGGAACACGCCGGCGTCTCGGACCGCGTCGACCTCTACACCGGGACCTTCGGCAAGGCCCTCGGCGGGGCCTCCGGCGGCTACGTCTCCGGCCGCGCCGAGATCATCGCCCTGCTGCGGCAGAAGGCGCGCCCCTACCTCTTCTCCAACTCGCTCGCCCCCGCGATCGTCGCGGCGACCCTCACGGCGCTCGAGCTCGTCGAGGGCTCGGGCGAGCTGCGCGCCCGGCTCTTCGAGAACGCCGCGCACTTCCGCCGGCGGATGGAGGAGGAGGGCTTCGAACTCCTTCCCGGCGAGCACGCGATCGTCCCCGTCATGTTCGGCGACGCCGTCAAGGCCGCCGAGGTCGCCGACCGCATGCTCGGGCACGGCGTGTTCGTCACGGCCTTCAGCTTCCCGGTGGTGCCGCGCGGCGCCGCGCGCATCCGCGTGCAGCTCTCCGCCGCGCACACCCCGGAGGACATCGAGGCCTGCGTCGCCGCCTTCGTCGCGGCACGCTGACGCCCGGGCAGCCCTCCGATGACGGGACGTGGCAGGCTGGGACCATGAGCGGGACCATGAGCGGGACCACGGCAGGGGCCGGCGGAGCGGACGGCGTCCTCGAGTGCGGCGTCGTCGTCATCGGGGGAGGGATCGCCGGGCTCTCGCTCGCCGCGGTCCTGGCGCCCCGCACCGGCGTCGTCCTCCTCGAGGCGGAGGAGGAGCTCGCCCACCACACCTCCTCCCGCTCGGCCCAGCAGCTCATCCCCAGCTACGGGCCCGAGCCGGTGCGCGCCCTGACCCGGCGCACCCTCGAGGCCCTCGCCGCGCTGCCGCCCGGGCCCCGCGGACCGCTGGCCTGGCCGAGCTCCTTCCTCATGGTCGGCACGCGGCGGGACGTGGACGCGCACGGCTCCGACGCCATGGCCGGGATCGGCCGCGCCGAGGCGCTGCGGCTGTCCCCGGTGCTGCGCCCGGAGGCGTTCGAGGCCGCCGGCCTGGACGCGACGAGCGTCAGGACCGACGCCGCCGGGCTCATCGAGCACCATCGCCGACTCGCCCGTGGGCACGGGGCGGCGGTCCTGACAGGGCAGCGCGTCGTCGGCGCCGAGCGCGTCGACGGGTCGTGGACGGTGCGGACCGCGGCCGGGGCCGTGGTCCGCGCCCCGTGGCTCGTCGACGCCGCCGGCGCGTGGGCCGACGGGGTCGCACGGGCCGCCGGCGCCGCACCGCTCGGCCTGGTCCCCCTGCGCCGCACCGCCGCGTACGTCCGCGTCGCCGAGCCGCTTCCCGAGGGGACCCCGATGACGGCCGCGGCCGACGACTCCTGGTACTTCCGCCGCGAGGGGGAGCTCGTGCTCGTCTCGCCGGCAGAATCGGAGCCCGCCGAGCCGGGTGACGCGCAGCCACGGGCGGCCGACGTCGCCGACGTCGTCCGCCGGATCGAGGCCGCGACGACGCTTCAGGTGACGGGCGTGGAGCGGGCGTGGACCGGGCTGCGCACCGAGGCGCCCGACGGCGTGCCCGTCCTGGGGCCCGACCCGGACGTGCCCGGCTTCTTCTGGCTCGCCGGGCAGGGCGGCTACGGCTTCCAGACCTCGACGGGCATGGCGGAGCTCGCCGCCGCGCTGCTCCTGGGCGATCAGCCGCCCTTCGGCCCGGACGTCGTCGCCGCCCTGTCGCCGGGACGCTTCCGGCGCCGCGCCACCGAGTGATTTCAGTTTTCCCAATCGCTCTGCGATGCTCATGACGTGAGCACCGACACGCCTGCCCTCGGGGCGGGATTCAGCTGGCTGTGGACCTCCTCCGCGCTGTCCAACCTCGCGGACGGCGTCCTGAAGATCGCCCTGCCCCTCATCGCCCTGCGCTTCACCGATTCTCCCGCCCTGATCGCCGGGCTCGGCGTCGCCCTGAGCCTGCCGTGGCTGCTCTTCGCCCTGCCCGCGGGAGCGCTCGCCGACCGTTGGGACCGGCGGCGCTCGATGCTCGGCGCGAACGCCGTCCGCTGCCTCGTGCTGCTCCTGCTGTGCGCGGCCTTTCTCGGCGGCTTCGCCCAGTTGTGGGTCCTCTACGTCGCGGCGTTCGTGATCGGCTGCACCGAGACGCTCTACGACACCTCGGCCCAGTCGATCCTGCCCCAGCTCGTGCCCGCGGCCCGCCTGGACGCCGCGAACGGGCGGCTGCAGGCCGCCGAGCTCACGACAAACCAGTTCATCGGCCCGCCGCTCGGCGGCGTCCTCGCCGCGGGAGGGGCCGCGCTCGCCTTCGCCACGCCCGCCGGGCTCTGGCTCGTCGCCGTCGGCGCGCTGTGGATGGTGCGCGGATCGTTCCGCATCCAGCGCACGGGCACGGCGACGACCCTGCGCGCGGACATCGGCGAGGGCCTGCGCTTCCTGTGGTCCAACATCGTCCTGCGCGTCCTGGCCCTCATGGTCGGCGGATTCAACCTCGCCACGAGCGCCATGTTCGCCGTGTTCGTGCTCTACGCCGTCGGGCCCGCCTCGCCCATGGGGCTCAGCGAGCCCGCGTTCGGCCTGCTGCTCACCGCGACGGCCGCGGGGGCCGTGGCGGGCTCGCTCCTCGCCGGCCAGGCCGCCGCGCTCCTGGGCCGGTCCCGCTCGCTGCTCATCGCCATCGTCACGGGCGCCGTGCTCGTGGGCCTGCCGGCCCTGACGGCGAACCCCTGGGCGATCGGGGCGTCCTTCCTCGTTGGCGGGCTCGGGATCGCGCTGTGGAACGTCATCACCGTGACCCTGCGGCAGCGGATCGTCCCCGCCGCGCTCATGGGCCGGGTCAACAGCGGCTACCGGCTCCTCGCCTGGGGCACGATGCCGCTCGGCGCGGCGGCCGGCGGCCTGCTCGCCGAGTGGATCGGCCTGCGGCCCGTGTTCGCCGTCTTCGGCCTGCTGACGCTCGCCTTGCTCGTGGGGATGGTGTGGGTCACCGACGCCCGGATCGCGCAGGCGGAGGACGACGCCGCCCGCGCCTGAGGGCGCGCCCCCGGGTCACGGGGCCCCGGGTCCTCCGGGGGCGTCGAGGGAGACCACGGCGAGGAAGCCGCGGCCCGTGACAGTGGGCGCGTCGCCGCCGTAGCCTCCCGCGCCGGGCACGAGGTCGTAGCGCTCGAGCGCTGCGTGCTTCGATCCTGCCCCGGAGGCCTCCGCCGCCGGGAGCACGGCCTCCGCCGCGCCGTCCAGGAACACGGCGTACTGGCCCGCGAAGACGGGGTGCGGCCGTTTCCGGGACAGCTCGACGATGGCCACATGGGCCTTCCATCCGCCGGCCGTGATGACGTTGAGGTTGCGCACGGAACCCGTCGGCAGGGTGGCCGAGGCCGGTGCCCCGCCGTCGAAGCGGAAGGGGCGGTGGCGCTCGAGGCCCTGCTCGCGCCCCTGGACCGTGAGCAGGAGCAGCTCGCCCTCGACGACGGTCAGGACGCGTTCGCAGCCGTCGAACGCGGAGAACGGGCCGGCGCGGTCCACGTCCGCGAGGCTGATGCGCCAGGGACGGGCGCCGGCGTCGTCCGCCTCGGCGGCGAGCAGGACGCGCGTGGTTCCGCCGCCGTTGCGCCAGCGCTCGGGACGGGCCGAGGAGAAGCGGACGACGCCGGGGCCGCACCCCGTGCGCGGGACGTCGTCGCGTGCGCCACCCGGACGCGGGGCCTCCACGCCGTCCGGGGAGCCGCCCCGAGGGGTCCCCATGCCGGCCTAGGCCAGCTCCGGCGCGCCCGCGCCGCGTGCGGCGGCGTTGGCGGCCTCGAGGAGCGAGCCGTCCCGCACGAGGGCGAGCACGGCCTGGATCTCAGGCGCGAGGTAGCGGTCCGTGCCCGGGCCCTCCACAACGGAGCGGATGGCCGTGCGGACGGCCGTCACGACGGGGGACGACTTCGAGGAGCCAAGGCCACCGTCGCGCAGGTCGAGCGCCCGGGCCGAGGTGAGCAGTTCGACGGCCAGCACCTGCTCGAGGCCGTCGATTCCCCGGCGCAGCTTCAGGCCCGCGGCCCAGCCCATGGAGACGTGGTCCTCCTGCATCGCGGAGCTCGGGATCGAGTCCACCGAGGCCGGGACGGCGAGCCGCTTGAGCTCGGAGACGATGCCGGCCTGGGTGTACTGGGCGATCATGTGGCCCGAGTCGACGCCCGGATCGTCCGCGAGGAACGCGTTGAGGCCGTGGTTGCGGGCCTTGTCCAGGAAGCGGTCGGTGCGCCGCTCGGAGATGGAAGCGAGGTCGGCGACCGCGATCGCCAGGAAGTCCAGGGCGTAGCCAACGGGGGCGCCGTGGAAGTTCCCGTTGGACTCGACCCGGCCGTCCGGCGTCACGACGGGGTTGTCGATCGCCGAGGCGAGTTCGAAGCCCGCCACGGATTCCGCGTGGTCCAGCGTCGCCCGCACGGCGCCGTGCACTTGCGGGGCGCAGCGCAGCGAATAGGCGTCCTGGACGCGCGTGAAGCGGTGCTCGCCGTGCTTCTGCTCCTCGATGAGCACCGAGCCCGCGAGGACGGTGCGCAGGTTCGCGGCGGAGGCCAGCTGGCCGGGGTGCGGGCGCAGGGCGTGCAGGTCCTCGGCGAAGACGGCGTCCGTGCCGAGCAGGCCCTCGACGCTCATCGCCGCGGCGAGGTCGGCCGTGGTGACGAGGCGGCGCAGGTCGGCCGCGGCCATGAGCAGCATCCCGAGCATGCCGTCGGTCCCGTTGATGAGGGCCAGGCCCTCCTTCTCCACGAGCTCGACCGGCTCCAGCCCGGCCTCGGCGAGCGCGTCGGCCGCGTCGACGAGCCGGCCGTCGCGCGTGCGGGCCCGTCCCTCGCCCATGACGGCGAGGGCGCAGTGGGACAGCGGCGCGAGGTCGCCCGAACAGCCCAGGGAGCCGTACTCGCCGACGACGGGCGTGATGCCGTGGTTCAACAGCGCCGCGTAGGCGCGGGCCACGAGCGGCCTCACGCCCGTGCGGCCCGTGGCCATGGTGTGCAGGCGGTTGAGCATGAGCCCGCGGACGACCTCGCGGTCCACCTCGGCGCCGGAGGAGGCCGCGTGGGAGCGGATGAGGGAGCGCTGCAGCTGGGCGCGCAGCTCGACGGGGATCTGCTTGGTGGCGAGGGCCCCGAACCCGGTGGAGACGCCGTAGTGCGGGCGTTCGTCGTGGACGAGCCCGTCGATGACGGCCCGGGAGGACTCCATGGCGGCGAGCGCCTCGGGGGAGAGGACGACCTCAGCGCCGCCGCGGGCCACGGCCACGACCTCGGCGGGGCTGAGCGGCGTGGGGGCGAGGGTCACGGTGCCTGCGGACATCGGCGTCCTTTCGGGAAATGGAACGGGGGTTCTGAACCATGAAACACGGCGGGCACCCTTGGCGTCAATGTACCGACTGATGAAAATCTCTTGCCATCTGCTGCAACGATGTGCTGTCATGGATGTGAGCCAGGCAATATCAGCCCGGCCACCCAGCAGCCCGACGACGCCGAGGAGCACCCCATGGCCGAGAACGCCGACGCCACCACCCGGACGGCGGACCGCGTCCTGGCCCTGTTGCGCGCCGTGTGCGAGGCCGACGGGGTCAAGCTCTCCGACGCGGCCAAGGAGGTCGGACTCTCGCCGTCGACGGCGCTGCGTCTGCTGCGCACGCTCGAGGCCAACGGCTTCGCCCGCAAGGACGATTCCGGGGCCTACCGGCCCGGCTTCCGCATGATCCAGCTCGGCGTCGAGGCGCTCGGGCACGAGTCGCTCATCGAGGCGGCCCGCCCCGCCCTGCGCCGGCTCGTCGACGCCACGGGCGAGTCCGCCTACCTCTCCGTAGCCACGGGCAACGGCCACGGGCTCTACCTCGCCATCGAGGAGGGCACGCACACCGTCCGCCACGTCAACTGGGTCGGCCGGACCTTCCCCCTTCAGAACAGCGCCTCCGGCGCCGTGCTCCGGGGCGCGGTCGCCCCGGGAGGCTACCTCGTGGTCCCCGACGGCGTCGAGGTCGACGTCACGGCCGTGGCCGCGCCGGTCATGGTCGGCGGCAAGGTCGCCGCGGCCCTCTCCGTCGTCGCGCCGAGCTACCGCACCACGGCGGAGGCCGCCGAACGCACCGGCGCCCTCGTCGCGGGCGAGGCCGCCGAGCTCTTCACGTGAGCCCGGCCGGCACCACCCCGTCCACGCAGTCCACCCCGTCCAGCCCCCGAACCGAACCCCGCCACGACAGACAAGGAACAGCGATGACCTTCACGCAGCACGATCCCTCCCGCACCGTCCGCGCCCCGCGCGGCACCGAACTGACCGCGAAGTCGTGGCAGACCGAGGCGCCGTTGCGCATGCTCATGAACAACCTCGATCCGGAGGTCGCCGAGCGTCCCGAGGACCTCGTCGTCTACGGCGGCACGGGCCGCGCCGCCCGCTCCTGGGAGGCCTACGACGCGATCGTGAAGACCCTCGCCGACATCGAGGACGACGAGACGCTCCTGATCCAGTCCGGCAAGCCCGTCGGGGTCTTCCGCACCAACGTGTGGGCTCCCCGCGTGCTGATCGCCAACTCCAACCTTGTCGGCGACTGGGCGACGTGGCCCGAGTTCCGCAAGCTCGAGGCCGAGGGCCTGATGATGTACGGGCAGATGACCGCGGGCTCCTGGATCTACATCGGCACGCAGGGCATCCTCCAGGGCACCTACGAGACCTTCGCCGCCGTCGGACGCAAGCTCGCGGCCGAGGGCCGCCACCCCGCGCCGGCCGCCGAGGGCTCGGGGGAGGGCCCCCTGGCCGGGACGCTGACCCTGACCGGGGGGTGCGGCGGCATGGGCGGCGCGCAGCCGCTCGCCGTCACCCTCAACGACGGAGCCTGCCTCGTCGTGGACGTCTCCGAGGACCGCTTGCGCCGCCGCGTCGGCAAGCGCTACCTCGACGAGGTCGAGACCGACCTCGACGCCGCGATCGCCAAGGTCCAGGCGGCCAAGGCGGAGCGCCGCGGCTGGTCCGTCGGCTACGTCGGCAACGCCGCCGAGGTCTTCCCCGAGCTGCTGCGCCGCCACGGGGCCGGCGAAGTGGTGATCGACGTCGTCACCGACCAGACGAGCGCCCACGACCCGCTGAGCTACCTGCCGCTCGAGTACACGGTCGAGCAGTGGGCCGCCGAGGCCGCCGCCGATCCGGTGGGCTTCACCAAGAAGGCCCAGGAGTCCATGGCACGCCACGTCCAGGCGATGGTGGAGTTCCAGGATGCCGGCGCCGAGGTCTTCGACTACGGCAACTCCATCCGCGACGAGGCCCGCAAGGGCGGCTACGACCGCGCGTTCGAGTTCCCCGGATTCGTCCCCGCCTACATCCGCCCGCTCTTCTGCGAGGGCCTCGGCCCGTTCCGCTGGGTCGCCCTGTCCGGCGACCCCGAGGACATCCGGGTGACGGACGAGGCGATCAAGGAGCTCTTCCCGGAGAACGCCCACCTGCGCAAGTGGCTCGACGCCGCGGCCGAGCGCGTCGAGTTCGAGGGCCTGCCGGCGCGCATCTGCTGGCTCGGCTACGGCGAGCGCCACCAGGCCGGCCTGCTCTTCAACCGCCTCGTCGCCGAGGGCAAGGTCAAGGCGCCGATCGTGATCGGCCGCGACCACCTCGACTCGGGCTCGGTCGCCAGCCCCTACCGGGAGACGGAGTCCATGAAGGACGGCTCCGACGCGATCGCCGACTGGCCGCTGCTCAACGCCCTGACCGCCGCGAGCTCGGGCGCGACCTGGGTCTCCCTGCACCACGGCGGCGGGGTCGGCATCGGCCGCTCCATCCACGCCGGGCAGGTCTCCGTGGCCGACGGCACGGAGCTCGCCGCAGCCAAGCTCACCGCGCTGCTGACCAACGACCCCGGCATGGGCGTCATCCGCCACGTCGACGCCGGCTACGAGCGCGCCTCCGAGGTCGCCGCCGAGCGCGGCGTCCGTATCCCGATGGCCGAGTAGAAGCAGACCATGGACAACACCCGCAATCCCGAGGTCCAGGAGACCGCGACCGCGCGGAGGCCCCGCGGGACCTGGCGCTTCTTCGTCTACAGCGTCATCGGCATCTTCATGTTCTTCGTCCCGATCACCATCGGGGAGAGGAACACCATCCCGCTGGACCACCTCGTCACGGCCGTCTCCACGCTCCTCGGCGGCGGAGCGAAGTTCGTGGCGCTCGCGCTCATCGTCGCGGGCACGATCTACCCGTTCGCGAGCGGGCGCTGGAAGGAGTCGCCGGTCAAGCGCACCTTCGCCTTCCTGAACATCCTCGGCCTCGCCACGGGCACGGCGCTCGTGTTCGGCGTCGGCCCGGCGTGGCTCTTCGACCCGGACCTGGGACCCTTCCTCTTCGACAAGCTCGTCATCCCCGTCGGCCTGATCGTCCCGATCGGCGCCGTCTTCCTGGCCATGCTCGTCGGATACGGCCTCATGGAGTTCACGGGCGTCCTGGTCCAGCCGGTCATGCGCCCCGTGTGGCGCACGCCGGGCCGCTCGGCGGTGGACGCGGTCGCCTCGTTCGTCGGCAGCTACTCCCTGGGGCTGCTGATCACCGACCGCGTGTACCGCGCCGGCCGCTACACGGCCCGCGAGGCGGCGATCATCGCCACGGGCTTCGCCACGGTCTCGGTGACGTTCATGGTGATCGTGGCCAAGACGCTGGACATCATGCACTTGTGGCTGCCGTACTTCTTCCTCACCTTCGCCGTCACCTTCCTCGTCACCGCGATCACGGTGCGGATCCCGCCGCTGAGCCGGATCAAGGAGGACTACTACCCGGGGGCGGAGCCCCAGCCCGAGGAGAAGGTCACCTCCCGCCGCCTCGCGACGGCGTGGGACGAGGCCATGCAGGTCCTCGCGAAGGCGCCGGGCCTGGGCCGGAACGTCTTGGAGAACTTCCGCGACGGGGTCCTGATGGCCATGGCGATCCTGCCCTCGATCCTCTCCGTGGGGCTGATCGGCCTGCTGTTGGCCCGCTTCACGCCCGTCTTCGACTGGCTCGGCTACGTCTTCTTCCCGATCACGTGGGCCCTGCAGCTGCCGGACCCGATGCTGGCCGCGAAGGCCTCCGCAGTGGGCATCGCCGAGATGTTCCTGCCGGCCACGGTCGTCGCGGGTCACGAGTCGGAGCTGCTGCGCCTGGTCATCGGCGTCGTCTCCGTCTCGGCGATCATCTTCTTCTCCGCGCTCGTGCCGTGCATCCTGGCCACGCGCATCCCGATCAAGGTGTGGCAGCTCGTGGTGATCTGGTTCCAGCGTGTCGCGCTGACGCTGATCCTCGCCACCCCGGTCGCGTTCCTCATCGCAGAAAGGTAGCCCATGCCCGCCACCGCCCCGTCGTCGGCCGCCGGTGCCGTCGTCCCCCTCATGTCCGCGATCGCGGACACGGGCAGGGACGCGCGCCGCGGCGGCTACACCCGCCCCGTGTTCACCTCCTCCGAGCTCGAGCTGCGCGAGTGGTTCACCGCCGAGGCCTCCTCCCGCGGGCTCGCCGTGGAGACCGACGCCAATGGGCTGATCTGGGCGTGGTGGGACCTGCCCGCGACGAAGGACGACGCCGGGGCCCGCCCGGGTGCCGGAGCCCGGGCGGGCGGGGCGCCGGCGTCGTCCCCCGATCCGCGGCGCGGAGCCCTCGTCACCGGATCCCACCTGGACTCCGTGCCCGGGGGCGGGGCGTTCGACGGCCCGCTCGGCGTCGCCTCCGCGCTCGCGGCGTTCGACGAGCTGCGCGCCCGCGAGGCCGCGGGATCGCTCGAGCGGCACCGCGCGTTCGCCATCGCCGTGTTCCCCGAGGAGGAGGGCTCCCGCTTCGGCGTCGCGTGCCTCGGCTCCCGCCTCCTGACGGGCGCGATCGACCCCGCCCGGGCGCTCGCGCTGCGCGACGCCGACGGGACCACGTTCGCCGACGCGGCCCGCGCCCACGGGCTCGACCCCGACCGGATGGGCCGGGACGAGGCCGCGCTCGCCCGCATCGGCGACTTCATCGAGCTGCACGTGGAGCAGGGCCGCGGCCTCAACACGGAGGAGTTCACGGACCACGCCGGGCGCGGCCCGGCGCTCGCCGTCGGCTCCGCGATCCTCGGCCATGGCCGCTGGCGCCTGAGCGTCTCGGGGCAGGGCAACCATGCGGGCACGACCCTCATGGAGGACCGCGCGGATCCCCTGGTCGCCGCCGCCCAGATGGTGCTCGCCGTCCGCCAGGCGGCCCGTGCGCAGGACGGCGCCCGCGCCACCGTCGGCCGGCTCGAGCCCGTCCCCGGCGGCACCAACGTCATCGCCTCCCGCGTGGACTTCTGGCTCGACGTGCGCCATCCGGACGACGCCGTCACCGCCGCGCTCGTCGAACGCATCCACGGCCAGGCGCAGAAGATCGCCGCCTTCGAGGGCTGTACCGTGGCCCTCACGGAGGAGTCCTACTCCGGCACCGTCCACTTCGATCCGGCCCTGCAGCGCTCCCTCCAGCGCTCGGTCGGCCGGGTCAGCCCCGGGGCACCGCTCTTGGACACGGGGGCGGGACACGACGCCGGCGTGCTCTCCTCCGAGGTGCCCACGGGCATGCTCTACGTGCGCAATCCGAGCGGCATCAGCCACGCGCCCGAGGAACACGTCGAGGACGCCGACGCCGTCGCCGGTGCCCTCGCGCTCGCCGACGCCCTCGAGGAGCTCCTGTGAGCGCCGCGGGCGGCGCGCCCGCGGGCCCCGGAGGCTCCACGGTCCGCGTCCCCGGCCCCGTCAACGCCCACTCGCACGCCTTCCACCGCATCCTCCGCGGGCGCACCCACCTCGGGGCGGCCGGCGGGGCCGGGGACTTCTGGACGTGGCGCGAGCAGATGTACGGCGCGGCCTCCCACCTCGGACCCCGGGAGTACGGGCGGCTCGCCACGGCCGTGTTCGCGGAGATGGCCGTGACCGGCTGGACCGCCGTGGGGGAGTTCCACTACGTCCACCACCGCGCCGACGGCACGCCCTACCCCGACCACGACATGGAGAGAGCGCTCGCCCGGGCCGCGATCGCCGCCGGGATCCGGCTCGTGCTGCTGGACACGTGCTACCTCGACGGCGGACTCGCCGCCGACGGGACCGTGCTGCCGCTGGATCCCGTCCAGCGCCGCTTCAGCGACGGATCCGCCGGCGCCTGGCTCGCCCGCCGCCGCGGACTCGCCGCCGCCCTCGCCGAGGAGGACGCCGGCCGCGGGCTCGTCACGCTCGGCGCGGCCATCCACTCCGTCCGCGCCGTCCCGCCCGCGGCGCTCGCCGAGATCGCCGCGGGACTCGCCGCCGAACCGGACGCGCCCCTGCACGTGCACCTCTCGGAACAGCCCGCGGAGAACGCCGCGTGCCGGGCCGCGTACGGCATGAGCCCCACGCGGCTGCTCGCCGAGCACGGGCTGCTCACGGGGCGGCTCTCCGCGGTCCACGCCACGCACCTCGACGACGAGGACATCGCGCTCCTCGGCGCGGCCGGAGCGTCGATCGTGATGTGCCCGACGACGGAGGCGGACCTCGCCGACGGCATCGGTCCGGCCCGGGAGCTCGCCGACGCCGGCGCGGTGATCGCGCTCGGAACGGACCAGCACGCCGTCGTCGACCCCTTCCTGGAGCAACGCGCCCTCGAGCACGGGGAGCGCCTGCGGAGCGGGATCCGCGGGCGCTTCAGCCCGTCCGGGCTCGCGGACGCCGCGCGCGCCGGCGGCCTGCGCAGCCTGGGGCTCCCGGAGAACGACGACCACCTGCTGGTCGACGCGGCCAGCACGCGCACCGCGGGCTCCCGCCCGGGGCAGCTGATGCTCTCGGCGACGTCCGCGGACGTGGCCCGCGTCGTCGTCAACGGCACCGTCGTGGCCGAACACGGGCGCCACACGCTCCTCGGCGACCCCGCCGGCCTCTACGCCTCCTTCCTCGCCGACCACCCGGAGTTCGCATGAGCACCCTCTTGATCACCCACGTGTCCGAGCTGACCACCGTCGACGCCGAGGGCACCGTCCTGCGCGACGCCGCCCTCCTCGTCGAGGACGGGCGCATCGCCTGGATCGGCGCGGCCTCGGCCGCGCCGGCCGCGGACGAGCGGTACGACGCCGGAGGCCGCGCGCTCCTGCCGGGCTGGGTCGACTCCCATACGCATCTGGTCTTCGACGGGGACCGCGGCGCCGAGTTCGAGGCGCGCATGGCCGGGCAGGCCTATGCCGCCGGCGGCATCGGGACCACCATGAAGGCGACGCGGGCCGCGGGGGACGCGCGGCTGTCCGGGCTCGTCGCGGCCCGCGTCGCCGAGGCGGTGGCCGGCGGCACGACCTACCTCGAGACCAAGACCGGCTACGGACTGGACGTGGCGCAGGAGGCCCGGCACGCGCGGATCGCGGCGGAGGCCGTGGACCAGGTGACGTTCCTCGGAGCGCACCTGGTCCCCCAGGGCCAGGACGCGGACGCCTACACCGAGCTCGTCTGCACTCAGATGCTCGAGGCGGTCGCACCGCACGTGCGCTGGATCGACGTCTTCTGCGAACGCGGCGCGTTCACCGCGGAGCAGTCCCGGCGTGTGCTCGAGGCCGGTCGCGCGGCCGGACTCGGCCTGCGCGTGCACGGCAACCAGCTCGGACCGGGCCCGGGCGTCCGGCTCGCGGTCGAGTTCGGCGCCGCGAGCGTGGACCACGTCAACCACCTGGACGCCGAAGACCTCGGGGCGCTCGCCGGCAGCTGGAGCGGTTGGGACGCGGCCGCCCGGAGCGGGGAGCGTGGCACGGTGGCCACGTGCCTCCCGGCGTGCGACCTCTCGACGCGGCAGCCGCTCGCACCGGGCCGGGAGCTCCTCGACGCCGGCGTGCAGATCGCGCTCGCCTCGAATTGCAATCCCGGGACGAGCTACACGAGCTCGATGGCCTTCTGCGTGGCCACGGCCGTGCTGCAGATGCGGCTCACCCTGGCCGAGGCGGTCGCCGCGGCCACCTACGGCGGCGCGCTCGCGCTCGGGGTCGAGGCGGAGACGGGCAGCCTCGAGGTCGGCAAGCGCGCGGACCTGCACCTGCTCGAGGCCCCCGCGGCGATCCACCTGGCCTACCGCCCCGGCATGCCGTCGACGGCCGCGGTCTGGAAGGACGGCGTGCGCCTGCGCTGAATCCTGCGCGGCACCATCGCCCCACCGTCGATTGTTTTTGACGACTAGACAAGGGAAACAATCAGAAGTAATCATTGAGTCACGATGTGATGCACGCGGCCTCAAGGCCCCGTGAAAGGGACTGCATCGTGACCACGAGCGAACGACTCGACGCAGCCACCGGGCTGGGAGCCCACATGGAGCGCGAGCTCACGAGCCAGCCGGGGCTCTGGCAGCGGGCCATCGAGCAGTCGCGTGCCGAGTCCCTGTTGCCGGCCGACGGGGCCCGCATCGCGCTCGTCGGCTGCGGCACCTCGTGGTTCAAGGCCCAGGCCTACGCCGTCGCCCGGGAAACCGCCGGCCGCGGCGTCACGGACGCCTTCGCCGCCTCCGAGGCGCTCATCGACGGGCGCGGCTACGACGCCGTCGTCGCCATCACGCGCTCCGGGACCACGACCGAGGTCCTCGAGCTGCTGCGCCGCATCGACCCGGCGATCCCCACCGTCGCGATCGTGGGCGACACGAGCTCGCCGATCACGACGCTCGCCGGCTCCGTCGTCGAACTGCCGTACGCGGACGAGCGGTCGGTCGTCCAGACGCGCTTCGCCACGACCGCCCTGGCCTACCTGCTCACGAGCGTCGGCATCGACCTGTCGGCCGCCGTCGAGGACGCCCGCGCCGCCGTGTCCGAGGAGACTCCCCGGGAGCTCCTCGACGCCGCGCCCGGCCGCGTCACGTGGGTCTTCGGCGAGGCGCCGGAAGGCCTCGACGCCGACGTCGCCGCGACCGGTGCCACCTACCGCGCCGACGGCGGGCACCCGCTCGCCACCCTGGCCCGCGTGCACAAGACGACCCTCGACCGGGCGCGCGCCCGCGGCCTGGACCCGGACGCCCCCCCGCAACGCAACCTGACGCGCTCCGTCATCCTGGAGCCCGGGCGGGCCTGAGGCCCCGTCCGCGCGACCACGCCATGACCACGACCCCGCGACCGCATCCGGCGGCACGCCACCTGCTCTTCGACGTCGGGGGCACGGACATCAAGTCCGCCCTTGCCGACGCCGACGGGCGGCTCATCGACGTCGCCCGGACGCCCACGCCCCGCGACGCCTCCGATCCCGGCGGCGCCGTCGTCGAGGCCCTCGCACGCCTCACAGCCGAGCGCGGGACCGGGGGGCTGCGCTCGGCCGGTGTCGTGCTGTGCGGGATCGTGGACGAGGCGGCGGGAACCGGTGTCTATTCCGCGAACCTCGGCTGGCGGGACTTCCCGTTCCGGTACCGCTTGGGGGCGGCGCTGGGGCTCCCGGTCGGCCTGGGGGACGACGTCGGTGCCGCCGCCGAGGCGGAGCTCGCCCTCGGCGTGGGCCGGGACGGCGCGGGGGCCGCGCCGGCCGACGCGGCCATTGCCCGGCGCTACTCCGAGGCCGCCGGGACCCCCGTCGGCGGCGCCCGGGACGTCATCGAGCGCGCGGCGGCCTCGCCGAGGCGGGCGACGCGCTGATCGCCCCGCTCCGCGACGCCGTCGGGGCCCGATTGTCCTTCCACCGCAAGCCGCGGATCGCCGCGGCGCGGTCATGATCCTCACGGTCACCGCCAACCCGGCCCTCGACGAGACCTATCAGGTGGACGGGATCGATCCGGATGGGACGCACCGCGTCGACGCCCCGGCCTCGCGGGCCGGCGGCAAGGGGCTCAACGTGGCCCGCGTCCTGCACGCGCAGGGCGTGCCCGTCACGGCGCTGGCCACGTGTGTAGGGCCCGTCGGCGCGGCCTTTGCCGCGGAACTCGAGTCGAGCGGCATCCCGCACCACCTCGTCCCGGTCGCCGGCACGACGCGGCGCAGCTTCGCGCTCGTGCAGCCGGACGGGCGGACAGCGGTCTTCAACGAGCGCGGCCCGGCGCTCGAGGCGGCCGAGTGGTCGCGACTGCGCGACGCGGCCGGGACCCTGCTGGCCGGGGCGTCCGTCGTCGTCGCTTCCGGAAGCCTGCCGCAGGACGCGCCCCGGGACTTCCACCCGTGGCTCGTCGCCGAGGCCAGGGCCGCCGGGCCCCGGTCATGGTCGACACCTCGGGACCCGCGCTCCTGGCCGCGGCGCGGGCCGGCGCCGACGTGCTCAAGCCGAACCACCACGAGCTCCTCGAGGCCACCGGGGCGCCGGACCTGCCCACGGCCGCGGCCGCGCTCCTGGAGCTCGGGGCCCGCTGCGTGTTCGCGAGCTCGGGCGAGGACGGGCTCGCCGTGTTCGACGCCGCCGCGCCCGGCCGGTGGATCTCCGCGCGGTTGCCCGCCCCGCTGAGCGGCAACCCCACGGGGGCCGGCGACGCCGCGGTCGCCGCCATCGCCGCGGGACTGCTCGAGCCGGACGCGAGTCCGGAACGGCTCCTGCGTCGCGCGGCCTCCTGGTCCGCCGCCGTCGCCGCGCGCCGCTGCCAGGGCGCGTTCAACGTGATCCACCTCGAGACGGCCGATGCGCTCGTGGCCGCCGCCGAGGAGGCCCGGCTGCCGGTCATCCTGCAGATCTCGGAGAACTGCGTGAAGTACCACGGTGCGCTCGAGCCCATCGCCGCCGCGTGCCTCGCGGCCGCCCGCGGCGCGACCGTGCCCGTCGCCGTCCACCTCGACCACGCCGAGAGCGAGGAGCTCGCGCTCGCCGCCGTCGACCTCGGCTTCGGCTCCGTGATGTACGACGGCGCCCACCTCGACTACGCCGACAACGTCGCCGCGACGCGCCGCGTCGTCGCCTACGCGCACGAGCGCGGCGTGTACGTCGAGGCCGAGCTGGGCAAGGTCGGGGGCAAGGACGGAGCCCATGCGCCGGGGGTGCGGACCGACCCGGGGGAGGCGGCGGCCTTCGCCGAGCAGACCGGAGTGGACGCGCTCGCCGTGGCCGTCGGCTCCTCCCACGCGATGCTCGAGCGCAGCGCCTCTCTGGACCTGGAGCTCATCGCCCGGCTCGACGCCGCGCTGGACGTCCCGCTCGTGCTGCACGGCTTCTCCGGCGTCCCGACGAGGTGATTTCCGCGGTCATCGCGGCGGGCATGCGCAAGATCAACGTCTCCACGCATCTGAACCGCTTCTTCACCGAGGCCGTCCGCGCGCACCTCGACGCCCACCCGGCACTCGTCGACTCGCGCAAGTACCTCGCCGAGGGCCGCCGCGCGATGTCCGCGGAGGCCGCGCGGCTCCTGACGCTCTTCGCCGGCGCGGACCGCGCCGTGCCGGCCGCCCGCTAGATATGCTGCTAGGGCGGCGCGCGGTGGGCGCGGGAGCGACAAGGAGCGGGAATGCAACGCAGTGAACGCCTGAGGGAGATCCTCAACCTCCTCGCGGAGGAGGGCCAGCTGGAAGTCGGCGACGTCGTCGATCGGCTCGGTATCTCGCCCGCGACGGCCCGGCGCGACCTCGACTCCCTCGCCGCGCAGCGCCTCCTGACCCGCACGCACGGCGGGGCGACGACGAACACCCTCTCCTTCGACCTGCCCGGGAAGTACACGCGGGACGCGGCGGCCGGACGCAAGCGGGCGATCGCGGCCTTCGCCGGCTCGCTCGTGTCACCGGGGATGAGCATCGGGCTGACCGGCGGCACGACGTGCAGCGCGATCGCGACGCACCTCGGCCTGCGGGAGGACCTCGCCGATCCCTCCGGGCAGCCCGGCATCACGGTGGTCACGAACTCGGTCAACATCGCCACGACGCTCGCGGTCCGCAGCCACGTCAAGGTCATGGCCACGGGCGGCGTGCTCAACCCCAGCTCGTACGAGCTCGTGGGCTCCTTTGCCGAGCAGTCGCTGCAGCGCGTCAGCCTGGACCTGGCCTTCATCGGCGTCGGCGGGATCGACGCGGAGGGCCCGACGGTCCACGACGAGGCCGAAGCGGCGGTCAACTCGCTCATGGCGGCCCGGGCGGCCCGCGCCTACGTCGTCGCGGATTCCTCCAAGATCGGCCGGCGCGCGTTCGTCTCGCTCGAGGGCGCGCGGTTCGGCCACGTCGTGACCGACGCCGACCTGGACGAGGCACAGCGTGCGCTGCTCGAGGGCGCCGGCTACGAGGTCGTCGTGGCCGAGGACGCGGCCGACGACGAGCGGCCGGCCGCCGACGCGGCGCAGGGCGGCGCGTAGCACGGACCGTGACGCCGGGCCGTCCGTGATAGACAGGAGTCATGGCAACCACCGCATTCAGGGGAACCCCCGTCCAGACCATCGGCGAGCTTCCGACCGCCGGCACCACCGCCCCGGGCTTCGAGCTCACCGCCGCGGACCTGTCCGCGCTGAGCAGCGAGGACCTGGCCGGGCGCCGGGTCGTCCTGAACATCTTCCCGAGCATCGACACGGGCGTCTGCGCCGCGAGCGTGCGCCGCTTCAACGAACTCGCCGCCTCGCTCGAGAACACCGCCGTCGTGTGCGTCTCCGCCGACCTGCCGTTCGCCCTGTCCCGCTTCTGCGGCGCCGAGGGCATCGAGAATGTCGTGGCCGGTTCCACCTTCCGCTCCGCGTTCGGGCAGGACTACGGCACCACGCTGATCGACGGCCCGCTGGCGGGCCTGCACGCGCGCTCCGTCGTCGTCCTGGATGCGGACCGCACCGTGCTGCACACCGAGCTCGTCCCCGAGACCGGCCAGGAACCGGACTACGACGCCGCGGTCGCGGCCCTGGCCTAGCAGGCACCACCGGCCACGGGCCACGGACAGCCCGGCGGAAGCGCGCCACCACGCGGAGCCGCCGGGCTGTTCCGTGCCCGGGGGCCACCGCTTCCGGCGCAGGGGGGAGCTCGGTGCCGCCCCGGGGCCGCAGGGGCCGTAGGCTGGGTGACCATGAAGCACCCCGAGCCGCCCGCCGTGGGCACCGAGCGGAACATGCTGCGGGCCCAGCTGCTTCTGGTCCTGGCCCTCTCGCTCGGCCAGTCCGCCGTCTACGCCGTTGTGAACCTGCTGGACAAGCTGTCCCGGGAGCCGCTCGCGCAGCAGACGACGCGCATGAACACGAGCCTGAACGACCGGCAGTACTTCGACCTGACGTACCAGCTCCTCGACATCGGCTTCTCGCTCGTACCCGTCGCGCTCGTCTTCTTCTTCCTGCACCAGGCCGGACGCAACGGCTTCCGGCTGTTCGGCTTCGATGGCCGCCGCCCGTGGCCCGACGCCGGCTGGGGCCTGCTCCTGTTCGGGGCGATCGGCGTCGGCACGCTCGGCGTCTACGCGGCGGGCCGGGCCCTGGGCATCACCACGGCGATCGTCCCCGCGGCCCTGGATCCGTTCTGGTGGACCATCCCCGTGCTCGTCCTCTCCGCGGTGCGCCACGGGATCCTCGAGGAGGTCGTCGTCGTCGGCTTCCTCTTCCACGTGTTGCGCCGGATCGGCTGGGGCCCCTGGGCCGTCATCGTCGCCAGCGCGCTGTTCCGCGGCAGCTACCACCTCTACCAGGGGTTCGGGCCGTTCATCGGCAACGCCCTCATGGGACTCGCCTTCGGCTGGTTCTACCACCGCTACGGCCGGGTCATGCCGCTCGTGATCGCCCACGCGCTCCTGGACTCGGCCGGGTTCGTCGGATACGCGCTCCTGGGGCCCGCGATCGGCATCGGTTCCTAGCGGGCCCGCCTTGCGGGCCGTGGGCTAGAGGGTGACCGGGCCGTTCGGCGTCTCGAAGGTCACGGACAGGATGCCGGGGGTGCCGTTCGGGGCCTGCCACTCGACGTCCACTCCCTCGAGCGGGTTCTTCTCCGGCGTGCCGAGCCACTCGCGGACGCGTTCGACGGAACCGGCGATCGCGATGCGGCTGATCCGGCCGGCCGGATCCAGCGCCTTGGAGGGGTGCAGCTCCTCGGTGCCGTCGTCCCAGCGCAGCATGTAGGGCACCTGCGGGTCGGCGATCAGGCCCTTGATGCCGATCTGCTGCCACGTGAGCTCGCGGCCGTCGGGGAACTTGCGATTGCCGGGGACCGAGGCGCGTCCGAGCCGCTCCTCGAAGGGGGCGAGGTCCTCCACCGCCACGCACCAGCCCATCCAGCCGCCGCCCATTTCCGAGCGGGCCCTCACGGCCTGCCCGAACGGGGCCTTGTCCGAGGCCGGATGGTTCAGGACCTCGACGACCTCGAGGTACTGCTTGTTCTCGAGCGGGAAGATCACGTTCCGCGTCCCGAACCGCGGATGGACACCGCCCTTGACCGATTCAAGCCCCAGCTGTTCTTCGATCCTGGCCGCCGTGGCCGCCAGACCGTCCTGTCCGCACGCATATGAAACATGGTCCAACCTCATCATGGGTTCATGATGGCACTTTGTGATGTGGGTCTCGACTTAGGCTCCCCTTGCTTGTGGCGGCCGCGGAGGCGCGTCCGCTTTCACGCCGCGTCATATTCGCGCGGCGCCGCTTGCGGCCCCGCCCGCTCCCGGGCCAGACTGGATCCCAGGTCATGAGTGCCAGCGCTAAACCCCGGTTTGCTGGCCGGCAACCCTCCACTCGCGGTGGGGTGCCCCGGGTGAGGACCGGGCCGAGCATCAATCCCGATGCCCGGCAAGCGCGGGTCACGACCCCGTCGGCAGGCACGGCCGCCGGACGGGGGAACGGCCCTTCGATGGAAGGGAAGCCACCATGTCCAACCACTGGAACTTCGAGACGCGCCAGATCCACGCCGGCCAGAGTCCGGACGCGGCCACGGGCGCCCGGGCCCTGCCGATCTACCAGACCACCTCGTTCGTCTTCCCGAGCGCCGAGAGCGCCGCGGCCCGCTTCGCGCTGGCCGAGCTCGAACCGATCTACACGCGCATCGGCAACCCCACGCAGGAGGCCGTGGAGAACCGCATCGCGGACCTCGAGGGCGGCGTCGGCGCGCTGCTCCTGTCCTCGGGGCAGGCCGCGACGACGTTCGCGATCCTGAACGTCGCGGGCGCCGGCGACCACATCGTGGCCAGCCCGAGCCTCTATGGCGGGACGCAGAACCTGCTCAAGCACACGCTCGCCCGCCTCGGCGTCGAAGTCACCTTCGTCGCCGACCCGGACGACCTGGGGCTGTGGCGCGACGCCGTCAAGCCCAACACCAAGGCCTTCTTCGGGGAAGTCGTCTCCAATCCGCGCCAGGACGTGCTGGACATCGAGGGCGTGAGCGCGGCGGCCCACGAGGCCGGCGTGCCGCTGCTCGTGGACAACACGCTGTCCACCCCGTACCTGGTCCGCCCGATCGAGTGGGGCGCCGACGTCGTCATCCACTCGGCGACCAAGTACCTCGGCGGCCACGGCACGGCGATCGCCGGCGTGATCGTGGACGCCGGCCGCTTCGACTACGCCGCGGATCCGGAGCGGTTCCCGGGCTTCAACACCCCGGACGAGTCCTACAACGGACTGGTCTTCGCCCGCGACCTCGGCGTGGACGGGATCCTCGGGGCCAACCTCGCCTACATCCTCAAGGCCCGCGTGCAGTTGCTGCGCGACCTCGGTTCCTCGGTGGCGCCCTTCAACGCCTTCCTGATCGCGCAGGGCCTCGAGACCCTGAGCCTGCGGGTCGAGCGCCACGTCGCCAACGCCCAGAAGGTCGCCGAGTGGCTCGAGGCGCGTTCCGACGTCGTGTCGGTCGCCTATGCGGGGCTGCCCTCGAGCCCGTGGTTCGAGCGCGGACGCAAGTACGGTCCGCGCGGCACGGGAGCCGTGATCGCGTTCGAACTGGCCGGCGGTGCCGCCGCGGGCCAGGCCTTCATCGACGGGCTGCAGCTGCACTCCCACGTCGCCAACATCGGCGACGTGCGCTCCCTGGCCATCCACCCGGCGTCGACCACGCACGCGCAGCTGACCGAGCAGGAACGCCGCTCGGCCGGCGTCACGCCCGGCCTGGTCCGGATCGCCGTGGGCATCGAGCACGTGGACGACATCATCGCGGACCTGGAGGGCGGCTTCGCGGCGGCCTCCGCCGCCGACGCTCCGGCCGCCGACCTCGAAGCGGTGAAGTGAGCATCGACGTCGACACCGCACGCGGCACGATCGGACGGGGCGGCCAGGCGGCCGCCCCGTCCGGCGTGCCCTCCGGCGACGGCATCCTGCGCGTGCTGCGCACGGGCGCCTTCGCCTTCGAGACCGGGGGGTTCCTGCCCGCCGTGGACCTCGCCTACGAGACGTGGGGGAGGCTCAACGCCGACGCATCGAACGCGGTCCTGCTGCAGCACGCCCTGACGGGGGACACCCACGTGGCGCGCGGGGACGGGGCGGAACCCGGGTGGTGGGACGGCTTCATCGGCCCGGGTCGGACCATCGACACGGAGCGGTACTTCGTCGTCGCCGCCAACATGGTCGGCGGCTGCTACGGCAGCACCGGGCCCTCGTCGCCCGATGCCGACGGCGTCCCCTGGGGCTCGCGCTTCCCGTTCACGACGATCCGGGACTCCGTACGGCTGGAGGCCCGGCTCGCCGACGAGCTCGGAATCGACCGCTGGCATGCCGTGGTCGGCGGTTCGATGGGTGGCGCGCGCGCCCTCGAGTGGGCGGCCGAGTTCCCGCACCGCGTCGGGCATTGCGTCGTGGTCGCCGCGACGGCGCAGGCGAGCGCCGAGCAGATCGCGTTCGCCCAGGCGCAGTCGGCGGCGATCCGGCTGGATCCCGGCTTCGCCGGCGGGGACTACTACGACGCCGGGGCCGACCCGGGCGGTACCGCCCAGGGGGCGCGGGGTCCGGTCGGCGGGCTCGGCATCGCCCGCCGGATCGCGCACGTCACCTACCGTTCCGAGCCCGAGCTCGAGTCGCGCTTCGGCCGCGCCGCGCAGCCCGGGGAGAGCCCGCTCGGTTCGGCGACGTCCGAACGCGGGCGCTACCAGGTGGAGAGCTACCTGGACCACCAGGCGGACAAGCTCGCGGCGCGCTTCGACGCCAACAGCTACCTGGTCCTGACCGAGGCGCTCATGAGCCACGACGTCGGCCGCGGCCGGGGCGGCGTGGAGGCGGCGCTCGCGCGTCTGGATTCGACCCGCTTCTTCATCGCCGCGGTGACGAGCGACCGGTTGTACTGGCCGGAGCAGTCGGAGCGCCTCGCGGCGCTCCTGCCGGGCCGTCCGCCGGTCCACGCCATCGACTCGCCGATCGGGCATGACGGCTTCCTCACGGACATCACGCAGCTCGACGCGCCGCTGCGCGCCACGGTCTTCGCCGGCTGAGCCGCGGGAGCGGCCGGGCCCCGGACCCCTCCACCCGGCGGGGCCGGGCGTGCGTCCCGCGCCTAGCCTTCCCCGTGCTGCCGCTCGGGATCGCCGGCGCCCACCGTGCCCGTCGAAAGCGGGGAGGCGAGCGGGCGCTTGGCGGTGACCCCGTCGCCGCTGGAGCGGCCGCGCAGGCGGCGCAGGACCCAGGGGGTCAAGTGGGTCCTGGCCCAGACGAGGTCCTCGCGGCGGGCCTCGCGCCAGGGCTTCGGCACCACGGGCTTGACCTGCAGGGGCTCGAGCTCGTGCGCCACGTTGAGGGTGTCCAGGAACATCGCGGCGATCGTGTGGTGGCCCAGCGCCGAGAAGTGCAGCCGGTCCTCGGCCCACATGGCCGGGTGGTGCAGCTCGCCGAGGGACCAGAGGTCGGCGACCACGGCGTCGTGCCGCGCTGCCACGGTGCGCAGGTTCTCGTTGTAGATGGCCACGCGCCCGCGCCGGGTGTTCAAGACGGGGGTCGTGCCGATGTCGGGGCCGTTGAACAGGACGACAGTGGCCCCGGTGGCCGCGAGGTCGCCGATGAGGACGTCCATCTCGGCCGCGAGCGCGTCGGGGTCGCCATTGGGCCGGATCACGTCGTTGCCGCCGGCGCAGATGCTCACGAGGTCGGGCTTGAGCTCGATCGCGGGGCCGACCTGCTCCTCGTGGATCTGCCGCAGCAGGCGCCCGCGGATCGCCAGGTTGGCGTAGGCGAAGCCCTCCACGCCGCGGCTGAGCTCCTCGGCCGCGCGGTCCGCCCAGCCCCGGCTGCCGCCGGGGGAGGATGGATCCGGGTCGCCGATGCCCTCGGTGAACGAGTCGCCCAGGGCCACGTAGCGCCGCCAGGGATGCCGTTCCACGTCACGGGCGTCGTCGCCGACCGTGTCGGACCAGGGGGAGGTCTTGTGGTTACTCACGGGTACATCCTCGCAAATCGAGGCCCTCGGCGCCATGCCGGGCCCAGGTCCGACGTATTGCTTCAAGCTTCAATGACGCGCGTGGTTCAATGGTCTCCATGAGTGCGCATGCCTGGAATCCCGTTGTCGTCTGGTCCCGCCCCGAGTCCGAGCGGGCGGGGACGCCCCTGCTCGTCATGTTCCACGGCTACCTGTCCCACGAGCGGGACCTGATCGGCCTGGCGCCGCTGCTCCCCGCCGAGTTCACGATCGCCTCGGTGCGCGCGCCCCACGCCCTCGGACCCGGCTTCACGTGGTTCCCCCTGACCCAGGACATCGACTATTCCGTCGAGAAGGTCGTCGAGGCCTGCGGGGACGTCTGGTCGTGGCTGGACGCCGTCAGGGACCAGCACAGCTCCGTGACGCTGCTGGGCTTCTCCATGGGCATGGCCGTGGCGACGTCCGTGCTGCGCCACCGCCCCGCGGACGTCGACGCGGTCGTCGGGCTGTCCGGATTCGCCGTCGACGCGGGCGGCGACGCGTTCTTCGACGACGAGGCGGCCCGCCGGCTCCGCCGACCGCTGTTCTGGGGCCGTGGCCAGGCGGACGCCGTCATCGGCGAGGACAAGATCGCCCACACCCTCGCATGGGCCAGGGACCATGCGGAGCTGAGCAAGATGCTCTACGCCGGACTGCCGCACTCGATCAACGAGGCCGAGATGGGCCACGTCTCCGAGTTCCTGCGGCACCACGTCCTGGACCGCAGCGTGGCCGAGGCGTAGCGCGATCCGGGCGCGGCGCCGCGCTCCGGGCTCAGGCCCCGGACTCGACGCGGATGCGCTCCCCGTTCGCCTCGACCTCGTCGCCCGGGCGGACCTGGCGGCCCCTGCGCGTCTCGATATCGCCGTTGACCTTGACCAGCCCGTTCTCGATGAACTCCTTGGCCTGGATCCCGTCCTCCGCGAGGGAGGCCAGCTTCAACAGCTGGCCGAGGCGGATCGACTCGTCGCGGATGGCCACGGGCAGCGGTTCGTGTGCGCTCATGGAACCATCATCCACCATGCGTCCTCCGCCCCCGGAACGCTCCCCGGCGGACCGGAGGCCGGCACCGCCGTCGTCCGCCGCGACCCCTCGCCGGATCCCCGGCGCAGGAGTAGCGTTGGACCCAGGACCGGACCCCAGGGGGAAGCCATGGACTGCAACGCGCACCGCACGGGATACGACCCCGGATTCCTCGGCCCGGCCATCGAGCCGCCGGCACGGGCGGGGGAGGGAGCCGCGGTCGCGTACGACGACGGCGAGGTCGTCCCCTACGCCCACTTCTCCCTGTCCATGCACGGGGCCAGGCGCCTGGCGCGCTGGGTCGCGTGGAACATCGACGGCGGAGGACTCATGAGGCTCAACCGCACCGGGATCCGCTTCACCAAGGACCGGCGGGTGCCCGCCGGGCACCAGGCCGGCGACGAGCTCTACTCCGCGAACCGCCTGGACCGCGGACACATCGCCCGGCGGGCCGACCTGCTGTGGGGAGGCCGCGAAGAGGCGGAGGCGGCCAATCGGGACTCCTTCTACTTCACCAACATCGCCCCGCAGCTCGACGACTTCAACCAGAGCAGCCGCCAGGGCGTCTGGGGCCGCATCGAGGACGCGCTCTTCGAGGACGTCGAGGTCCAGGGGCTGCGCGCCTCGGTCTTCGGCGGACCCGTCTTCCACGACGACGACCGCGTCTACCGCGGCGTTCCGATCCCGCGGGAGTTCTGGAAGCTCGTCGCCTTCCTCCACGACGACCACCTCACGGCACGCGCCTTCCTCCTGACGCAGAACCTCTCCGTCCTCGAGGCCCTGGAGATCGACGAGTTCCGCACGTACCAGGTCTCCGTGGCCGAGCTCGAGGACCGGACCGGGCTGCGCTTCGACGCCCCGCTGCACGACGCCGACACCCTCGCCGTGACCACCGACGACGCGCTCCGCCGGCCCCTCGACGCCCCCGCCGACATCCAGTGGTGAACGCCCGCGGGCCCCGCGGGCGCGCCGTCATGGAGGCCGTGCCCCTGGGGGCCACGCACTAGCATGGGCCGGTGAGCCAGAGCCCCGTACCCCGCCCGATGCCCGCACCCGGATCCGCCGCTGCCCGGCGTGTGCTCCCGGTCTGGGCCGGCCTCCTCCTGGCGGTCTTCGCGGGACTGCTCATGCCCCTGCAGGGGCGCGTCAACGGGGGACTGAGCACGGCGATGGACGACGGCGCCGGCGCCGCGACCGTCAGCTTCGCCACGGGCCTGATCGTCATGACCGTCCTCTCCTTCGCCCTCCCCGCCGGCCGCCGGGGGCTCGCCCAGGCGCGCGCGGCCCTCCGCGACCGCGACTTCCCCCGCTGGTACCTCCTGGCCGGCGTGCTCGGCGCCTACCTCGTCCTCGGCCAGGCGAGCGCGGTGCCGCTCATCGGCGTGGCCGTGTTCACGGTCGCCGTGGTCGCAGGCCAGACGATCAGCGGCCTGCTCGTGGACCGGATCGGCTTCGGACCCGGAGGCCGCCGCGCCGTGACGGTCCGGCGCCTGACCGCCGCGGTCGTCATGGTCCTGGCTGTCGCGTGGGCCGTGTCTCCGCGGATGACCCCGGGAAGCGACGGCGACCCGGGCCCCCTGCTTCCCGTCCTCCTGCCGTTCACGGCGGGGCTGCTCATGGGGTTCCAGCAGGCCATGAACGGGACGCAGGCCGCCCGCTACGGCACCCCGATCACCGCGACGTTGTTCAACTTCGCCGCCGGCGCCCTCGTGCTCGCCACCGCGTGGGCGGTCAAGGTCCTCGTCGGCGGCGGAACCGCCTCCTGGCCGGGCGAGTGGTGGCTCTATACGGGCGGACTGTTCGGTTGCATCTTCATCGCCATCGGCGCCGTCCTGGTCCGCTCCCTCGGCGTCCTGGTCTCCGGGCTGTGCATGATCGCCGGCCAGCTCGTCGGCTCCCTCGCCATCGACCTCGTCCTGCCCGCTCCGGGAACGATCATCGCCCCGGCCACGGTCCTCGGGACGCTCGTGACCCTCGGCGCGGTCGTCCTCGCGAGCCTTCCCGGACGGCGCCCGCGGTAGGCGCGGCCCCGGCGTCGTCCTCCGCCCCCGCGCAGACCGCGAATCCTTCCCCCCTCGCACGGACCGCGCCTCCCTCCTCCGCGCCCGGCCCGAGCCACCCGGCCCCCGCTGCCGGCGACGGATTGCGGCGGCGGCAAGGCGCCGCGCTAGGCTGTGTCGGTAGCATTTCCCACCCCCGTTGCGGACCGCAACCAGCGGCCACGTGAACCTTTGGAGTTGTATTCATGGCGCCCCAGTCCAAGCTCGACCAGGTCATCTCCCTCGCCAAGCGGCGCGGCTTCGTCTTCCAGGCGGGTGAGATCTACGGCGGATCCCGCTCCGCGTGGGACTACGGACCCCTGGGCACCGAGCTCAAGGAGAACATCAAGCGCGAGTGGTGGCAGACGTTCGTCCGCGGTCGCGAGGACATGGTGGGGCTCGACTCCTCCATCATCCTGCCCAAGCAGGTCTGGGAGGCCTCCGGACACGTCGCGACGTTCACCGACCCGCTCGTCGAGTGCACCTCGTGCCACAAGCGCCACCGCCAGGACCACCTCCTCGAGGCCTTCGAGGCCAAGAAGGGGCGCGCGCCGGAGTCCATGGCGGACATCGCCTGCCCCGATTGCGGCACCAAGGGGCAGTGGACCGAGCCCCAGCTCTTCTCCGGCCTGGTCAAGACCTACCTCGGCCCCGTGGACAACGAGGCGGGCCTGCACTTCCTGCGCCCCGAGACGGCCCAGGGCATCTTCGTGAACTTCAACAACGTCCTGACCGTGTCCCGGAAGAAGCCGCCGTTCGGCATCGGGCAGATCGGCAAGGCGTTCCGCAACGAGATCACGCCCGGCAACTTCATCTTCCGCACGCGCGAGTTCGAGCAGATGGAGATCGAGTTCTTCACCGCTCCCGAGGACGCCGACACGTGGTTCAAGGACTGGGTCGAGGAGTGCTGGACGTGGTTCCTGGACCTGGGCATCGACCCCGAGAACATGCGCCGCTTCGACGTCCCCGAGGACGAGCGCGCCCACTATTCCGCGGGGACGATCGACTTCGAGTACCGCTTCGGCTTCCAGGGCTCCGAGTGGGGCGAGCTGATGGGCGTCGCCAACCGCACCGACTACGACCTCGGCTCCCACACGAAGGGCTCCGGCACCGAGCTCAGCTTCTTCAACCAGGCCACGGGCGAGCGCTACACCCCGTACGTGATCGAGCCGTCCTTCGGCCTGACCCGGTCCATGATGGCCTTCCTCGTCGACGCCTACACCGAGGACGAGGCCCCGAACGCCAAGGGCGGCGTGGACAAGCGCACCGTCCTGAAGCTCGATCCGCGCCTGGCCCCGGTCAAGGCCGCCGTCCTGCCGCTGAGCCGCAACGAGGAGCTCTCGCCGAAGGCGCGCGACCTCGCCGCCGAGCTGCGCCGGCACTGGAACATCGATTTCGACGACGCCGGCGCGATCGGCCGGCGGTACCGCCGGCAGGACGAGATCGGGACGCCGTTCTGCATCACGGTGGACTTCGACACGCTCGAGGACCAGGCCGTCACCATCCGCGAGCGCGACACGATGGCGCAGGAGCGCGTGGCCCTGGACCAGGTCCGGAGCTACCTGGCGGCGCGTCTGCTGGGAGCGTGAGCATGGCCGAGCTGAGCTACCGTCCCTGGACCGACGGCGACGACCTGGCCCTGCTGCAGGTGTGGGGGGACCCCGCCACACCGCAGGCCCATCTGGACCGCACGATGCTGCGGCCCGCGAGCGGGGATCCCTGGGCCCGGACGCTCGTGGCCGAGGACCAGGGCGTCCCGGTCGCCGCGGCGACGCTCTTCGAATCCTCGCTCCACCCGGACCGGCTGTGGCTCTACGCGGAGGTCGCGCGCGAGAACCGCCGCGCGGGCGTGGGCACCGAGCTGCTGCGGCGCCTGCGCGAGGAGGTCCCGCCGTCGGGCACCACCGCGGTCCGCGCCCGGTACACCGTGGAAGGGGCCGACGGCGAGGCCGCCGCCGCCTTCGCCGCGTCGCTCGGGCTGCACCCGATCCAGCGCTCGCGCGACGTCGTCGTCGAACCGGGCGGCCTGCCCCTGCCCGTCTTCGAGGAGGACGGGCTCACGCTCGAGGAATCGGCGACCGGTTCGGTCGAGCTGACCCAGCTCGTCGCCGACTTCTACAACGCCGTCCACGGCTGGGACCGTTCCGAGATGACGCTTGGCCGGGCGCAGACCATGCTCCTCGGCGACCCGACCGGCGCCAAGGGAGCCGTGGTGCTGCGCGACCGTCCGCGGGAGCAGGGCGGGAAGATCCTGGCCTTCGCCGTCAGCTACGAGCCGGACCGCCTCGACGCCCCGGCGGACGTCCTCCTGGGCTGGGATCCCTCGCTCGCCGAGCCGGCAGCCCGCGAGGCGCTCTCCGGCCTGCTCGCGATGCTCGCGCACCAGTACCCGGTCAAGCTCGAGGTCGACGACGCGATGCAGCCCCTCGACGACCTCGTCGACGCGCTCATCGCGGCCGGGCAGGCGACCGTCGTCACGACGACGCACATCGTCTCCGACCAGTAGCCGCACGCGAGCCGGAGGAACCCGCATGGGACACAGCCACGGCCACGAGGGCCCCGTTCTGAGCGATCCGCTGCGCCGACGCCGCGCGACGGTCATCCTGGCGGCCATCCTGCTGCCGCTGGCCGTGCTCACCGGCATCGGGGCGGTGGCCCTCTGGCCGGGGCCGGCGGCCGACCGCGTCTCGCTCGGAGACCCCTACTCCACGGCAGCGGGCGTCGTCTTCGCCTCGGGAACCGTGCAGCGCACGGTGACCGAGGAGTGCCCGTCCTCGGGGGCCACGGCGGACGCCGGCGGGACGGCGCAGCTTTGCGAGGTCTCCTACGTGCTGCCGTCGGCGGGCGGCAGCGCCGTCCCCGTGGAGGTCCCGCCGGAGATCGTCGCCTCGACGGGCGTGCAGGCCGGGGACAAGATCCGGTACCTCGACCTGCGCGGCGCCGTGACCGGCTCGGCCGCGCCCTACGTGTTCGTGGACTTCGTGCGGACCGTGCCCATCCTGCTGCTCGCCGTCGTCTACGCGGCCGTCGTCTGCCTCGTCGCGCGGTGGCGCGGCTTCCGCGCGCTCCTCGGGCTCGTCGGCGCCTACGGCGTCTTGTCCGTGTTCATGCTGCCGGCGCTCGTCGAGGGGAAGCCGCCGCTGCTCGTGGGCCTCGTGGGCTCCTCCATGATCATGATCGCGGTGCTCTACTTCGCCCACGGCTTCACGGCCCGCACCACGACGGCCCTGCTCGGGACGATCTTCGGGCTCATGGTGACCACGGTCCTCGCGGCCTGGGCGACGGGCGCCGCGCACCTGACCGGGGTCGGCGACGACGCCTCCTACACGCTCGTCAACCAGGTCCCGCAGCTGAGCCTGTCCGGCGTCATCCTCTGCGGCCTCCTCGTGGCCGGGCTCGGCGTGCTCAACGACGTCACCATCACGCAGTCCTCCGCCGTGTGGGAGCTCGCCGAGGCCTCGCCGGACCGCAGCGCCGGGGAGCTGTTCGCGTCCGCCATGCGGATCGGCCGCGACCACATCGCCTCCACGGTCTACACGATCGCCTTCGCCTACGCGGGGGCCGCGCTGCCGGTGCTGATCCTCCTGAGCCTCTACGACCGGGCCCTGTTGGACACGTTCACGAGCGGCGAGCTGGCGGAGGAGGTGATCCGGACGCTCGTCGGGTCGATCGGCCTGGTCCTGGCCATCCCCGTGACGACGGGCATCGCCGTCCTCGTCGTCAAGGCCGTCGGCCCGGGGAGGGGCCGCGGGCCCGGTGCCGCGGGCGCCGCGGGTGGCGGCGCATCCGGTGATCCCCTCGCGAGCCGGGCCGGCTGACGGGCGCCGCCGATTTGCCCCCTCTTGACATAATGGACGGGTGACTGCCACTACCGCCGCCCCGAGCACCACGAAGCTGGAACTGCCGCCCCTGAAGCTGGGCCGGCTGACCATCGACGTGCCCGTGGTCCTGGCGCCCATGGCCGGCATCACCAACCGCGCCTTCCGGCGGCTCTGCCGCGAATACGGCGGCGGACTGTACGTCGCCGAGATGGTGACCTCCCGCGCGCTCGTGGAGCGCAACGAGATGTCGATGCGCATCATCTCCCACGACGCCGACGAGGACGTGCGCTCCGTGCAGCTCTACGGGGTGGACCCGAAGACCGTCGGCGCGGCCGTGCGCCTCCTGGTCGAGGAGGACCGGGCCGACCACATCGACCTGAACTTCGGCTGCCCCGTCCCCAAGGTGACGCGCCGCGGCGGGGGATCGGCCCTGCCCTGGAAGACGGAGCTGTTCACGGCGATCGTGCAGACGGCCGCCCGGGAGGCCGCCCGCGGGGACGTCCCCCTGACCATCAAGATGCGCAAGGGCATCGACGACGACCACTTGACGTTCATCGAGGCGGGCCGGATCGCCCGCGACGCCGGCGTCGCCGCCGTCGCCCTGCACGGGCGCACGGCGAGCCAGTACTACTCCGGGCAGGCCGACTGGAACGCCATCGCGGAGCTGCGCAACGCGCTGCCCGACATCCCCGTGCTCGGCAACGGGGACATCTGGAGCGCCGAGGACGCGGTCGCCATGGTCGAGCAGACGGGTGTGGACGGGGTCGTGATCGGCCGCGGATGCCAGGGGCGGCCGTGGCTTTTCGGCGACCTGCAGGCGGCGTTCGAGGGATCCGGGCGCCGCTTCAGGCCGGGGCTGAAGGAGGTCGCCGACAGCTTCTACCGCCATGCCCAGCTGCTCGTGGAGTACTTCGAGGACGAGGGCAAGGCCCTGCGCGACATCCGCAAGCACGTCGCCTGGTACTTCAAGGGCTACCAGGTCGGCGGGGAGCTGCGGGCCTCCCTCGCCACGGTGCCGGACCTCGCGACGCTGCGCGCGCTCCTGGCCGAGCTCGACGCCGGGGCCCCCTACCCGGGGCCGGACGCCGAGGGCCCGCGGGGCCGCGCCGGATCACCCAAGCGGACCACGCTGCCCGACGGGTGGCTCGACAGCCGCGAGCTGAGCGCCGCGCACCGGGCCATGATCTCCGCCGCCGAGCTGGACGTCTCGGGTGGCTGAGCGCCGGACCGCCGCCTGGCCGGCCGGTACCGCGGGACGTCCCGTGCCCGGATACAGCGCATACGACGAGGAGCGCTGGGTCCCCGAACCACCCAAGAAGTCCTACCGGACGAGTTTCGAACGGGACCGCGCGCGCGTGCTCCACTCCTCGGCCCTGCGCCGGCTCGGGGCGAAGACACAGGTCGTCGCCCCCTACTCGGACGACTTCGTCCGGACGCGCCTGACGCACTCGCTCGAGGTCGCGCAGGTCGGGCGCGAGCTCGGCGCCACGCTGGGCTGCGATCCCGACGTCGTGGACACGGCGTGCCTCGCCCACGACCTCGGGCATCCGCCGTTCGGCCACAACGGGGAGAAGGCGCTGGACCGCCTCGCCGCCCACATCGGCGGCTTCGAGGGCAACGCCCAGACGCTGCGCCTGCTGACCCGTCTCGAGACCAAGGCCTTCCGCCCCGGGGGCGGCTCGGCCGGCCTGAACCTGACGCGGGCGACGCTGGACGCCGCCTGCAAGTACCCGTGGGCCCGGCCCGAGGCCCCGTTGAAGGCGGACGGGACGCCGACGCGGAAGTTCGGGGTCTACCAGGACGACCTCCCGGTCTTCGAGTGGCTCCGTTCCGGGAACGACGACGGTGCCTCCGGGGCGCGCCCGGAACCGCAGCAGAAGTGCGTCGAGGCCCAGGTCATGGACCTCGCCGACGACATCTCCTACTCCGTGCACGACGTCGAGGACGCGATCGTCGCCGGCCGGTTCCAGTTGCGCTGGATCCGCAACGCCGACCAGCGCGGGAGGGTCATCGAGTACACGCGGCGCTGGTACCTGCCCGGGATGGACGACGCGACGATCGACGCCGCGTTGCGGCGCCTCGAGGCGACCGACGAGTGGGTTCCGCACGCGGACGGCTCCCGTCGCTCGATGGCGGCGCTGAAGGACATGACGAGCCAGTTCATCGGGCGGTTCTGCCAGTCTGCGCTTGACGCGACGGCCGCGGAGTTCGGCAGCGAGCCGCTCACGCGCTTCAACGGCCGGCTCATCGTGCCGGAGGAGACGGAGCACGAGATCGCCGCGATGAAGGGCCTCGCGACCGCGTACGTCATGACGAGCGAGGAACGCCAGCCCATCTACCAGCGGCAGCAGGAGGTCCTCGGGGACCTCGTGGGACTGCTGGAGGAGACGGGGGAGCGGTACCTCGAGCCGATGTTCGCGGCGGATTGGCGGGAGGCCGAGGACGACGCGGGCCGGCTGCGCGCCGTGGTCGACCAGGTGGCGTCCCTGACCGACGGCTCCGCGATCGAGTGGCACGCGACCCTCGTCCAGGGGCATTCGTTCGGGGCGGAGCTCTTCTGAACCGTGCGGAGCGACGCGTGGCGCGTTAGGTAAGCCTAACCAACGTGATAGCGTGGTGCGCGACGGCCATCGGCCCCGAGCATCCAGGAGCGTTCCATGTCCGAGCAGTCCACTGCCCCACGGCGACTGGCCCGCGGCTTCGAGGGGGCGGTCCTCAAGCTGCTCCGGGCCGACGACCACGAGATCCGCCTCACGGCACGGCGGCCGCTGCCGGGGCGCATGCTCCGCCTCTCGTTCGCCTCACCGACCCTCTTCGGGGCCGCTCCGCCCTTCCCGTCCTTCTGGATCCGCATCTGGTTCCCGGATCCCGCCGCACCGGGCAGGGCCCACCAGCGTGCCTATACCGTCCTCAACGCCGACCCGGAGGCGGGCACGTTCGACGTCGACTTCCTGGTCCATGAGCCCGCCGGGCCCGCCTCGGGCTGGGCGGGGACCGCGGAACCCGGCGAGGTGCTCGCCGCGACCGTCTACGGATCCAAGGAGTACCCCACCGGGCCGGGCCGCCGCCATGTCCTGCTCGCGGACCTCGCCTCACTGCCGGCGGCGCGCGACGTCGCCGCGGCGCTGGCCGCCGACGGCGCCGAGGCCCGCGTCCACATCGTCCTGCTGCCGGCCGAGGATTGGCGCGGCGCGCCGGACGGCCGCCCCGAGACCGACGGCATGGAGCGCGCCGACGTGGCCTGGACGATCGATCGCGGGACCGGTGACGAGCTGGCGGCCGCCGCCGGGCCGGACCTGGCCTGGGCGGACGCCGTCTGGATCGCGGGGGAGTCCGGCCGGATCAGGACGCTGCGCCGGGCCGTGAAGGAGAACACGTCGCTCGGGCGCAAGGACGTCCACGCGCTGGCCTACTGGGCCTCGGGCCGGGCCATGGGCAGGTCCTCCTCCGAGGCCGGCTGAGGGCCGGGCGGGTCCGCCGGGACGGGTGCCGGGCGCCGGGTCCAAAGCGTCGCCTTCCGCCAGTAAGCTGGAGGGCATGGCGGGGCTGATCAAACGCGAGGACATCGACGAGGTCCGCTCTCGCACCGACATCAAGGAAGTCGTCGAGGGGTACGTGACGCTGCGCTCGGCGGGCGTCGGATCCTTCAAGGGCCTGTGCCCCTTCCACGATGAACGGAGCCCCAGCTTCCACGTCCGGCCGCAGGTCGGGTCGTTCCACTGCTTCGGGTGCGGCGAGAGCGGCGACGTCATCTCCTTCATCCAGAAGATGGACCACACGGGATTCTCGGAGACCGTCGAGCGGCTCGCGGCCCGCATCGGCTACGAGCTGCGCTACGAGGACGGAGGCACCGGCCCGAGCCGGCAGGAGGTCGGCCGCCGCCAGCGGCTCATCGACGCCCACAAGGTGGCCGAGGAGTTCTTCCGCGCCCAGTTGGGAACGCCCGGCGCCGAGACCGGCCGGGCCTTCCTTACCGAGCGCGGCTTCGACCGCGCCGCGTGCGAGCACTTCGGCGTCGGCTACGCGCCCCAGGGCTGGGACGCGCTCCTGAAGCACCTGCGCAACAAGGGCTTCCACGACGAGGAGCTCAAGCTCACCGGCATGTTCTCGGAGGGCCAGCGGGGCATCTACGACCGCTTCCGCGGCCGCCTCACGTGGCCGATCCGCGACCTCACGGGGGCGACGATCGGCTTCGGCGCCCGTAAGCTGTACGAGGACGACCAGGGCCCCAAGTACCTCAATACCCCCGAGACCCAGTTGTACAAGAAGTCCCAGGTCCTCTACGGCGTGGACCTCGCCAAGCGCGAGATCACGCGGAACCGGCAGATCATCGTCGTCGAGGGGTACACCGACGTCATGGCCTGCCACCTCTCCGGGGTCGGGACGGCCGTGGCGACGTGCGGTACCGCGTTCGGAGCGGACCACATCAAGATCGCCCGGCGGCTCCTGCAGGACGACGGGACCGGGGGCGAGGTGGTCTTCACCTTCGACGGCGACGCGGCGGGTCAGAAGGCCGCGCTGCGCGCCTTCGAGGAGGACCAGCGGTTCATCGCCCAGACCTACGTGGCCGTCGAACCGAGCGGCGCCGATCCCTGCGAGCTGCGCCAGCAGCGCGGGCCGGAGGCCGTCCGGGAACTCATCGCGTCGAAGCGCCCGCTGTTCGAGTTCGCGATCAAGGTCGGCCTGAAGAAGTTCGACCTGGACACGGTCGAGGGCCGCGTCCAGGCGCTGCGCACCTCCGCCCCCATCATCGCCGCCATCCGCGACTCCGCGATGCGCCCCGCCTATGCGCGCGAGCTCGCCGGCTGGCTCGGCATGGACATGGACGACGTCCACCGCGCGGTCTCGGCCGCGGCCAAGCGGGCCCGCGAGGCTCCGCCGGCCGGGACGGAGCGCGGACGGCGGCAGGGTGCCGCGGACCGCGAGGGCCGGGACGCGGCGCGCCCGGGCGCGGAGCAGGGGAGGGGGTACGACGGCGGGGCCGGCGCCCCGTCGTCGTACTCCCCGCCGGCGCACCAGCAGCCCGACGTGAACGATCCCGTGACGCGGATGGAGCGGGAGTCGCTCGAGGTGGTCCTGCAGCAGCCCGCGATGCTGACGCCCGAGCAGTGGCAGGCGTTCTACGAGGCGCGCTTCCTGGCGCCGGCCCACGCCGCGGTCCACGCGGCCGTTCGGGCCGCCGGCGCGTCCGGCGCGACGCCGTCACGCTGGGTCGAGGCGATCCGGCAGGAGGTGCCGGAACCGTTGCGGCCGCTCGTGTCGGAGATGGCCGTGATGCCGTTGCCGGCGAACTCGACGGAGGCGCTCGCGCGGTACTGCCGGGACATCATGAACCGCCTGTTCGAGCTGCAGATCACCCACCAGAAGGCGGAGCGGATCGGACAGCTCCAGCGCATGGATCCCGCCGCGGACCCGGAGGGCTTCCAGCGGATCAACCGGGAGCTCATGGAGCTCGAGATCCGGCGGCGCGCCCTGCGCGGGGACTGAGCCAGGGGGAGGCCCGTGATTTAGCGTCGGCGGCGCGGCTCTTGTATAGTCTTATCCGTTGCCTTCCCCCGTAGCTCAATTGGCAGAGCATTCGACTGTTAATCGAAGGGTTACTGGTTCGAGTCCAGTCGGGGGAGCTCTCCGCGAAGTCCCAGCAGGCCCAGGCCGCTGGGACTTTCGTCGTTAACCCGTGGGGTTCCAACGCCGCCGCCGGCACGCCGGCCCCGGCGGCGCGCCCGGATATCAAATCGTTATTTCAGGACTTTTCGCCCTCCAGCGAGGCCGCTCTGCCCGCGCCGATCGTTTCCGAAACGTAACCTTCACGTCGAGGGTGGCGGCGCCTGGTCGCCGCGCGCCGCTGCCCGATGCGCGCCACGGCGCGGCCAGATGTGACCCGCGTCACGGGGCGGGGCATTGTAGGGGCATCCACGCCAGGCTTCAATGACCCCTTCGGTGGACCCGGCCACCCGTCCTGCTCGACGATTCCACGTTCCGCGGGCGTGATTCCGTGGAGGCGGCGCAAGGGCGACGCGGAGTGTGCCTAGAATGACTGGAATCCCCGACGATCAACACGATCTGTCGAGTGGTTCCTGGCGGATTTCCGCCTGATTGACGTGGCGTGTGAGGAGCGTGGTCCGTGGTTCTGTCGACGGCTGGGGGAGGTCCAGGGCGGGTACGGCCGCCCCGGTCCGGGAGGGGGCCCGCGGGGCGGGGTGCGCCATGCTGAAGTACCTGGGCCGCCGGGCGGCGACCTACGTGGTCATGATCTTCCTGACCACGTCCGCCACCTACTTCCTGGCCGTGAGCACCATGAAGCCGGCGCTGTTGGAACAGGAACGGATCCCCCGCCCCACGCCCGAACAGGTCGAACGCTCCTTCAAGGGCCTCGGGCTGGACCCGACCGCCTCGCCCTGGGAACGCTACGTCGACTGGCTCTCGGGCGTGCTCTTCCGGTGGGACTGGGGCCGCAGCCCCAACAGCGCCTTCGTCAACGAGCAGTTCGGGGACCGCGTCTGGGTCTCGACCCGCCTCTTCCTCGCCGCGATCATCCTGACGCTCGTGATCGGCGTCGTCCTCGGCGTCGTCTCCGCGGCGCGGCAGTACAAGATCTCCGACCGTCTCATCACCGGCTACAGCTACTTCGTCTACATCCTCCCGGCCCCGATCGGCTACTTCCTGATCCAGCTCGGGGCCATCCAGATCAACGCCATGGCGGGCGAGCGGATCTTCTTCGTCACGGGCATCGCCACCCCGGGGGTCGAGCCGGGCTGGGAGGCCTTCTGGGACATGGCCGCCCACTACGCCGTGCCGACGTTCGCCATCACGGTCATGGGCTGGCAGGCCTACCAGATCGCGCAGCGCCAGTACCTCCTCGACAACGTCAACGCCGACTTCGTGCGCACCGCGCGGGCCAAGGGGCTGACCCGCAACCAGGCGATCAGCCGGCACGCGCTGCGCGTCTCCTTCATCCCCGTCGCCCAGTCGATCGCCTTCACCATCCCGGCCATCTTCACGGGAGGCTTCTTCGCGGAGGCCATCTTCGCCTGGCCGGGCATCGGGCTGTGGGGCATCCAGGCGATCTCCATGGCCGACGTGAACGGCACCGTGGCCACCGTCGCCTACGCCTCGCTGATCTTCGCCATCGGCGCCATCCTGGCCGACTTCGCCACGACGCTCGTCGATCCGAGAGTGAGGGTCTCATGACCACGTGGGGAACCCCGGACCCCCGGGACATCGGCACCCGGGAGCCGGACGCGGAGCCGACGCTCGAGCACGGCGTCGTCAAGAGCAAGAACGCCATCATCCTCCGCCGCTTCCTGCGCAACCGGACGGCCGTCCTCGGTCTGTGCATGTTCGGCTTCCTGTGCGTCTTCGCCGCCTTCGGCGGACTCCTGAGCCCGTGGGACAGCCGGACCATCGATCCGCTCGCGGTTTCGCAGGGGCCGTCGGCCGAGCACTGGTTCGGGACGTCGCAAAGCGGGCGGGACCTCTACATGCAGATGGTGGACGGCGTCCGGACCTCGATCGTCATCGGACTGATCGTCGGTCTCGGATCGGCCCTGCTGGCGGCGGTCTACGGCTGCACGATGGCCTACTTCGGCGGCCGGGTCGAGAAGTACATGCTGCTGTTCCTGGAGACGCTGATCATGGTCCCGACGATCCTCATCGTGGCCATCGCCACGAGCGGCGGCGGCGGGCTCAAGGAGAACGTCCCCGGGTGGATCCTGCTCACCGCGGTCCTGTTGCTCTTCGGCTGGATGGGCGCCGCCCGACTCATCCGCTCGCTCGGGCTGTCCCTCATGACGCGGGAGTTCATTAAGGCGGCCCAGTTCATGGGGGTCCACCCCTTCAAGATCGTCTGGCGCCATCTGGTCCCGAACATCGGTTCCCTTCTGGTCCTCGAGGTCACCAAGGGCATCTCCCTGGCCGTGCTGGCCGAGATCTCCTTCTCCTTCGTGGGAATCGGCGTCAAGGACCCGGACATCAGCCTCGGCGTCCTCATCGCCCAGGCCTCCTCCCAGGTCAGCTCCTTCCCGTGGATGTTCTGGTTCCCGCTCGCGGCGATGTTCTTCCTCACGGGAGCGCTGGCCATGATGAACGACGGCCTGCGGGACGCGTTCGACCCGCACTCGACGTCCGTCGGAAAGGCCAAGCCATGAAGCAGCGACCCCTAGGTGACACTCCGGCCGCGGGCGCGGGTGCCCGGCCCGCCCCGGGAACGGGAGCGGCCGGCACCCTCGCGCAGGGCCCCGCCCCCGTGCTGAGCGTCCGGGACCTCAACGTCCGCTTCAACACGGAGAACGGCGTGATCCACGCGGTCCGGGGCATCGACCTGGACCTGCACCCCGGCAAGACCCTCGGGGTCGTCGGCGAGTCCGGATCCGGAAAGTCCGTGACGTCGATGGCCGTCATGGGGCTGCTGCCCGAGACCGCGCGGATCACGGGCTCCATCAGCTACCGGGGAACCGAGCTGCTCGGCCTGGGCGACAAGGAGATGTGCCGGTACCGCGGCAAGGAGGTGGCCATGGTCTTCCAGGACCCGCTCTCCTCCCTGACCCCCGTCTTCACGGTCGGGGACCAGATCATGGAGGCGCTCACGGTCCACCACCCCCGGATGAGCCGGCAGGCCAAGGCCGCCCGCGCCGTCGAGCTCCTCGCCCTCGTGGGCATTCCGAGCCCGAGGGAGCGCATGAAGGCGTTCCCGCACGAGTTCTCCGGCGGCATGCGCCAGCGGGTGATGATCGCCATCGCCATCGCCAACGATCCGCAGGTCATCATCGCCGACGAATGCACGACGGCGCTCGACGTGACCATCCAGGCGCAGGTGCTCGAGGTGCTCAAGGCCGCCCAGGAGGAGACCGGCGCCGCCGTCATGATGATCACCCACGACCTCGGCGTCGTGGCCGGCATGGCCGACGACATCGTCGTCATGTATGCCGGACGGGCCGTCGAGAACGGGACGGTCGAGGACATCTACTACGGCCCGCGCATGCCCTACACGCTCGGCCTGCTGGCGGCCGTGCCCCGCGTGGACCAGACCACGTCCGAGTCGCTCGTGCCCATCCACGGCACGCCGCCCAACCTCGTCGACCCGCCGCCCGGGTGCGCGTTCGCCCCGCGCTGCCCGCTCGCCTCCGAGGAATGCACCCGCTCCGACGTGGCGCTCGTACCGGTCGACGGAAGCCCGGGCCACAGCGCGGCCTGCCTCAAGACCGACCTCGTCAGGGACAACCCGGACGCCCACCAGGTCTTCTCGGCGCCCGAGATCCCGGGATCGCTGCTCGCCGACGTCCCCCGGGCCGAGCGGCGCACGGTCCTGGAGCTGCGCGACGTCAAGAAGCACTTCCCGCTCATGAAGGGCGCGCTCGTGAAGCGCCGGATCGGTACCGTCAAGGCCGTCGACGGGCTCAGCTTCGACATCCGGGAGGGGGAGTGCTTCTCGATCGTCGGCGAATCCGGCTGCGGCAAGACCACCACGCTGCTCGAGATCATGGAGTTCAAGAAGGCGACGGACGGGCAGATCCGGATCAACGGCGTCGGAAACGGCGAGGCGAGCCGGAACGAGGTCCGCACCGGGGTCCGCAAGGACCTCCAGATGGTCTTCCAGGACCCCACCGGGGCGCTGGACCCGCGGTTCACGGTCTACGAGATCCTGGCCGAGCCGCTCGAGAACCAATGCGTGGCCAAGCCCGAGATCCGGCGCCGCATCCTCGAGCTGATGCGGACCGTGGGCCTCCAACCGGACCACGTCAACCGCTTCCCGAACCAGTTCTCGGGAGGACAACGGCAGCGGATCGGCATCGCGCGGGCGCTCGCGACCAACCCCCGGCTCGTGGTCCTCGACGAGCCCGTGTCCGCCCTCGACGTCTCCGTCCAGGCGGGCGTGGTCAACCTCCTCGACCAGCTGCGGGCCGAGCGCGGCCTCAGCTACCTCATGGTGGCCCACGACCTCTCCGTCGTCCGGCACATCTCGGACCGCGTCGCCGTGATGTACCTGGGCCGGATCGTGGAGATCGGGGAGGTCGACGAGGTCTTCGAACGCCCCCGGCACCCCTACACGCGGGCCCTCCTCTCGGCGATCCCCATCCCCGATCCCCGGGTGGAGCGCGCGCGGCGCCGGATCATCCTCGACGGCGACCTGCCCACGCCGCTCGACGCGCCCCGGGGGTGCAACTTCGCCTCGCGGTGCCCCATCTTCGCGGGCCTCCCGCCGGAACGCCGGCAGAAGTGCCTCGACGAGGTGCCCGAGCTGCAAGCGGTGGCCGCCGACCACGGCCACGCCTGCTTCTACCCCGACGACCGCCTGGACGACGCCGTCGTCGTCCAGGGACATTCCGCGGGCCACGTCAGCGCCGCGGCGACAAGCCTCGACCGGACCACGGGACAGGACCACTGAGAAAGGTATGCCATGAACAACCACATCAAGGTAGGCGCGGCGCTGTCCGCCGCCCTGCTGCTGACCGCATGCGCGGGCGGCGGCAACGGAAGCGGCGGCCCGGCCTCGGCCGCGGCCGGCGTCTCGGGCGACGACCTCGCCCAGCTCGTGGACATCAACGAGCAGCCCCGCGAGGCGCTCGCCGACGGCGGGACCCTGACCCTCCCGGTCGGCAACGTCGGGCCGAACTTCAACCGTCACACCAACGCCGGCAATTCCGCCGACAACGCGTTCCTGCTCTCGCCCATGAACCAGGCCGGCTGCTGGACCGGGGACGCCGTGGGCACGCCCCAGCTCAAGGAGGACTTCTGCACGGAGTTCGAGAGCGATGTCGTGGACGGGGTCCAGACCATCACCATCAAGATCAACGAGCAGGCCGCCTGGAACGACGGCACGCCCATCGAGGCGGACTCCTTCATCAACACGTGGAAGCAGCTCGACGGCTCCATCGAGGACAACGACATCGTCAGCCCGGGCAGCTACGAGTACATCGAGTCCGTCGAGCAGGGCGAGACCGCCAAGGACGTCACCGTGGTCATGAAGACGCCGACGTTCCCCGTCGACGCCCTGTTCTACCGTCTCGTCCACCCCGACGTGAACACGCCCGAGGTCTTCAATGACGGGTTCGTCGGCGAACCGCATCCCGAGTGGCGCGCGGGCCCCTACACGCTGGACCAGTACGACAGCGCCGCGCAGACGATCTCCTACAAGAAGAACGACGCCTGGTGGGGCGAACCCGGCAAGCTGGACACGATCGTGTTCCGCCAAATGGAGGACTCGGCGACCATCGCGGCCTTCAAGAACGGCGAGATCGACGCGACCGCGGCCAACACGCTCAACCGCTACCAGCAACTCGACGGAACCCCCGACGCGGACGTCCGCCGCGGCCAGCGGCTCTTCGCCGGCGGCATGAACATCAACGCCCAGGCCGACGTCGTCAGCGACGTCGCCGTCCGCGAGGCGATCTTCACGGCTGTGGACCGCAAGGCGCTCGCCGCCGTGCGCTACAGCGGACTGAACTGGGAGGAGGAGACGCCGGGATCGATGATGCTCCTGCCGGTCTCGCCGCACTACCAGGACAACTACCCCGTCGAGGAGCCGGGCGCCGAGGCGGCCAAGCAGGTGCTCGTGGACGCCGGGTACGAGGAGGGCGCGGACGGCGTCATGGCCAAGGACGGGGAGAAGGTGGCGTTCTCGATCACCAACTTCGGCGACGACCCGACGACCCTGGCGCTCGTCCAGACGCTCCAGGACCAGCTGAACAAGGCCGGGATGGAGGTCTCGATCGACCAGCGCGGTTCCTCGGACTTCGGCAAGGTCATGGGCGAGCGGACGTTCCAGATGACGATCTCCGGATACACGGTCGGCTCCGATCCGACGAACACGGTCAAGCAGTTCTACGACACCAAGGTCTCGGCCAACGGCGTCGGCGACGAGGAACTGGACCGCCGGATCGCGGAGGTCCCGCAGATCGAGGACGACACCGAGCGCATCAAGGCCGCGATGGACATCGAGAAGGAGCACATGGCCAAGTACTACTCCATGGGCATCGCGTTCAACGGGCCGCTGATCACCTTCGCCAAGCAGAAGCTGGCGAACTACGGCTCGCCGCTCTTCAAGGGCAGCGAGGACCTGGACTGGACGCTCGTGGGCTGGGAGTCCGAGTAGGCCGGGACCGGGGCGGGGGGGGGGGGAAGTGGGGGGGGGGAATCGGGCGGCGAGGAG